>JBJLAY010000048.1:0-17735 GCA_045568475.1 Candidatus Poseidoniaceae archaeon | reverse complement strand
CACGTCAGGAGTGATTCCCAAACCGCGTAATTCCTTGACAGTATGTTGAGTTGGCTTTGTTTTCTGTTCCCCTACAGGGCCCATTACTGGAACTAAAGAAACGTGCACGAAACAGATGTTTTCTCTTCCTACACGGAATTGGAATTGTCTTAACGCTTCAATAAATGGTGAGCTTTCGATATCGCCAACAGTTCCGCCTAATTCGATTACACATGCTTCTGGAATCTCTTCAGAGCCATCAACTGGTACTGAAGCAACTTTCTCAATCCAGTTTTGTATTGAATCCGTAACATGAGGTATGACTTGTACAGTCTTACCCAAATAATCGCCACGTCGTTCCGCCTCGATTACTTCTGAATATATTTTACCTGTAGTGATGTTATTGTCACGGTAAAGGTTGAGATCACAGAACCTTTCATAGTTCCCTAAATCAAGGTCAGCCTCGCCACCATCATCCAAAACGAACACTTCGCCGTGTTCAAATGGTGACATTGTGCCAGCATCACTATTCAAGTAAGGATCTATTTTTACCGCAGTGACTCGCAGTCCTGCACTCTTGAGAAGAACACCGATGCTAGAAGCAGTAACTCCTTTGCCCAGTCCGCTGAGGACCCCTCCCGAGACGACAACATATTTCATGCCCTTCAACGGGCTTTGAGGCCGTCGCGTCTCCCCTTTCAACATTGGGTCGCGTTCGAAGATGACTATTTTCTTGTTCAGAAGTCTAAAACAACTTTACCACAAAGGCCACTGCGAGTAAGTTCCATCCCTTTTTGGAACTCAGAAATGCCTAATCTGTGTGTTACGATGGATTCTACATCTATCGCGCCCGACGACAATAAATCATGCATTATATCCCAAGTTGACCACATTTTCCTGCCGTTTATTCCTTTGAGGTGTAAATATCTGAAAACTAGATCGTTCATCGGCACTTCTGGAGTTGAATTCCCGTATACTGAAAGAACATTCAGATAACCGCCCATTCTAGTTGAGCGGATGGCATTGGCCAATGCAACAGGAGAACCTGAAAACTCGCATGTGTTATCGACTCCTCTACCTTCGGTTTCTGCGAGTATAGTTTCGACTATGTTATCGCCTTTACCGAGTACTAAATCTGCCCCTAGTTTTTCAGCTAATCCCATGCGGTAATTGTTGTCCCAGTCTATTGCAATTACTTTCGATGCACCCATAGCCTTGGCAGCATTAACTGCAAACAGACCGATCGGTCCCAGTCCATGAATCGCTATTGTAGCACCTTCAATTGGACCACCGGTAAGTGTGTGAATTGCATTTCCTAACGGGTCTTGAATTGAGCCATGTACTGAGTCTAAGCCATCAGGGGTATGCCTAGCATTGGTAGCAGGGATAGTGAAATATGGTGCGAACGCTCCATTTTTATGAACTCCAAAAATTGAGCCATTTTCGCAAATATGGGCATTTCCCTCATCGCATCTTGGACAATTCCAGCATGCAAGGTGGCACTCTATTGCGACTTGATCGCCGATTTTGTGGCTAGATACACCCTCGCCAAGAGATACTACTTCACCACAGGTTTCGTGCCCAGTAATTGTTCCAAGAGGTACTTCATCTCTACTCCATTCATCCCATAGCCAAATGTGTAAATCAGTACCACAAATGCTTGTAGATGCTGTTTTCACTAGTACTTCACCCGGTCCTGGAGATGGAACTGAGTGTTCGATTAATTCGAATCCGTCCTCTCTATCGTGAACTTTAGTCCAAGCCATCATGGTGTCTGGTACCTCGGACATGTTTTACCCAGTCCGAAGGCCGTTCTTGAGCGTATCCTTATTCGGCTCCAAGTCCCTGAAGTTGTTCTTGGACTTCATCTGGGACTTGGGCATCCATTTGTGCCCACAATACATCATCAATTCTCAATATACTGATGGAGGCCTCTGTCGCCCCCGAAATCGCTTGCCTTGTGATTTTCAAAGGTTCCAATAAACCTCTTGAAATCGTGTCACTGGGCTCCCCTGTTTCCAAGTCCAATCCCAAGTAATCTCCATCAGCGTTGTGAGCTGCAGTTAATTTGAGCAGTGAGTCTATCCCATCAAAACCAGCATTTTCTGCTAAAGCACGTGGTATTGATTCAAGTGCATCCGCCCATGCTTCAATAGCCATCTGTTCTCTACCAGGAACCGATTCTGCATGCCTACGCAGTCTTCTGCCTAAAGCGACTTGTGTCGCACCCCCGCCCGGTAATAGAAGTGGTTCTTCCAGAAGTTGGCAGGCAACTCCTAACCCATCAGCAAAACATCTCTCCACTTCATCAAGAACGCCGTCTGTACTTCCTCGCGCAATCAATGTTGCACCGCTATCTTCAGCATCAAGAATCCAGTGGTTGATCCCACCGCGCAATTCCTCTCGAGTTTTGATAAACGCTCCAAGGTCGCCTTTAGTAGCACGTCCTGCATCTGGAACTAGATTCGCACCACATGCTCGAGAAAGTAAATCCAAGTCGTTCTTCTCAACTCTTCGGTATGTCAGTATTCCGAGATTCGAAAGAGCCTGTCTAGCTTCTTCGTCCACCCCTTCCTTGCAAACCAATAGGTCGCAACCGATATCAACAATGTTTTGGATTTGTGCTAGTAATGCCTTTGATTCTGCTTTACGGAAAGCATCTAACATCCCAGTAGATGTGATATTTAGTTTGGTCTCAAATTGTGGTTGTTTGCGTTCAAGACCCCCATCGAGAAGTAAAATTGAGCCTGGCCCTCCCCTTTCTTTCATCTCAGGATGAATTCGGCTTTTGGCAAGTGCTAGTCCTGTGATTAGAGTAGAATCAAGCATCGAGCCACCAGATTGTTTGATGACTTTCACCCTTGTAGGATCTGCTCTTCCATCAGAAACAATCAACTCGCCTGCGTTGAAAGACAAAATGGCAAGATGTTTCTCCATAGCCCTGTCTAGTTTACCTGCCAGGGAAGTCTCAACCGCTGACAGAATCTGTTCACTATTTGCTTCAATCGCCAACTCATCCAGTGAAGATAAAGCGAATTTTTCTGCAATGCTGTAACCTCTAGCAATTGTAGCAGGGTGTACCCCCTGCCTCACTAATTGCCAAGCATTACGAAGCATTTCTGCACAAATAACTACAGTCGATGTTGTACCATCTCTAGCAACTCTATCCTGAGTTGATGAGGCACTGATTATCATCTTGGCACCAGGGTGTTCTACACGTGCAGATTCCAGAACGGTTACTCCATCGTTTGTGACTAAGGTCCCACCTTGGTCATCAACAAGCAACTTGTCCAGACCTTTTGGCCCAAGTGTTGAACGGACTGCTCCGGCCAGCGCAATTGCTGCTTGCACGTTCTTGCGCAAGGCTTCGCGGCCACTAGTTCTCTGTGTTGATTCGAGAATAGTCTCTTCCGCCATCGACCTTCCGACATGAAGGTCTACTTTCAAACTGTTGAGTGAGACTAAGCGTTTAGTTCATATATGGGCGACTGCACCGACTATACAACCGATGGTTAAGTAGTGGGGTGGAGAAGATGGCTGAAGATTGGGAAAAAAAGATGCTTGAACAGATGGCAGAGATGTTGCGCGGCATGGGAATGTCCGTAGACATGGACCAATTGAAGGCATTGATGAAGCAATTCAAAACTCAATTCGATTCTATGGGATTCGACCCCGAAAAAATCGCTAAAGGTGATATGAAATTTAATTTCGACATGTCCAATCTGATGAAATTATTCCAATCAGGGATGCCGATGGAAGATATGTTATCGAACCTTGGAGTGGATGTGAAGGTTGATGCTGCTCCTGCTGAAGTAACAATAGATGATGGTTCTCCACAAAATGACATTGTTAGATTACCCGCAGACGACATTTATCTCTCTGGATGGAATATGTCTATCACTGTTGATTTCTCTACTCGCCAAGATTTCGAGGAAATCGAGGTCGCATTATCTAGCGGTGGTGAGCTCCTGCATGTACTTGATGATCCGGCAGAACCACCTCTGGCTCAAATTGAATTACCGCACCAATGTGACGATGTAGTAAACTGGTCTCTTAACAACGGCATACTAGATATTACTCTCAAATTATCTCCACAAGGACCTGCTCTTAATGCACCTAGTGAAGAAATAGATGAAGATGAAGAAGATGATCATTCTCCTGCTGCATCAGATGTAAGCGTAGACCTTGCAAAAGATGATGACGATGAAGATGAAGACGGAGGCATCCCGATTTTCTGAATCGGAGCCGCAAAGGAAGTGAAAAAATGGCAAAAAAAAGCGTAATTGGAATAGATCTTGGGACAACTAACTCTTGTGTTGCAACAATAGAAAACGGTGAAGCAGTAGTAATTGCTAATGCAGAAGGTGCTAGAACAACCCCTTCTGTTGTAGCATTCTCTAAAGATGGCGGGGAACGCTTGGTTGGAGTTACTGCAAAGCGACAAGCTGTAACCAACCATGAAAGAACTATGATTTCTGTAAAGAGGCATATGGGTACTGACTGGTCAACTAAGGTTGATGACTCGACATATACCCCGCAAGAAGTATCTGCATTTATCCTTCAAAAGCTGAAGGCTGATGCTGAGGCATACCTTGGAACTACTGTCAATCAGGCAGTTATTACATGTCCTGCTTACTTCACAGACGCACAGCGTAAAGCAACTAAAGATGCTGGAAGGATTGCTGGCCTAGAAGTTCTAAGAATAATCAACGAACCTACGGCAGCTGCTCTTGCTTATGGTGTAGACAAAGAGGAAGATCAAACAATCCTAGTGTATGATTTAGGAGGCGGTACTTTCGACGTATCTGTCCTTGAAATTTATGATGTTGATGGACAACCACAAATCGAAGTAAAGGCAACTGCTGGTAATAACAAACTTGGTGGGGATGACTTTGATGAAGTTCTAATCGACTACCTAGTAGCAGAATACAAGAAAACTTCTGGAATTGATTTGGCGAAAGATGTTCAAGCAATGAGCCGACTGAAAGAAGGTGCTGAAAAAGCTAAGATCGAATTGTCAGGAACTGGACAATCCCAGGTCAACCTACCATTTATCACAATGAAAGATGGACAACCAGAACACCTAGACATCACTGTTTCCCGTTCTAAATTCGAAGAACTAATTGCGCCTCTAGTCGAGAAGACAATGAAGCCTACTCGCCAAGCAATGAAAGATTCTGGTATCTCCAAGGGAGAAGTCGACAAGGTAATCCTAGTTGGCGGTTCTACAAGAGTACCTGCAGTTCAGGATGCTATTGAGAAGGAAACAGGAAAGTCGCCTTTCAAGGGCATTAATCCTGACGAAGCAGTTGCCATGGGTGCTGCTCTACAAGCAGGAATTATTGCTGGTGATGAAGGTGTCTCGGACATCCTGCTACTGGATGTAACTCCTCTAACACTTGGTATCGAAACCCTCGGTGGAGTAACAACAACAATGATTGAAAGAAACACTACAATACCTAGTCGCCGCTCAGAAGTTTTCTCAACAGCGAGCGACAACCAACCTGCTGTAGAAATTCATGTACTACAGGGTGAAAGAGAGTTTGCTAAGGACAATGTAAGTCTTGGACAATTCCATCTGATGGGCATCCCGCCTGCACCTCGTGGAACTCCTCAAATCGAGGTTACATTCGACATTGATGCAAACGGTATCGTGAATGTGTCTGCGAAAGATAAGGGAACTGGTAAGGAGCAATCGATCAAGATTGAATCTAGTACATCACTATCCGAGGATGAAATTCAATCAAAGATTGCTGAAGCTGAAGAATTTGCTGAAGCTGACAAGAGATTGAAGGCTCAAGTTGAGATGCGTAACATGGCAGACCAAATTGTCTATCAAACCCGCAGAACAGTAGAAGAAGCTGGCGAGAAGTTGAACGATGAAGACAAAGAACCTGTCTTATCAAAGGTAGATGAATTGGAAGCATTGCTACAAAATGAAGAAGGTGAGGCAAAGGAACTCGACGAAATCGACGAGGCCGCTGTACAAGCAAAGGTCAAAGAAATCGAAGAAGGAATGCACGCCATTTCAGCTAAACTTTACGAGGCTGCAGCCGCTGAAATGGCTGAGCAAGAAGAATCTGGAGATGCCCCTTCTGACGAAGGAGTTGTTGATGCAGACTTCGAAGTAGTCGATGAAGACGAAGACTGATCACCACAAAATGGTGTTATGCTGAAAGTCAGCATAATTAGTGGAATCGGCAAAGTTACCGAGTTGATAATGAGCATCTAATTGCAAAATATGAACAAATACAGGATAATGTTCAATATACGCCTCTGACGCCTTTTGTTCATGGCAAGTGCGATGGCGTTACTGGAGCAGATGCGAAATGCTAGTGGAACTCCCGAAACCATCGGTCTTCCAGATGATGTGATCCTAGACTTTATCGGCAAGGATAACACATTGATTCAGGCCATTGAAGAAGCATCTGCTAAACAAATCCAATTCCCTTCTGAGAAACTAATGATGGATGAAGCAGATTTAGTGAAGTACTTGCAACGAGACTTCGTTAATTTCTATGCTCCAGCCACTGTTAACCCATACGTTGCTATCGCCGGCAGGGGCCCATGGATTGTGACCTCTCATGGTGCTGTACTTCATGACAATGGAGGATATGGAATGCTAGGAGGTGGCCACGGCCCAACTGATATTATCGAAGCGATGAGTGAAAATCACGTCATGGCTAACGTAATGACACCTTCTTTCAGTCAAGCGCGTATGGCTGATGCACTAAGAAAGGAACTTGGCCATACTAGAGGCAGTTGCCCTTTCTCCAAGTTCATTTGTATGAACTCCGGGTCGGAATCAATGACAGTAGCAATGAGAATTTGCGATGTCAATTCTAAGATAATGACAGGTCCTGGTGGCCGACATGAAGGTAAGCCTGTGAAACTCTTAGCAATCGAAAGAGCGTTTCATGGTCGCACTGATAGGCCTGCTCAAATTTCTCATTCATGCAAAGCGTCATACGATAAGAACTTGAAAACATTCTCGGAAAGAGATAATCTAATCTTAGTTCCTTCAAACAACATTTCTGCACTACAAGATGCGTTTGCAGATGCTGAAAAGAACGGATACTTCATCGAATCAATGTCAATTGAACCAGTTCAAGGGGAAGGAAACCCAGGCCAATGTATCGACAGAAGTTTCTATGACGAAGCTCGAAGGTTGACTGCAGAGAATGGTTCAATGCTAATCATAGATTCAATTCAAGCGGGAATTAGAGGCCAAGGAACACTTTCGGTAGTAGACTACGAAGGCTTCCAAGATGCTGAAGCACCTGACCTTGAAACATGGTCAAAGGCGCTAAACGCTGGCCAATACCCATTATCAGTATTAGGATTGAATGAAAGAGCTGCAGGATTGTATGTGGTTGGAATATACGGCAACACAATGACTACTAATCCTAGAGCACTTGAAACCGCAGTTGCTGTTCTTGAGAGAATTACTCCAGAACTAAGACAGAACATAAGAGACCGTGGAGTTGAATTCGTAGACAAGTTGAATTCGTTAGCCGAAGAATTACCAGGAACTATAACCAAAGTTCAGGGAACTGGTCTGCTAATATCTGCAGAACTTGAGCCTAGTATTCTAACAGTAGTTGGATTCGATGAAGTCGAGGTTTGGTGCAGAAAGCACGGACTTGGAGTTATTCACGGTGGATTGAACGCGTTAAGATATACGCCTCACTTTGGCATTACGAGCGCTGAAGTCGATCTTGTAATCGACATCACTCGTCAAGCGATAAAACACTTCACTCAGTAATTACTGTCCGGTAATCAAGTGATGAAGAGTCCTGACATGGATGCCAGTTGCTCCTGTCTTGACCATCTTGTTGGTCTTAGCGCCCCATGCAGTACCTGCAATGTCTAAATGAGCCCAAGGAATCTGTTCGTCAGTATCGCCCTTGTTAGGAACGAATTGCTTCAGGAATGCTGCTGCAGTGTTTGAACCGCCCCAGCGACCTGCTCCAAGGTTGCGCACATCGGCAATCTTTGAATCTGTCATTTCTTTTTCGAACGCCTTGAATAATGGCATTGGCCATGCGATTTCTCCACAGTGCTCTCCTGCCTTCTTGATGTTGTTCAATAATTCATCATTATTGGACCAAAGTCCACTAGCTTCGTGGCCAAGAGCAACGACGCAAGCACCTGTTAGTGTTGCCAAATCAATCATGTAAGAAGGATTTAGTTCAGTTCCTGCATACCAAAGACCATCGGATAATACTAGACGACCTTCAGCATCTGTGTTTAGAACTTCAACGGTTTTTCCAGAATAGGTTGTGATTACATCTCCTGGGCGCTGAGCGTTGGAAGATGGCATGTTTTCAGCCATGCATGTTAAACCGATTACTCGATCCTTATGTCCACTAGCAACTAGAGCCTGCATAACACCGAATGTTGTGGCAGAACCGTGCATATCATACTTCATCTCGTCCATAGAAGGAGATGGCTTGATTGAGATACCGCCTGTGTCAAATGTAATTCCTTTACCGACAATACAAGGGCTCGGGCCTGGCTTGTCTGGGTTTATCTCGAAGATTACGATGCATGGTTTTCGGTATGAACCCATACCTACACCAACTAAACCACCCATTCCCAAAGAACGCGCTTCGTCGTAATTGATGATCTTTACATCGACATTGTCGTGCTCTCTACCAAATTCTCTTGCCTGTTCTGCAAATGCCATTGGGTACATGTCATTAGGAGGGGCGTTTCCTAAGTCCCTTGCTAGGTAAACTCCTGTAGCAACTGCTGATGAAAGTTCAGCTGCTTTTGCTAGAGCATCGGTTTTTTCTACTTCACAAGTAACATGTGCAGTAATCTCTGTATCATCTGAATCTTCATCTTTCGCCTTGTAATGATCATATGAGTAATCTCTGAGTATCATTCCTTCTACGAAGGCAGCCATAAGAGCATCTTCCATTCCGTGGAACTTGACAGTCAAAGTTTTACCATGGATTTTAGCAAGGCTTGCTGTAACCTTTGCTCCTGATTCCCTCATTGATTGAAGAGTTGCTTCGTCTTCCTTGCCTAGTCCGACAAGTAGTGCCTTTCCACCTTCAGTTCCAGCGAGAGTCATTGCTGATCCAGATTTCGCTTTGAAATCTCCATCTTGTAGAATAGTTTCTATTTGAGTTTTCAGGCCCCTATGTACTCCTGCTTCACTACCTGCAACCATGTTTTTGCTGTCTTGCCACAATGGAAGTACTAGAGTTCCGTTGATGTTATCGTTAGTGTTTACGTTTACCTTCATTGGCTCACCTAAACTATGGGAATAGTGCTTGGCTATTGAAGATGCGCACGATTCGGCTCATTCAATAAGTTCAGCATCTAGTGGAATTTCTTCGTCCATCACTAGTGGTTTTTCTTCTCTAGACCACCAAAACGCGAAACAAACTACCACCAGCGGCACGATACCGATTTGGAATGCCCAAATGAGAGTGGCAACAGATTGAGCAAAGAATCCTACCTCGTAGTCACCAACATCCACGCTTTCGTTAACCCAGGCGGCTGAATTGATCACTCTTTTCTGGTACGAAAATCTCCATTCTCCGCCTTCTTGGTCAAAACCAGCGCTTGTAACAGTGGTTGTACCGCTAGCATTAGCTGTGAAATTACTTGACTGCCATAGTATGTCATCACCATTTACATATTGTAAAGTTGCATTTCTAGTACTGGCATGGCCTAGATTGCTAACTGTGAATGTAACTTCTTCATCATCAAGAGAAAAATCATCCAACACTAGGCGGGCCCGCCAATACCAAACATTGTCGATTAGATATCTCATAACATCCATTTCTTCCTCTAATCTATCGTCTAGTGATTCAAATGATCCTGGAACAAATTGTTCATCATCAGTCTCGAATGTGAAAGTTGGGAAGCCCATCACTCCATACCCATAGTCCCGACTGGTGCCACAATTAGGGTACAACCCTTGATTCGCGTTTTGGATTGGAATATCTGAGATATTTGCATGAACTTCATCTCTGATTCCGTGGAATAACTCCCAATCGGAGGGTTGGTCTGGCCATTTGCCCCATGGATAGAGCATTATCCAAACGCCTGTATGCATAGTAACGTAAAGGTCTGCATCTGGAACTACAGTATTCATGTAGTTCGAATTTGCACTGGTTTCTGATTCACTGAATGCACTACTTCCTGGCTGAGTAGTAGGACAAGTATTCCAATAGTGGTCATAGTTTCTATTCAAATCAACTTGATTGATATTCCACCTAGTATCGAAATCATTTCCATCTGGGTTTAGCATTATCAGAACATGGATTTCAGAATTTTGCAACACCCGGACTGCCTCTTCATTACCATCATTCCAGCCGTTGATATACCATTTAGCAGAAAGCCATGCCAAGGCTGTACCCAAATATTCGTTACCGTGGTGACCTCCATCGATATAGATGATTTCTTTGGCTGTACCATCTTCTTTGGTTTCCATTGACCAATCAGAAATTCTTACTACCCAAAGGGTCTTTCCTAATTCTGACTCACCTATGTCCGCCAGGTCTACAATATCGGGATAATCGTCAGCCCACTCATTCACTTCGAGTGTGAGGGCTGCCCAAGACATGTGTACGTGGTTGTCTATTGGTTCACCCGGCCATGCTTGTTCTGCACTAGCCAATACAGGCAGAACGACAAGTACCGCAAGGAACACAGCGAGTCCGCGCATAAATCTCCCAAGAGTCGTTAAGTCATCAATCTGACTGTTATTTTCTTAATTGCCGGAACAGGAGTTATATCTGATAATTATAATTCTGAATTCATGGTAGTAATCGAATGCCCCCACTGTGATGAGGACTTGGAGATGGATGACGGAGCTTACGGGCTCTTCGAATGCCCTTATTGCGGGAATGATTACGAATGGGGTGAAAAACCTAAATCCACAAGAAAGAAAACAACCGGATCGCTTAATCTTTCAAAATTGAAAAAGAAATCAAGGACTAAATCAAAACCACAAACCAAAATTATTGATAAAAGAAAACAATATAGTAGTCAAAAAAATCTGGATTTGCTCGAATATGGAGGATATCAAATCTCTACTTTATTTGCCACATTCGCTATGCTAATGTTGATATTTACTGGATTGAATTCTGGTGAATGGTATACTGCAGATTGGTCGGAAGAATACGATTATGAGGAAAGAGAGTGGCGAGGACTATCTCAAGGCACTGGTTATGGAACTACAATGAGTTTTGGTACGTCTGAAATTATTATTGAAGAGGTCCGAGATACCAAAGTATACACCAACGGAGATTCAATCACAGATGGAGAAGAGTATGAACAAGTAAGATTTAGTGGAATGGATTATAGCAATATGCTGGTTCTAATTGAGGCAGAAATCAGTAGCCAAGAAGATTATTGTAAAGATAGTGACAATAATGCATGGGGGCAGACTGAAGAAGAGTTTGAAGAAGAATGTGATGAGTCACTGGAGCAACTAAATGACCAGTACGATTGGTATAATAGCTGGGATAATGCTGGTACTGTAATCAAAATCTTCATGATAATTTCACTCATCTTCTGTTTGCTTATATTTTCGATTAAGACTATTCTACTGTTGCAACATGTTGGTGTTGTTGATAGCGAAAATGAACTATTAACTAAGGTCACTATGTATGAAAATATGTTAAGTGCCATTATGGCTGGCATAGTAGTCTTTGGACTAATTCTTTACTGGTTTACTATTCCAGATTTCAATCATCTTTTCCGATTGAGTGAGGGTGGGGAAGAGCCTGATGATTATTCATACGGCCTTGGAATGATTTGGTGGCTTACCATGATTACTTCTTTGAGTTATATCGCTATTTCTGTTGTTGGAATAAGAAACCAAAGACTCAGTTCTTAATTTAGAATATATGAAAATAGTATAGGTGCAACAATCGTAGCATCTGACTCGATCATGTGCATCGGCGTACCAGGTGCCAATTTCCCCCAAGTAATCTTCTCGCTAGGAGGTGCACCAGAGTATCCACCATACGATGTTGTTGATTCTGAGATTTGAGCAAACCAGCCCCATAGTGGTGCGTTTTCTTGCATATCTTGTCTAAGCATTGGAACGACGCAGATTGGGAAATCTCCAGCAATCCCTCCTCCTATCTGCAAGAACCCAATTGGGTGCTCGGCATTCGTGTACCAATCTGCCAAGTGCATCATGTAATCAATTCCTCCTTTGACAGCGCTTTGTTCCACATCTCCTTTGATGCAATGAGCCGCAAAAATGTTGCCAAGAGTGGAATCTTCCCAACCAGGGACATAAACCGGTATACCGGCATCTCTTGCGGCGATCAACCAAGAATCTGTACGCGGAATGTCTGCTTCTAAATCATCTAGAATAGCCATTAAGTGCTCGTGAGGGAATGCCGAACCGCTCTGCCATTGTTTCAGGATTTTATCCTCTATATGGCGAATCGCTTCCTCCTCTGGGATACAAGTGTCTGTAACGCGGTTGAAACCTTCTGAGTGTAATCTTTCTTCATCTTGCTCGGTAAGATTCCTCCACCCTGGTATTCTTCGATAGTGTGAATGTGCTACAAGATTGAATACATCTTCCTCAAGGTTTGCTCCTGTACAAGTTATTGCATGAATCTTTCCGGCTCTAATCATAGGTGCTAACGAACATCCAATTTCAGCTGTACTCATAGCCCCTGCAAGAGTTACCATCAGTCTACCCCCCTCCGTCAAAAAGTCGTCAAGAGATTGGGCGCAATCACGTAATGCTCCTGCATTGAAGTGATTGAAATGGCGGTCTACGAAACCGCGCACGCCTCCATTAACCGGCTCTGTTAGGAATCTCTCTACGCGTTTCCTTTTGTTGATTTTAATTTCAGGATAAGATTGCTTCAACTCTTTTTCGATTATCTCAATTATTCTTGCCGGATCGGTTCCGCCGCAGGTAAATGCATCGATTGCAAGCCAACCCTTCTCAGAATAACAATGAGCACTAACGTGACTTTCATCGAGTAAAACTACCGATGCAAAACCAAGTGGTGAGATGGTTCCGTCGAAATCTTCGTTATGTGAATGAACCCTACGTGCACCAGATGAGTCAACAGCCTTCTCCATCAACGATAGCATCCACGATCCTTCAATGCCTACAGCACCGGTGCAATCGAGCATGATGTGTGCGCCGTGTGCCATTTTATCATCTCCTACTAGCAATTCTTGCTGCAGCAATCTTGGTTGCAATCATAGCAGCGGTAAATTGAGTGAGTGGCGTTCCTTCTTCGGGAACAATCTCATTCACGTCTGCACTAATAATATCACAATTAGCAAATGCCGTTTCAATTGTCTGAACAACATGCCAGAAAGAAAGTCCGCCCGGCACAGGAGTTCCGGTGGCGGGAACCAATGAACCATCTAAACCATCGATATCGATTGTCAAATGAACTGGACCCTCGATTTTTGCAATCGCTTCCAACCATTCATTCCATGCCTTAGCTCCAGTACATGGACTCATTACATCGCGAGCGAACCAAGTATTAACTCGTTCATCGCTCTCTATGTAATCCGCTTCTTGGCGACAATATGCTCGAATACCTACTTGGTGAACGCTCAAAGCACCCTCGTCGAGTGAACGGGCTATTGCACAGGCATGTGAATATGGTTCTCCATCTAATTCGTCTCGAAGGTCTGCATGGGCATCAATCTGAATCAAAGATACTTTTTCAGGACATCCTCGAAGTATCCCCGGGAGTATGCCGTGTTCTCCACCTAAGAATATAGGAAAACCACCGTTTGAATATTGTTCAGAAGCATACTTTCCGATTCCGTCTAGTTGTTCTTGTAGTGAACCGCCTTCGCCATCCCATGGCCTCACAGTTCTAATTACTGCACCTGCAGGTAGTTCTTCTCCGAGTAATTCATCGAATAATTCAACTTGACCAGATGCCTCGATACAAGCCGCAGGTCCATTTGCAGTTCCTTGACCGTAAGAAGTGGTTAGTTCATAAGGAACTGGCGAAATTAGGATGTCGGCATCACCGCCTAAATCGGGCAAACCGAGAAAATTACCCTCGGCGAATGTCTCATCCATGTTCCTTGCGGGACATATTTCCCCTTTGAACTACTCGATTGGACGAAAATCGCCGCTGGGTTAATTAGGGACTTCGACCTATACATATTAGTACGCAGCGGAGTAAAGTTGGCCGACATCAACTCCGGAGCGGCGGTGATTTTATGGGAATGACAATGGCAGAACTAACAGAAGCTATACGACAACACATCGATATGGAGATGGATCCAGAAGTTGCTTGTGGCATGGCAGAGCACGCTCTTGGGTTCTTCGGTTTCTACGATCGAATCATTGATAATGCCCTGGAACCGACTGACCGAAACCTGTTTTACATGTTCCAAGATTATGATCTTCTAACAACTGAATCCGAAGAAACCACTCTTTGGGACGGCAGAGAATGGAGAATTCACTACTGGCGCTTTAAGCCAGAACTTCGCGAGCGTGTTGAGGCTTACA
Organism: Candidatus Poseidoniaceae archaeon; assembly: GCA_045568475.1. Taxonomy (GTDB): domain Archaea; phylum Thermoplasmatota; class Poseidoniia; order Poseidoniales; family Poseidoniaceae; genus MGIIa-K1. The sequence goes on along the minus strand of JBJLAY010000048.1, from coordinate 3,271 downwards.
TGAACCGCGAAGTTGAGGTCGTTGAAGTCGACCCATTCGGTGACGTCTATGGTGACGCCGGAAGTATTTGGATGCGTGAAGGTGACAAACCAGTGAATCCAAATGCGTTTACTTCAGACCATTGGGGCTAATCAATAACCCACAAGTCTTGAAGAGTAGCATGTGTACCACGGTGCATGAAGGCAAGGGCTAGTCTGCTGATTCTACTTTTTTTGACCGCTTTAGTTCCCTTAGCTAATGCTGAAGAAACCGTCCCGGTAACAATAAATGTTGACTGGACTAGTGAACATGCATACATATTGACAGGTGATGTCAACATATCCGAAGTTAGTATAACACATATCCAAAACGGAATATCGTTAGACGTGGGAGTAACTTACGATACTACTGGAGAAGACCTGCGTGTCGTCTTGAACACCACATTAGCCCACGGGGATACAATTACTGTTGATACAGGAACTGTCACACGTGCTGTCACCGTAGGGTTGTGGGGCCAACCATTGGCTGATCACGAAGTAACTAGGGATTCTCATTGGGAAATGAATCAACAATGGGAAAATGAAAATGGGACTCAGAAATACATCTTCATATTCGATGGCCAAGGATGGCAGAAACGTGTAGGAAGTACATTGGAATCGTGGGAAATGGGTAATGGGAGCCTACAGGTTGTTTCAAACACAGCGGATAACGGGTTTTCGTTAATGCTTGATTTGAATTCTGTTTGGAGAAATGAAACAACTGTTGATGGAATTATGACCGGCCAATTATTCGACGCTAGGGGTAGTGGAATCATCGAAGTTACCAACAACGGAGATGAAGGTGCTGTCGACATTGAAGGCACGGTTAGTGACGCTTGGATTAATCGTTCAATGGTAAATGGCATAATCGATGAAAGATTCAGGCTTGAAGCCAATGGAACCATTTCTGTGCTAGCTGACGAAGATGATGAAATGATGAATCTGGATGGTGATTTGGCTGTTCTATTAATCGAAACCTGGGATTCAAACGGAACTAGGCGTTTATCTCACACTCAATTTGAAGCAACTGCTGACTTGATTGTTGAAAACAATGATACTCGGATGGATATTTCATTGGATTCATTCGAATCTCTAGAAAGATGGGAAGATGGAGTCAGGGTCGGACATTTGAACAAGATGATCGGCCATGGAACATTTGGTTTCTCCGGAAATGACGAAAATGCAAGTGTACAAATTAATGGAACAATACATGACTTCCACCAAGAGCAAGAAAGCGGGATGGTAACAGTTGATGACCTTCACATCGATGGAATTATCACTGGTGATGCTCAAGGAAATTTTGGAGTAGTAAGAACCATTGAGGACACTACTACACAAGCTAATGACACCGGTTCTTTATTCGATGTCATAATTGTCCACCAGGAAGACTGGTTCAACATTACTGGGATTGCTGCCCTACCAAACTCTGACTTAGGAGCAGGAGCAAATCACAATGAATCTTGGTCTTATGATGCCAAGCAATCAGACTGGGATAATCGTACAATTAGAACGGTTTGGAGTCAATCAGGTCCAGACCCTAGCAGCGGAGATGAGATTCATGCAAACTCTCCAATCCAAAATACTCCCGAGGCCCCAGAAGTAGAGGATGGAATCGGAGATGTTACAATCAACAGAGAGTCAGGATTCACCCCCGTAGATGCAATGACTGGCGATGTGTTCTTGCTTGACTTACAAGATGGTATCGCACTAACTGTAACTACTGGTAATTCTCAGACGGTACAGATGGATGGACACCTAGTAGATACAGTAGTCTGGTCAGGAATATATTCGAATGGAGTTGAAGGTACTGCAAATGGTAATCTGATTAATGATGGACCATTATCGGGACTGAATGTTCAAATTAATCGCAATTTACAGGTTGAATTTGGTGAAGATGGTGAATTAGTCAATCTTACTGAGAATCAATCTGTAAGTAGAGTTCTATCACCCTCTATCATCTCTGTTCATGATAATCACGATCCAAGTATTGACTTAATCACACTAGCACAAGGAGTAGTAACCAATGAAGGAGGAGCACCGGGTTACATCGAAGTGACTGTTTCCGATATTGACTTCAATATCGTAACGGTTACTGCAAACGCAGAATCGATTGGAATGATAGGCGATGTAACTCTGAACGACAAAGGTCTGAATGGAGACCGTATTATTGGAGATGACATCTGGACTGCAGAGATCATGGTGCCTGGTTTGGAATTGGGAGAATTACCGATAAATGTTACAGTAACTGATGCTTTCGATGCAACAGACTACGATTCTGCCAACATCACAGTACTAAACCAACCTCCAAGACTAATTTCTATTGAATTGGCGCCTTCAATAATCATAAGAGGTGACATGATTATTGTGAATGCAGAAGTTTTTGACGGCCACGGAGTTGCTGAAGTATCGATAGACATGCGTATGCATGGAGGCGAACTATCACAACTTAATCGAACTGGAAACATATGGATTGGAGAAATCATAGTTCCCTCAGGAATGAGCCCCGGTGAACACTTGCTGAAGATCAGAATGGTCGATGAATTGGATTCATCAATTATTGTTGAAAGGACAATTGTTTCTGGACAATATCACATTGAATCTGAAAATGATGAAGACGTATCTATTACCATTTTGAATGAACCTCCATTCTTAGACATAGGCGAAACAAGAATTATTGAAGTCGGTGATGAAGATGTTGAGTACACTCTTACAATATCCGTTTCGGACCATGACGGTTTAGATTGGGTCAAAGTGAAATTAGGTAATTTGGCACCTCCCGGTAAGTCGAATACTTGGTACACAATGACATCTAACGGAGATGGAACCTATTCAAAACAATTTACGGTGAAGAGCCATATCGCTTTAGGTACTCACGAGCTCATAGTGAAAGCAATGGATGTATATGGTTCACAGAGCAATTCTGAGTCTGTGCTAATTGTATTACAAGAGCCAGGCAGTTCATCATTAGCCGGTGAATCAACAAGTAATGTCTTGACATACGTAGCATTAGCAGGATTAGGTATTCTAGTTATTGCTGGCGCTACGATTTACGTGATGCGTGGTTCCGAAAAGGAAGGCGGTCTAGGCGGCTTTGGAGACGCTTGATTCGGCCTGTATTACTCATCGATAACGGTTTATACCCCTGTCCAATCCGAGGGTTACACTTGCGAGAGTAGTGTAGTGGTTATCACCGAGCGTTGCCAACGCTTGAACCCGGGTTCGAGTCCCGGCTCTCGCACTCTAAGTAACTCAAT
>JBJLAY010000047.1:0-54935 GCA_045568475.1 Candidatus Poseidoniaceae archaeon | reverse complement strand
CTGCGACACGTTCTCTAGACAAAAGCCCTGATGATATGGTTGCTTGGATTTCATGGAATAATGGTGTTGTTTTCACAGATAACAAAGCAGTAAGAAGAGGATCATCATCTCTGTCATTAGCTGATACTTTGCTCACAACTAGGTTTAGAAATACAGCTCACCGTTCATGGTATTGGTCATCTAATCTAGCGGGATTATCCGCTAGTGTAACATCCTCTAAACCTATTGAAGGTAGGATTTTCTGTACATATCCTGGGTTCCTAAGAAGAGGATCATCTTGGGTTAAGCGTTCAGTTGTAGAACGCCTTGCTGAGACATGTGGTTGTTCAATTAAGGCAGTTCGTGAGGAACTTTTGCCATCACTAGTAGCAGTCCAGTCTGAAAATAGTGAAGATTTTTCGATTTCACTCGCATTACAACTCTCTCCTGAAGAACATGCCGCAATTTGTGGGCTCAAAGTATCTCATCGTTCTACTAAGGACTTGATGGAGCGCTATTCAAAAGAGTTAGAGAAGTTGATTATGGAACCTGAATTAGTAGTTGAATCCATTGATGAAGTAATCAAAGAAATAGAAGTTGAGAAAATCGATGATGAGGTAAAAGACGTAGGGCAGAAAACTTTGTTCTGATTATTTTTCTTTGTCCACCGCTTTATCTTCCATTTTTTCAAATAGTTCCTTGATCAACTTGACCGATGCTCGGTCTGGTGCTTCTCTTTCTTCTCTCTTCCATGTACGTGGGTGTAGCAAAAGTAAAGCAGTCATCAATTCAAGTCGTCCAAACCACATCAATACAGATGTTATCAATAAAGATGGAGTACCCATTGAAGCCCAGGTATTAGACGGACCATAGTCCCCTAAAGTTGGTCCAGTATTGCCCAATGCAGAAGCTACTACAGCTACAACCGATTCAAAATCAGAGTTGGGCATTGTAACTGCCAATAGAATGCAAGATAATGCAAATACTCCAGTCCAAACAAATAGCATACCTATGATTAATCCAAGTCGATCATTCTCAACAACCTCATTATTCATTCTGATTCTAAAAATTCTTTTTGGCTGTGCGATTCTGCCAATTTCTCTCCATGCAATTTTGAGAGCAAGTTTTACTCGCATCAACTTCAATCCACCACTTGTTGAACCAGCGCAAGCACCCACAATCATCAGAAGAAATAGAAGTATGTGAGTGACTACTGGCCACATCATGTAGTCTGTAGTTGTATATCCAGTAGAAGTTCCTATAGATATTACAGTGAATAATGAATCAAAGAAACCATCATCAACATTACTTCCTTGTGACATCAATGCAATGAAAACAAATGCTGTTGTAACTAAGATTAACAAAACATAACTACGACCTTCTTGGTCACCAAACACCTTGTCCCATTGCCTTTCCCAGGCTAGCCAAATCAGTGTGAAATTCACTCCAGCAAAGAACATGAAAAATATGATTATTGATTCAACAATGAAGCTATCATAGTAGCCAATAGATGCATCATGTGTAGAAAAACCACCAGATGGCATAGTGGTTAATCCATGATTAAAGGCATCAAACATCGTAAGGTCGGCTACGCCCCACAAGAGAAGAATTTCCAATGTGGTTAGAACGATGTAAATAGTCCACAATGCGATTGCAGTTTGCTGTAACTTAGGCCTTAGGCGAGAAAGAGATGGACCAGTTAACTCAGCACGTGCAAGAGCCATTCCACCACCAAGAACTCTCGAAAGGAGCATTAATCCTAGCATAATTATTCCCATGCCACCTAGCCATTGTGTAAGTGATCTCCAAATCAAAATCCCTTTTGGTTGAGCGTTAATACAATCTGGTGTTGTTCCTGGAATACAATTCGGACTCATCGAATGTTCGATAACAGTAGCACCAGTAGTAGTAAATCCAGACATAGATTCAAACCAGGAGTTGACAAACCCTCTTGCTATGTCGGACATTTCCGAACCATCGGTGAATGGGCCATGAAATACTCCACCCAACCAGAACGGAAAACTTCCAATGAACACAGCCACTGGCCATGCTAAAGCAACTGCTGCAAATGCTTCTCTATCTCTCAGTCTTTGAGTTGTATCTGAACGCACCCCTAGGCTTAGAAGCGAAACTCCAACAAATCCTGAAATTAATATCGGAAGCAAAAATGCAACCGAGGCGGTTCCAAAACCGTCAAGCCACCAGGTAATGATGAAACTGAATGACAATGGAATAATCATTGCCATCATCGTCCATCCGACGATGAGTGATAGTACGTCTCGACGCATTTTTCATCACACCTTGAATTTCTTTTCCAAATCATCAACTCGATCAGGAGGCAAGAATATAGTCAAGCGATCACCTTCGAGTATGGTTTTTGTAGAAGAGGGGCGCATAGTTTCCCATTCATCATGTATGTTTTGTCTTTGAATAAATGCAACTTTACACCATTCAGGCAAACCCGCATCTGCGATTGTTTTACCAGCAAATTTGACTTTCGAATTGATTGGCAAACAGATACCAATTACATCCGGTACTGTTGAAAGTACTGCATAAGGGCCTGGTAATTCAGAATGAATTCTGGCTAGAATTGAATCTATTGCAACACGTTTCCTGTCTACTGAAAATGTAATTCCCATCCTTCGAACTACACTTACTAAATCCGCATCATACATTATCAGGCCAGTCCTTTCGACACCCATGTCACTTGCTAGCAGGGCTGCTGCAATCGATGCGTGGTCATTATCTAATGCAGATATTGCGATATCATGAGATCCTATCTCTATTTCCGAAAGTAAATCCTTGTCTAAGTGGTCACCATGAATGATTTCTATACCGTGTCGGTTACCAATGTCTGATCCTGCCAAATTGTTTGCTCTTTCTAAATCTCTTTCAACTACGGTTACAGTTCCTTCTGCATCTAACCATGCCTTAGCCAATCTTGTGCCTATCAAACCGGCTCCGAAAATTGCGACCTTTGGATTATCTGGGAAATCAATTGGATCGTGTCCGAATATTCTCAGAATACGATTGAATGATGACTCACCAGCAGTAGCAATTGCGACTCTGTCATTTGGAAGTATTTGGTCATCAGCAGTAGGTACCTTTCCTTGCATACCGTCGCGCTTCAGCCCCACTAATAGCGGCATTCCACCTTCGACCTTTGCTCCAGACTCTCTAAGTGTTCTATGAACAACTCCGCCAGCTTTTGATTTAACATCGAGTTCTACGATGTAAGCATCCGCTTCAAATGGAATAACTTCGGTCAAAGAAGATGACCTCAGCCCAGACATTAGCCTTTCAATGGCACCATCAACTGGATGAACGACGTGATCTACACCTGCCCACTTTGCTAACTTTCCAGATTTGTATTCATCAACAAACATTGGATTCCTAACACGACAAATTGTCATCAACTTACCCTTGCCATTTGTCTCTTCAGCATGAACATGTTTGGCTAAGGCACAAGAAAGGATATTCCTTTCGTCAGAGTTTGTTGCTGCAACATAGACTTGAGTTGTTTCGATACCAGCCTCAACAAATTTCATTCTATCAGTAACATCTCCATGTAATACTAGAATATCCATACCTTGAGAGTTTTTGACAGCCCTTGCACTATTATCCACAAGGACAACTTCCTTGTCTTCACTGCGTAAAGCTCGAGCTAGGCCAGTGCCTACTCTGCCTCCCCCACCAATTATTACCCTCATGATAGATCTTCACCAGCCCAGATATTTTCCCAATCTCCACCGGATACATCGTAACTTTCGGTAGTAAACGAACGAACTCTCTTGAAATCACTACCCGAAATAGAACCGCCGGAATAGTACCCGTCAACATTTGACCAAGGTGCCTTTTCGACCCAATCTATGTACGCAGTAGGTGTGTGAACTAGCCATTTGTGATTAACCACATCTACAGAGCCTTCAATATAGCACGTATCTAGAATCACACCATTATCTTCACACCATTCATCCGACATCGGGATCATGATGTAAGCCCAAGCGTGACCTTGCCATGATTCGAATTGTGGGTCTGCTAGAGCTCCAAATACATACCATGTAGGGACACCTTGGACACGCATAATACTCATGAATGCATTTGACTGCTCATCACAATCTCCAATTCCTGTGTCCAGACATTGCTCTCCACTTCTTGCGACATTAGGTGCACTCACATCATAAGGTACATTGTCATTGAGCCAATCGAAAGTTGCCCTAGCATATGCATAGACATTGTCTTTCAAATCACTAGGTAATGATGCTTTGATACTTGCAGCTGTTTGGTAAACAGTGGGTGCTGTTTGTTGTCTTCCATCTATAGCCCAGTTTGAGGGGTTGGCGCCATCATTTCTATCATACCAGTACTGTGTTGAAGCATATGTGTTTGCTCTAGAACCCATTCCTCTATCTGCAATATCATCAAATGTTCCTGAACGAGATAGGCTATTTCCTTCGGACTTCCCGTCGATTTTTCCATTCATTTTGGTTGAATGCCACCAAGTGTGTGTAGTGGATTTCAGTGTCACAGCGAAATCAACACTCTCATGAGTGCCGCCGGGGACATCGATTGATACGCGTACACAAGGCCCGTGAGGACATTTATCTGAACCCACTCCCTTACCTGGCCACCAAACTTGGTTTCCATCGGAGGTAATTACAGCCTGATCTTTACTTTTTGTTGGCAACCCTTCTATTGGTATATCGATAATGTCGCCATCTATCCGTAATTCCATAGATTGAATATCCTGAATCTTTGATTTCTCAACTTCCGTTCCATCAGAGAATGCTAGTGCAACTGCACCTCCTTCGTTACTTGTGACATCAACAGGTAGAGGTATCGATTCTTCGAGATGCCCAATACCTGAACCATTATTCCACAAATCTATACTTCTGATGACTGTATAATCTGCTTCCAATGGGTAGATTTGGCGTGGTGCAAGAGCATCATTGATGTAATCTTCGATTTCAGCCCATTTAGCTAGAACGAATTGTTTTGCGTCAGGTGTGAAGAATACGAATGCAATGAGAGCAATCAATCCTAGTTGGTTGATTCTACTTCTCTTCTTCTTTCCGCCCCTCCTAATTTTATTCTCACTCCTAGCATGTCTCGGAGCACGACCTTTTCTTGCCTTTCGGGTAGGAGATCTGTTAAATTCTCCTCGTGCTCTTGAATCCATTCCAGATGCGCCAGTCATGACCCTACCACAACTGTAGCATATCGAATCGCCCGGCAAGGTTTGGGCACGGCAGAAGGGACAGGTTCCCATCGTTGTCTCCCTGTGCGGTACCCCCATGAAGGTTCTGCCCATCACTAAAAGTGAAAATACTGTAGAAATAAATGAATTATTACTCATTAGTATCCTTTGTAAGTAGTCAATTACTACTCTTCTTCAACTATATTCCGCGAAGCATCAGCCCATATTCGCCTAAGCCTTCTTCTTGCTGGCCTAGGTACAGCTGCCCAAACCCAATCATGAGCCTTTCTTTCAGCAATCATAAGAACCGGAATTACAAATATCCATGTCCGGACATCAAACATAGATGAGTACAGAGCTACTAAGAAAACAGAACATAGAACGAATGTCTTGAATGTAGCCCGCCATCTCTTATCTTGTAACATTTCATATCCATGTCTACTGAAAATTAGTGCGTGTCCTCTTGGGCTCAACAATGCTATCAGTACTACAGTAATAACCAAAAAAATTGAGATATCAGGCTCATTTTCTATGACTCGATAAATCGTATACATTCCTATCATTCCACCGACAGATAATCCTAATGCCCACCCTGTGGTTGGTTGAGATCCGGTTTTTCTAACTCGCTCTCTTCTAAGAATTAAGTGTACTATGACGCCAAGTACCAAGCACAAGATGAAATTAGTGAAAGGAAATCCTCCTTCAGAAATAAGCGGTAATAGAATAAATTCATCCGCCATTTTCCCGTAGAATCCGCCCAGTAGTATCCCCCAAAACATCATACTCCATGCCGTTGGAAGATCGTAAAAACCTGAATATTTGGTCATCACTCCACGCCATCCTAATCCCATGCCAACTAAAGCAAGGATGGATGCGACTTGGAATAGGGCTAAGGCTGCCATGCATGTGGCCCTGATAATCACCATTGAAGTGAGTTTTGTAAGCCTAAGGCTTGAATATGGCCAACTTGACGCTGTGACATGGCACGACTACTGTTGTTCGGTGGCAAAGGTGGTGTTGGTAAAACTACGACTTCCACTTCAACTGCAGTTGGATTAGCAGATTCAGGATTCAAGGTGCTTCTTGTTAGCAGCGACCCGGCTCACAGTACTTCTGATAGTCTTGGGGTTCAGTTAAGTTCGTCACCAACTGAAGTTGAAGGTGTGCCTGGTCTTTGGGGTCTGGAGTTAGACCCTGAAGCAAGAATTTCAGACCATATTCCAAAATTGACTGATACTTTGGGCCCACTAATGGGAGGTGAAGATCCGGACTTAAACGCATCAGAAATGGTACTGCCTGGACTTGATGAAGCCATGGCTTTCGATGAGTTATTGAAACATCTTGAAAACCCTGATTGGGATGTAATTGTATTCGATACCGCCCCTACTGGCCACACTTTGAGATTCCTTGCATTACCGGAGATAATCGAGAAGTGGGCTGATAAAATTATCAAAATGCATCGCCTAACTGGTGGTCTTAGGGCTATGATGTTTGGTTCTAAAGATGGCGAGAAGATGCGTGAAGAACTTGAAAAGTTCAGACGAAGAGTTCTGCATGTCCGTAGAATACTATGTAATCCGGATGTTACACGTTTCACATTAGTTACTATTCCCGAAAAAATGGGTATTAATGAGACAGTACGAGCTCATGAATCACTTGCTGAGTTCGAGTTACCTGTATCAGGGTGTGTGATTAACCGTATGACTCCTGACTTAGATCATGACTTCATCCGCACTAGGAGAAAAAACGAAGCAACAAATGTGAAATCACTAAAATCACAATTACCTGATTTACATCTGCATGAAGTGGAACTCAAAGATACAGATATCCATGGTCTTGAATCCCTAAGGAGTATTAGCAAAGAATTGCATGGTGAGATTACTGTGTCAAATGGACTGGGTCCATTTAGTATCGGTCTGGGTTTGGAAGTTCATAGAGGAACTTGGGCAGAAGGTGATGATGTGTTACTGCATTTACCTGGCATTGTCAGGGATGACCTTTCATTGAGAAGTGAATCAGGTACAGTATATGTTGGGATAAATTCTAGAGAACACCCTGTTCCATTTTCACGCCCTGCAAAGGCTAGTGAAGTCAATGCGAAATTGGAAAATGATGTGTTGAAATTGACATTCCCTCCTGAGTAATCATCCGTTGGGTTCAAACACAATGCGCTTTTGGGCAGAGTATGGCACTCGAGTCACTTTCCAGGGGAATCTTCTCTGCTCTCGGTCTGCTGAAGAATAAAAGAAAGTTAGACGAAGACGAATTGAAGGAGATGCTTCGGTCTTTGAGAAGGGCTTTACAGGAAGCAGATTTCAATGTACGTCAGACCAAAGAAATTACCGAGAAACTCGAAATGCGACTTCGTGAAGAAGAGCCGCGTCCAGGAATTACATTACAAACACATGCAATGAATATCCTGTACACGGAGTTGGTTAGACTTCTAGGTCCGTCTCGAGAAGTTAGACCACACCAATCTACTATTCTGATGGTTGGACTTTACGGTAATGGAAAAACAACTAGCACTGCTAAGTTAGCTGAATGGTATCGTAGAAAGCACGGTGTTAGAGTCGCTGTAATCGAGGCTGACGTTCACAGACCAGGAGCCTATAATCAACTTACACAACTCTTGGAAGACTCAACTGTTGAAGTATATGGTGAGCCAGACAACAAGAGTGCTGTTGAAATTGTTCGTAATGGTTTGAAGGAACATGCTTCTGCAGATTTGGTGATCATAGACACTGCTGGACGACATAAACTCGATGAAGAACTTGTAGTAGAATTGGAGCAGATATCAGAGGTTTCTAATGCTAATGAGAGATTTTTGGTAATCGATGCACAAGTTGGTCAATCTGCTGGACCAGTTGCTGCGAATTTCCATGACCTTGCCGGAGTTACAGGTATAGTCATCACCAAGTTGGACGGTACTGCTCGAGGTGGAGGTGCACTTTCAGCTGTTGCTACTACTGGCGCACCAGTAATGTATATCGGTACTGGAGAGAAAGTAAGCGATTTGGAAAAGTTCGAATCGGACAGATTTATTTCACGACTTCTAGGAATGGGTGACATTCGAGGATTAATCGATTTAGCTCCTGAAGATATGGATGAAGAAGAAGCAATGAGGATTACGCAACGAATGATGTCCGGACGCTTTACTTTGAATGACATGTATTCTCAGATGGAAATGATGTCTAAAGTTGGAACAATTGACAAGTTACTTTCTTTCTTACCTTCTGGAATGTTTGGTGGAATGGGAGCCATGGGTAAGAATCAGAAAGAAGCTATGCAAGGTAATTTAGATCGTTACCAAGTCATTATGGATTCAATGACTACTTACGAGAAAGACGAGCCTGCTAAGATTAAGGCTGACCGTATCCGTAGAATCGCTCGTGGTTCTGGAGTTATGGAAAAAGATGTTAGAGAGTTAATTGGTCAATGGAATCGTTCTCGAAAGATGATGAAGGGAATGAGTGGTAACCGTAAGATGAACAAGCAGATGAAGCGCATGATGCGAGATTCTGAAATGGATTTCGACGGACTCGAAATGTAATCAGTAACTCTTAGCTAACAGCACCCTTCTTGTTGTTGGTTTGCCTGACATGAAGCAAGGCCTTTCATCTTCATATGGTTCGGTTGCATCTCCTAGGAATGACATCCCAGTGGTTCTTTCTATAGTTTCAGCATGTGAGTCGGTACCATCAAATGCCATTTCATAGATCTTACCATCCTCAACATCATCCAAACTAGTCAATGGAACAATTACATTGTCAGCATGGGCATCAGCCCTTGCACGTAATTCATCAGAAATTTCATTCAACAGGCGTTTGCATTCTTCAGCAATATTGGCTAGAGGAAGTGGCTCTTTACCTCCAGTTCTCCTCGCAGCAAAAGCGCAGTCATTTTCTATGTCGCGTGGACCTATGTCTAACCTTAGTGGAACACCTTTAATTTCCCAATCAAAATATTTCTGTCCAGCATGAATATCTCTTGAGTCGACCTTCACTCTTAATCCAGCAGATTTCAGTATTGCTGCAACTTCATCTGCTTTTGACACTGTATCAACTTCTGAATTCTTCCTTATCATAGGACAAATAACAACTTGGTGCGGCGCAATTGCAGGCGGCATAATCAGTCCATTGTCATCTCCGTGCATCCCTACTACTGCACCAAGAAGCCTTTCCGACATTCCATATGTTGTTTGGTGGCAGTGTTGTTGCTCGGCATCTAGATTTTCGTATGTTAGATCGAATGCCTTTGCCCATTGGTCTCTATAATGGTGACATGATGCCACCTGTAGTGTCCTTCCATTAGGCATGATTGCATCTATTCCAATTGTGTACCATGCACCAGGGAATGTGTCCCATACGGGCCTCTTTGCCTTGATTACAGGTAGACATAGTTTGTGCATTAGATTGTCTACAATTTCTAAATCTTGTTCGATTTGTCTAGTTGCACAAGCTTCGTCAACGTGAGCTGTATGTGCTTCAAAGAAGTGTATTTCTCTAACACGAATGAATGATCGAGTTTGTTTGGTTTCATACCGGAATGTATTCACCATTTGATAAACCTTCAATGGTAAATCTTTGTGTGAGCGAACCCATAATGGGAACATAGTATACATTGCAGTCTCACTTGTAGGCCGTAAGAACATAGGTATGTCTAATTCATTTTCACCAGCGTGCTTCACCCAGTAAACCTCTTTTTTGAATCCACCTTCTTCATCTTCATCACGAAGATCATCAGGATCAACTCCTTCTTCTCTTGCCCTTTTCAATCGCGCCACTAGGGCATTTTCCTTTTCGAGAAGATTTTCAGGTATCAGTAATGGGAAATTGACTTCTTCATGCTCAGTCCTCTCCATTTCCTCATGAGTAAGTGAATCAATCAACTTCATTGTTCGCCATCCATATGGCCTCCATACATCCATTCCTTTGATTGGATATCTTTTGTCAACCAATTCTGAAGCTTCAACAATAAATGGGTACCAAGAGTTGAAATCATCAACTTTTGAAGGGATGCCGCGCTTTGCTTTACCTTTGCCCATATTACTCACCTATACTTGGTGTTCATCAAATTGCCGCATTACTTGCGACGGAAAGCAAGAATGATGACAATAATGCTACATGCCACAGCAACATAATCTGGAATACCTAGAACAGGGAAGGGCTCAGACCATCCCATTTCATTATTAATATCATGGATGCCAGCCCAATTAATTCTACTTCCCTCTCCGCCATTTAAGAATCCGAATGCCCCGAATATGTTAGCAACAGCGGTTAATAGCGAAATTATACCAAATGCTTTGAGCAATCCTCCACCATCATTAGTCACATCTTGTTTAGGAATGGATGGCAGTGATGGCAATGGCATCGCATCAATTGGTGCTGCACCTGGTACAACTTCGATCATTGAGTCCTGTGTTGTAACCGCAGTAACAACTTCAACTTCTGGTAACATTGTACCTTGACTCGGTTTACTAGGGATAATTGGTTCAATATTTAATCCAAAAATACGCTCAGCGAGACTCGCTAAAATAGGGTCTGCGGCGATTTCAGACTCATCAATATCGCCATCAAGAAGACGTTTGAGTTTATCTTCATGACTGGCCATGCAATCGCCTCGCAAATCGATGTGGGCAGGTGCTCATTATCAAGCGTTCGCCTCAAGCATTACCGGCTGCTTCGACCTCAGCCCAATCTTTCATGAATCCAGCAAGTCCCTTATCTGTTAGTGGATGTGTCATTAGTTGACGGAAGATTTTAGTTGGCATTGTCACGGTATGAGCACCCATTTGCATACAAGCTAGAACATGGGTTGGATGGCGAATGGACGCAGCCAGTACCTTTGTATCAACATTATAATTATCCCAAGTAGACATAATTTCTGCAATCAAAGTCATTCCATCTGCTCCAGTATCATCGATTCTTCCGATAAAAGGTGAAACATATGTAGCACCTGCTTTGGCAGCCATCAATGCTTGTGATGCAGAGAAAATCAAAGTTACATTCGTCTTGATTCCATCCGCAGTAAGAATCTTTGTCGCAGCAAGTCCTTCTGGAGTACAAGGGATCTTGATAATGACGTTTGGAGGCAACTCCTCTTTCAATAGTCTTCCTTGCTCAACCATCCCATCGGTATCCAAAGCAGTAACTTCTGCAGAAATCGGCCCATCACATATTGATGCGATTTCAGCTACTACTGTTTTGAAATCCCTTCCACTCTTTTTAATTAAGGATGGGTTTGTGGTTACTCCGTCAAGAATACCCCATGAGGCAATCTCTCTAATTTCATCTACGTCGGCGGTGTCTAGGAAGAACTCCATGTGAGGGTGTCATAGTAGGAGGTGCTTCAAGCCTTCCTCGCGATTACCTTCTTGACTGCCTCAGAAATGTGATGTGATTTCAATCCCATCATTTCCAACATTTCTTCTGAACCAGCCGATTCTCCGAACCTATCTTGAACTCCTATTTTCTCCATTGGCACAGGTTGATTTGACACGACATGTTCTGCCACTGCGCCTCCAAGGCCTCCGATAACCGAATGATCTTCTGCGGTAACAATCGCTCCACATTTAGCAGATAATTGATTGATTAGTTCAGTGTCCAGAGGCTTGATTGTATGCATGTCTACTACCGTTGCATTGATTCCT
Organism: Candidatus Poseidoniaceae archaeon; assembly: GCA_045568475.1. Lineage (GTDB taxonomy): Archaea > Thermoplasmatota > Poseidoniia > Poseidoniales > Poseidoniaceae > MGIIa-K1. The sequence goes on along the minus strand of JBJLAY010000047.1, from coordinate 43,110 downwards.
TCAGACTCTAATGACTTTGCAGCCTCCATTGCTTCGTGAACTAGCACCCCACAAGCAATGATTGCAACATCATTACCTTCAGTCAATGTAATTCCTTTTCCAATTTTTATTTGATCTTCCTTACCTTCATACAATACTGGCGTTTTATTTCTGGCTGTACGCATGTAAGATGGTCCACCTAGTCCGGGTAATTGCATCGTAAGTTCCTTTGTTGAAATGTCATCGCAAGGGTGCATAACAACAACATTTGGAAGAGTACGATATATTGCCAAGTCTTCAATAGATTGAGCACTTGAACCATCTGTGCCTGTGTGAGTACCTCCGTGCGATCCACAAAGATGCACTGCAAGGTTTGGTCTTGCAATTCCATTTCTCATCTGTTCGAATGCCCTTTCAGTAAATATTGCAAATGTACTTGCAAACGGAATGTATCCACTTGATGCCAAACCAGCACCTACCAATAGCATATTTTGTTCTCCGATTCCACAAGAAACAGTTCTTTCAGGATGCGCTTTCCTAAAGTGTAGGGATTTGGTTGATTTACCAAGATCTGCTTCAAGAACTACGACTTTCGGATTTTCAGCTAGTGCAAGTAGTGCCTCTCCATATCCATCTCTAGTCGCTGCCATTCTGGTCATGCGTTCACCCCCAGTTCAGATAGTGCGATTGCCAATTGCTCATCCGATGGTGCAGCACCATGGAATGCTGGATTGTTTTCCATGAAAGAAACACCCTTTCCTTTGACAGTCTTTGCTATAACAACTGCAGGTTTGTCAGTTATTGAATCCATCCAATCAATTGCGTCCACAATTTCACTCATGTTGTGTCCGTCGATTACTTTCACAGCCCAACCAAATGCGTTCCATTTAGCAGGGATGTCAAACATTCTCATCTGTGCTTCACAAAAATCATCATTTTGAATACCGTTACAGTCGACAAATAGTTTCAGATTTCCAAGTTCATGGTGCGCTGCAGCCATTGCTGCTTCCCAAACACTTCCTTCCTGAATTTCACCATCTCCAACCATGACATACGCGTTTCTTTGTGAGCCGTCTATCTTGGCTGCTACTGCGCAACCCATTCCAAATGAAAGCCCCATTCCAAGACTGCCGGCAGAGAAGTCAACACCCGGGCACCATTTCATGTCCACGTGTCCTTGGCATACACCGCCTTTAACTCGATAAGTTTCTAAATCAGCGTGTGTGATGAAACCCATCTCTGCTAATACTGCGTACATTCCTGGTGATGCATGGCCCTTTGACAGAATGAATCGGTCTCGGTCGTCCCAATCAGGATCATCACTTCTAGCACGAAGCCTGTGCCCATATAGTGCACATAGAATATCAACTTCTGACAGAGAGCCACCTGGATGGCCTGCTTGAGCCCTATGAGTCATTTTACATATCTCAATACGACATTTTCTAGCCATTTCTTCTAATTCAGAGATGCTCATACCAGTCATCAATACCGCTTCCGAAATATGGGCCTAAGACTATGGCCTTTGATGCTTGTGCTCATTTCAAATAGACTTTAATCGTCATTTTGATTAGTTGTTTTGCCCAAAACTGGCAAAGATGGAGGCTTTAACACTCCGCTCAAACGCTTTGCTGCATCAGATAGTACAAACACTAAATCTCCCATTAGATTTCCTTTCTTTGGTAAAGCTCGAGCCGATAGCATAATGAAAACTGCAACGAACCAACCAAAGAACAACAAAGATGCGAAATTTCCTAGTGTTCCAATTCCGCCAAACCAATCTTCTGGGAGAATACCTTGGTCTTTCCATTTGTTATCAGCAACGATGAATACAGCCAATAGAACGCCCATCAGCGATTCACCTGCAATGAATCCAGCACCTATTAGGACACCTTTGTCCTGAACTTCCTTTATCGCTAATTTGGCCTCATTACTTGGTTTGCCTTCCAAAGTACCGTCGACTCTCAATCGTGCGCTTGAAAGTAGGATATGTGAGATGATTCCACCCGCCATAATTGGTACGGATAGGTACAATGGCAGGTAAATTCCGATTGCAACGCTCATCACAGGCATTGCTAAACGAATTAAGATAATTGCAATAATTCCTCCTAATATTACCATTGGAAGGTTCATATTTCCTCCAAAAGCACCTTCCACAATCGCTCCTATCAGTTCTGCTTGTGGTGCGAAAAGTGCATTTTTGCATTCAGGATCATTTGGTAACGGATTTTCCATACATGCTGTGTTGGTTATTCTAAAAGCATCGTGTAATAATGAAAGGACAGGACCAATGACAAGTGCTCCTACAGTAACGCCTACAATCTCTGCAGTTTGTTGTTTCCAGGGTGTTGCACCAACCATGTGCCCAGTCTTCAAATCCTGCATTACATCTCCTGCAATTGCTGCTGATGTGGCTACAATGGCTGCGATGAACATTGTAGCTACCATCATTTCTTTTTCTTCCATACCTAGAATTAATCCACCAACTATCCATACTAATCCTATAGTGAAAAGCAATGTTGCAATTGTCATTCCTGAAACAGGAGAATTAGATGACCCAACCACGCCTGCGATATATCCGGCAACTGCTGCAAAGAAAAATGATACAACTGCAAGGAATAATGCACCGGCTAAAGCCATAATAATATTCCCTGTTGCATACCAATAGAATATGAAAATCAATACGACTAATACTCCACAGAACATCATTACTTTATTGAGAGGAAGATCCATTTCAGTTCGTAATACTTCATCGCTATTTTCTGATTTTTTGAATGCCTTACCAAGACCATCAGCAATCGTCTTACGCATAGACCACAGAGTGTAAATTCCTCCTACAACCATTGCCCCAACACCCGCATAGCGTATTTGTGAAACCCATATTTCCTTGTAATCTGCCAATCCTATTCCAAAGCTATTTGATACGTCAGGGAAACCATATACAAATCCGTATATTGGTACTAGAACTCCATAACCTAGTACTCCTCCCATGAAAATGAATGCAGCAATTCTGATTCCAACTATGTATCCAACAGAAAGTAGCGCCAACGAAAGATCGATTCCGCCATAGAATTTAGTTCCGAATGCAGAAGCAACACCTTCCACCTTAGCTTTTGTCGAACCAAATGCTTTCACCATCCATCCATAAGTTGCACCTATCAAAAGTGCGTAAACAATTGCTGTTAATCCACTTCCACCTTTTTCCCCAGCCACTAAAACTTCCCTACATGCGACTCCTTCTGGGTACGGAAGTGCTTCTTCGACAATGAATAATCTTCGAAGAGCAATAGTAAACATGGTTCCAAGCAAACCCCCCAATATCGCAATTAGGAATGTTTCCATCCATTGAATATCATTCCAAATCCCTAGAACTAGTAATGCTGGAACGGTGAATATAACACCTGCCGCTAATGATTCTCCAGCACTAGCCATTGTCTGTACGGAATTATTCTCAAGTATTGTTACATCTTGAAACTTTAATCCGCGTAATATTAGCATACTCATTACTGCAGCGGGGATCGATGCAGATACTGTCATACCGACATACAATCCCAAATAGGCATTAGCTGCAGTCATCAAACCGCCGAGTAGTATGCCGATTACAATGACGCGGACAGTTAATTCCTTGACATCACTATCAGCAGGAATCCACGGCTCTCCGAGTCCGGACATACATTCTGGGAGAAGTGTCCGGCTTGTCAAATAATCGGCTGTTGAATTTGGAACACCCACCCGTATAATCATAAGTCCCTGTATTACCGGACAATAAGAGCAGTCTGCTCGGGGTGATTTCATGTCCGAACATTTGTGGCATACCAAAAGTGGTGAAGATGTACTGCTTGAAATGGACACTCCACTAGGTGGTCTATCGTCTGAAGAGGCTAAATCTAGGCAACTTAAATATGGCGAGAATAAGTTAAGGGAGCCTGAGAAAACTTCTGCATTTTTACGCTTTTTATCGCAATATCATGATCCGCTTAATTATTTGTTAATAGGTGCTGGTTTGCTAGCGCTTGCAACTCATCCAGATCAACCTGGCGATGCCATATTTATTGGAATAGTTCTAACTGCAAATGCATTCTTTGGTTTTTGGCAGGAAAATAAAGCAGAACAGGAAATGGGTGCATTAAAACAAATGACAATTTCTCGGTGTGTTGTTTGTAGAGACGGAATGGAAATGGAAATCAGTACTACTGAGCTTGTTCCAGGTGATATCGTAAAAATGGAGGAGGGCCTCAATGTTCCGGCTGATTTGCGTGTAAGCGAATCCTGGCAGTGTAAGGTCGATGAATCTGCATTGACTGGGGAATCAATGCCAACTAAAGTTCATGCTGACCTTCTACCTCCTGAGACGCTATTAGCAGATAGAAGAAACATGTTGTACATGGGTACAACCATTTCAACAGGTAGGGCTGTAGGCATTGTTACCTCTATAGGGATGCAGACAGAATTAGGTAAAATCGCTAGCGACATTGCTGAAGCAGAAACTCCTAAAACACCTTTAGAACACAAATTAGAATCTCTTGGTAAATTCCTAGGTTTCATCGCACTAATTGTTGCTGCATTAATTGTATCTATTGAATTGATAGTAACATATGTTGGTGGTGGGGACTTATGGGGTGCTGCTAAAGAACAACTTCTAGTAGCTATAGCAATATTCGTAGCAATTGTTCCAGAAGGGTTGCCTATTATTCTGGTAACTACTCTTGCTATTGGAATGAGGAATATGGCTAGGCACAAAGCGATAATTCGTCGAATGAAGGCTGTTGAAACACTTGGTTCCACCACCGTAATTTGTACAGATAAGACTGGAACATTAACCAAAAACCAAATGACTGTACGTGAATTAATGCTTTCAGAAAACACCTTTGGAATTAGTGGTGAAGGATTCAAACCAGAAGGTAAACTGATGTTAGATGATTCTGAACTTAGTGATGAGGCGATGTCTGAATTACAAAGAGACCTTGGGTTTAGATTAGCAGCCACTTGTCTTTCATTGTGCCACAACTCGCAGATTGCAGAGGTTGATGAGCAATGGTCTGCAATTGGAGACCCAACAGATAGTGCCTGTGCAGTATTGGGGTACAAAATAAACGGTGATGTTGCTAAATTCGCACAGAGACATCCTCGTAAGCATGAATTCTTCTTCAATACAGATCGTAAGAGAATGTCAGTGATTCACGAATACGAAGGCGAGGACTGGGTTTTCTCCAAAGGTGGCGCTGGAGGATACAGGGATCTTGTAAAATGGAAGGTATCCAATGGTGAAATCGTTCCTATCGATGAAGGGGATATCAAACAAGCCACGGATGCTAATCAAATGATGGCTAGTAAAGCAATGCGTGTAATCGCTCTCTGTGCTCGAAGAGTAGAAGAAGGAGAGGATACCACTAATATGGAATCGATTGAAGATAATTTAATTTTCTTAGGAATGGTTGGAATTATGGACCCACCACGTGCTGAAGTTTATGACGCTATCAAGAGGTGTCAGAAAGCAGGAATCCGTGTAAAGATGATTACTGGCGACCAACACATGACTGCTCAATCGATTGGTGAAGATCTCAATATTACTAAGCCTCACATTGATGCTATCGGTGGTGAAAGGTTAGAGATACTTGATGATGAAGCAATGCGCGATATTGTTGGCGCTACTGCTATTTTCAGCCGTGTTACTCCGGAACAGAAGATGCGCATTGTAACAGCATTACAGGATGAGGGAGAAGTCGTTGCTATGACTGGAGATGGTGTCAACGATGCCCCTGCTCTATCCCGCGCTAACATTGGAATTTCAATGGGAATTGCAGGAACTGATGTTGCAAAAGATGCATCGGATATGGTACTTCAAGATGATAACTTTGCAAATATAGTCAATGCAGTTGAAGAAGGTCGTAAGATATATGCAAATATCCGTAATTTCGTTCGCTACCAGGTTTCGACTAACGTTGCCGCTGTAGCTCTACTATTATTGGCAAACGTTGCATTCGGTATGCCTTTACCGCTAACAGCAACCCAGATTCTTGTTATCAACATCCTAATGGATGGTCCGCCAGCTGTTGCTCTAGGTGTAGAAAGAATGCATTCGAATGTCATGGATCGACCTCCGCGACCTGTAGCTGAACCTTTGCCAAACCTCATGGATTTAGCATTAATTTTCTATCTAGGAGCAGTAATGGTTACTGGGACACTTATTGTCTACTATCTGGCATTAAGTAACGGCACAGATGAATATGCTAGAACAATGTGTTTCAGCGTATTCATTCTATTCCAACTGTTCAATGTAATGAATTGTCGCAGTAGTGAAGACAGTGTTTTCAAACTGGGATTATTCTCTAATCGAGCAATATATCTGGCGATTTTCTTTTCTAGCACACTTTTACTCATCGCCGTGCAAGGAGCCGAATGGACAATACCGCTTACCTCATTCAACATAGGAGAGTTATTGTCCACAACTCAACTTGAAAGATCTGATTGGTTTGTTATCATATTAGTTTCAAGTACTGTGTTTATGGTAGAAGAATTCCGCAAACTGTTTCTTAGCAAAGGTATCTTCCGAGTTAGAACTAGCCGTCGAACTTGAAAGGGTTGTATTCAATAATAACCGTCACTGCGACAGATACATGCCAGCGGGTGAATCATTGGACTGGCAAGAGCAACTTTCCCGCTCACTATTGTCAAATGAATGGCCTGATGAATTTAATTCAATCATCAATAAATTATCTATTGGCGAGGAATTATCAAGAGAAGATGGTCACTTTTTGTTCAATAGTAAAGATCTTGATACTATAGGGAGGATTGCAAATTTAGTCAAATTTGCTAGATTTGATAACAGTGCTTTCTTTAATGTAAATGTACATATTAACCAGACCAACATTTGCACACTAGCTTGCAAATTCTGTGCATTCAGAAGAGGAAGAAGGGCTGTTGATGCTTATTCAATGGATATCGAAGAATATGTTACTGATTTGCGAAATTATGCTTCCCATGTTGATGAAGTTCATTCTGTAGGTGGTTTGCATCCTGATTGGGATATATTGCACTACGAAGCCCTGTTTGCTCGTGTAAAGCAAGAGTTCCCTGAAATTCATATCAAAGCACTAACCGCGGTGGAGATAAAGCATATCTCCAAACTATCTGGCATCTCTATTCGTTCTACCCTGGAAAGACTTCAATCCGCTGGATTGGGTTCCTTACCTGGAGGCGGCGCAGAAATATTGGATGATGATGTTCGAGCAATAATATGTAGGGGTAAAGAATCATCATCAGAATATTTAGAAATTCACCAAACTGCACATGAATTAGGAATACCAACAAACTGTACTATGTTATTTGGAACAGTTGAAACAATAGATCAACGCATCACGCATTTGTTGAGATTACGAGAACTACAGAATACGACAGGAGGATTCCAATGTTTCGTCCCATATCCATTCTTGCCGGATGATTCACGCCTTCCACAGGCACAACTTGCTAGTGGAACTGAGATTTTACGCATGATTGCCATATCAAGGCTAATGCTCGACAATATACCTCACATCAAAGCCTACAGAATGAATATCGGCGATGAAATCGCAGAACTGGCACTTCAATTCGGTGCAGACGATATTGATGGCACAGTTCAGAAAGAATCCATTATGCACTTGGCCGGTTCTAAAGCACCACTTGACCATGATAAGGAAAAGTTAGCTAAGATCGTTATTAATTCGGGTTCGAAACCTGTTCAAAGAAATACGACATACACTCGCTTTGAAGAATACATACTACCAAAAGCACCTGCACGCCGACACTTACGCATGGCGGCTGGTGAATAATGTCGTGGGAGCGAACGATTGGACGTGTTTCGTTCATCAACTGTGAGCCTTTATTCCACGGTCTTGATGATTCATGGGATGTTTTACCCGCTCCACCTTCGTGGCTAACAGGGCATCTTCTTCGTAAGGATTGTATTTTGGCCCCCATACCAGCAGCAGCTTACGCCAAGAATTCCAGTGAACTTGTACTAGTGCCTGATTTAGCAATTTCAAGTCGTGGAGAAGTCGGCAGTGTGCTTCTTTTCGGGTCTGTTCCTATTGAATCGATGAATACGATTGCATTACCTTCCGATTCATCATCTTCCGTGGCACTACTTCGCCACCTTATTTCCAAGAGAGGCCTCAGACCTGATTACTTAGAGATGGGGCCTGATTTAGACGGAATGTTAGATTCCTGTGATGGATGTTTGTTAATCGGTGATCGTGCTCTTGAAGGGGCAAGGGCACATCCAGAACTAGTAATAATGGATTTGGGAGCAGAATGGCTCCAAGTAACGGGTAACCCTATGGTATTCGGTGTATTTGCTGCACGTAGAGATTCCAATGTCGATTTGATTAGATCGGCATATGATGCTCTTCTTACACGACTAGAGGCTTTTGAGGGAGATTCAGAGGTTCGTAAACAAGTAATCGCCGTCAGTGAAACAAAGTCTGCTCAAAGCCCGGAAAGACTTGAGAGATATTTTGGCGAAGTCATCAACCGTATGGATTCGAAAGACATGGAAGGATTGAGGACATTCTTGAAAACTGCATGTGGGATGGATGAAGAACCAACTATGGCTTGGTAGTCAGTCACTGTTTAGGAAATCTGAAGCAAGATCTTCTTGCAATTTATCTTCGTCAACCAGTTTAACTTCTGAAGGCTTCTTCTTTCTTTTAACGGGTTTACGCTTCTTAGTCGTCTTTTTCTTTTCCTTGGTCACTTCCTTTTTCACGGTTTTACGCTTAGTAACCGTTGGCTCACTTGTAACTGTTTTCTGTTTTACCTTACGAGTCTTGACTGGATTTGTACTTGAAGGAACCACTTTTTTCTTTGAAACTACAATATTTTCTTCAATATTTGAAACTAATCTTTTTCTCTTAGTTTTCATAATAGGACCATCTTTGTTTATGTCACTAGAATTTGCAGTCTTACGCCTCTTTGGAGGCGCGTCATTAGCCATATTTTTAGATTCGAGATTACGTTGCTTTCTAGGAGGTGTTCTTTTGTGAGTTCTGTCAGCAATTACTGTAGATTCCTCAATATCTTCATCATCTTCCTCATCATTATCTGGTCGTTCTTCTGCTAACTCATCATAATCTAAGTCTATATCGATTTTGTTTTCACGCCTGATTAATAGTAGTAATCCAATAGCCAATATACCTGCATAAAGTACGAAAGCGATCGGGTGTAGTGACCATTTAACCAGGTTTTCGGCTAAGGTCGGGTCGGGTAAAATTTCTTCTTCTAATGTTGCTGATGCTAAATCTTCACCATTATTCCACCAAAGAGGTATTTGATGTTTCTTGGCTCCATCTCCATTGAATTCAACTGCAATCGGATGTGCAGGAGCTAACCAGGATATGGAGCCATCTGTTGGAAGTGTTTGTTCGGAAAGGGAAATGTCCACAGGGAATGTGACCCTATTCTTGTAAGAAAAGGTAGTAATTATCGATATTGATATTTGTGTTGTTGAATCTGCTGATTGAATAAGTTCCATCCCAGAATTGACTTTGCAAGTTACCACTCCATCTCCCAGTTCCCCATTTGACAATGAAACCGACTCAAGCCATTGGTCTACTACATCTCCGTGATCAATATTAGCGCACATGGCATCAGCAAATAATTCAGTTTCATGCTTACTCAGAATCTGATCTTTAGCAATTGACATTCTACTTAGGTTACGTATGTTGCTGGATTCTTCTGGTGGAAGTGTAACTGTGTCTGTTATGATAAACTTACTACCAATACTAATTTCAATACTTCTTATCTTGTCCAAATCTGGATATCTTGAGCAAGGTGTACCTTCGGGAGCATCGCACCCATAGTCTTCGTCCCACTCATCAATTATTCCATCTCCGTCATCATCATCATCAAGGTTATCTGGGACTAAATCTCCATCTAAATCAGCCCCAGGTTGATTAAATCCAAATGGAATCATATCTCTTAGATATACTGCAATTTGTCCGGTTCCTCCCGCCACATACAATGTTTGCAACCTACTATTTGCATCTTCTTTGAATTCTACATCTTCTGCTCTATGGAAAAATGTTGTTCTTTTTGCAACTAAAAACGAATCATATTCGTAAGTTAGTAGTCCTTTGAATTCTTCAGAGTATGTGACTACGTGCATTCTAGTACCTGATTCAGAGAACATGATTTTATTTGCACCATCAACATTAATCGTAAGTTTATCTGAACCATCTGTTGATTTTGAGGATATTTTTCCATTTTCATCTAAAAGCACATAATCTGATCCGTCTGGAGTGAATTTGCAGTCGATTAATGGTTGTCCAAAATCCCTGTAGTCTCCTTGTCGAACTCCCTGAGAATTCCATATCGCATACCTTCCTGATTCATCACCTGTGATTATATGGGTTCCATCTGAGCTATAATCGATACATATGACATCGACATTGTGTACACCCCCCAAGGTCGTCTTAAGGGAAAGATCTTCCACTCTGTATAATTCTACATCTCCTTCTGATCCAGGAGCTGCGATAACTTGACCATCTGAACTCCAAGCAATATCTGTTGCTTTGTCATCAGCTAGCACTCCAACATCTAGTACTGAAAGTGATGGAATGTCAATTAATTTAATTGATTCTTTAAGTTGAACTGTCGAACCTTTGTTTACAGCCAACAATGTACCATCGGGTGAGAATTCTAGTGCTGCAACTCTCTTCATACTAAATGTAGTAATTTTTTCCAATGATGTAGCGTTGAAAAGTATTACTGAATCATCATGATATGATGCAAGAATTGTCTTATTTGAATTCAGAGCAATTAAATCTCCATCGTCTGCATCATATGTTGACCATGTTGAATCCATATATGTTAGTCCAGTAGGATTTGCGGATGCAATTGGCATTAAAACCAATATCGCGAGCATCAATAAAAGTTTGATTCTCACTCGATAGCCCCCTGCATGTTACTTGTACAACCCATCAACCTTGAAAATATGACGGCGGATTAGGTGATTATTTGTGCTAATTTACTGTAAATGACTGATTATTCCGAGCGGGACGAGATACCACTATTCAAAAACCCCATTCTTTTGGCTGATACATGGACGGCAGTGTCTTGGAATCTAATACCATTACACTCAACGTAGGTGGCATGACTTGCGAAGCTTGTGTAAAGACAGTTCATGACGCCTTAATTTCAATCAATGGAGTATCTTCAGCATCTGTATCCCTTGAAGAATCCTCTGCAACTATATCTTCAATTGGAATAGATAGGAAAACTTTGTCGCAGGCAATTAGGAGTTCTGGCTATACTGTGGATGGTTTGGGATTAGATTTTAATTGGAGCGATATTAGCGTTTGGAAACAATCTGCTTACAACACCATGTGGTGTCTAATCGGGTGTTCAATAGGAGACTTTGGAACTATTGCCGCCTTCCAATTCGTTTTCACAGATTCGGGGTGGAGCACGATGAGCATCATGATCTTAGCAATGATTAACGGTTTATTGACCTCTATCGCACTTGAAACTGTTATTTTATCCAAGCAACTGGGGTTATACGAAGGTTTCAAAGTAGCAATAGGGATGTCATTAATCTCCATGATTGCCATGGAATCGGCGATGAATATTACGGATTATTTGATGACTGGAGGAGCCATGTTGACTTGGTGGGTCATTCCAATCATGCTTTTCGTAGGTTTTATCACTCCATGGCCTTACAATTATTGGAGGCTAAAGAAATACGGCAAAGCATGCCATTGAGGTGCTACTATGGATATGAAATTACCAAGAGACGAAGACGGAAACATGATTGTCAGAATTGGACATTCTCCTGACCCCGATGATGCCTTTATGTTCCATGCAATGACTACAAATGCATTCAAAACACCTGGGTATAATTTTGTACACGAGTTGCAGGATATTGAGACCCTAAACCACCGCGCAATGAGGAAAGAATTGGAAGTTTCAGCAGTTAGTATTCACGCATTCCCTGATATTGCTGCTGATTACGCTCTGATGAATTGTGGTGCATCTATGGGTGAAGGGTACGGGCCGATGGTTGTTGCAAAAAGCGGAGTGACAGAAGAGGTTGCAAAGTCAAACCCAATAGCAGTACCCGGCCTCAAAACTAGTGCATACATGGGTATACGGCTATGTTGGGGAGACTTGGTGTATGAAGTGGTACCATTCGATGAGATAATTCCTCGTATCCTAGATGGAACATATGTTTCCGGCCTAATTATTCATGAAGGCCAATTGACTTATGTTGATCATGATTTGGATGTATTATTGAATCTAGGTGTCTGGTGGAATGACAAGACAGGAGGTTTACCAATGCCGCTCGGAGGAAATGTAGTCCGAAGAGATCTCGGGCAGGAAGTGATGGAAGATGTTACACTTTACACAAAAATGAGTATCGAGCATTCTATCGCTAACCCCGATGTCGCATTAGAATTTGCAAAGAAATGGGGCCGTGGAATTGATGACGAAACCAATCGAGAATTTGTTACAATGTATGTTAATGACAGAACTATAGATTACAAGCCTGAAGGTAGAGAATCAATTAGATTGTTCTTGAAAGAAGGCCAAAAAATCGGATTAATAGATCCTAATTTCGATGTTGATGGTCTGCATTTCATCGGTGCTCCCTCGGAGTGATTACAATGAGCGAAGGCCGTATTCCCGGGATATCCGAATATGGCTCAGTAGATCCTGCACCTCCATCTGAGGAAACAAATGTCAGTATTCTACGATCAATATTGCTTGATGAGAACGAAAAGATGTTCCACAGAATGCGCGTTGTATTCAGCTTACGTAACAATAGAACACCTGATGCAGTTCAGGCACTATGTGATGCTTTTGTTTCTAAAAGTGCATTATTGAAGCACGAATTGGCTTATGTTCTTGGTCAAATGCAAGACCCATTGGCTGTTCCAAAACTAATTCAGACTCTCAGTGACCCAACAGAACACGTCATGGTTAGACACGAGGCTGCAGAGGCATTAGGTGCTATTGGTGACCGACGGGCAAGACCAATTCTCCAAAGTTTTCTCAATGATGATTTACCAGAAGTTGCAGAATCCTGTGAAGTAGCATTGGATTTGCTAGCATTGTGTGATGATGCTAATGAAATCTCTTGGTAATACGCCACATTCAAAGACTTCATCCTCTACGCATCAACTGGTAAGTACTATGCCACACGAACATATTCCTCTCGCACAGACGCCAAACGGCGAACTAGGCCCTCGCTGTAAAGCATGTGGCACTAGACTTACTTTTGGCGAAGCAATGGTTCACGACAAGCATTATTTTTGTTGGGAACACTATGTTGAAAAAACCGGTGCAGGTTCAGCCACTGTTGAAATTCAACGCGAGACCCGCTTTTGGAAAGAGTGAAGATTCAAAGGTCTCCACTGCTCACCTTCATCTGAGGTGGCATTATTTCTGGCTGGGCAAGGTTCGCACATCGTTTCACTCAGTACTATCGTACTGCAGAGTTATGGACACCTCCTCGTCTGAGAACTAGAGAATGGATGTTTATTCCATTTGGAGGAGGAATGCCTCTGCGCCACAAAGCATTTTCAGACATGGATAGTGTTCGTCGATTTATTTGTGAAAGACCTCAACACTCTTGTTTTTATTCAACTGCATATTGGAAAAAGCCACATGAACTAAAAATGGATGACAAGCACTGGCTTGGTGCAGATCTGATTTTTGACTTAGACGGAGATCACCTGCCTGGTGTAACAGATAGAGACTTTCCCGGAATGATAGAAGTAATCCAAGAACAAGCTTGGTCGCTTTGGAATGATTTCTTGGAGCCCGATTTTGGATTCAAAGAAGAACACCTCCAAGTTACATTTTCCGGCCATAGAGGATTTCATTTACATTACCGTGACCCTTCATATTTCCACTTGGGTTCTGAGTCACGCCGAGAAATGGTAAGCCATATCCGTGGCGAAGGAGTTGAGGTAAGTGATTTGTTGGAGCGTTCTAGGAAACCCAATGCTACTGGCTGGGCCAAGCGTGTAGGTTTAGGAATTGAATCGGTAGTTGAGAAACTAGATGCCATCCATGAAGGAGATACTAAACTACTGACAACCTCTACTGCCGCACTCAAAGATATGATGGAACGTGAAGGTCTTAAGGGCCTTCGTGGTAAGACTAGTGTTGAAAAATTGGCAGAATTGATGCAAGAACCCAGTCGTAGAGCCCGCGTATTAGACGGGAGGCTTGCTGCTTTGAACAACCATGCTTTGCTCTTCCAGAATCTAATTCGCGCAGATTCGAGCGTTGTGTTAGGTAATGCAGGAGAGACTGACGAAGTAGTGACTATCGATACTAGGAGGCAAATAAGGTGGCCGGGTTCACTACACGGTAAAAGCGGGATGAGAGTCACTGAATTTCCACTTTCGCGCTTAGATCCCGATGGTTCAAATCCATTCGATTGCCTTAGTGAGGGGATAGCTCTGTCAAGGCAAGAAACAGTAAAGGTAGAGATGATAGTTGATGATGCCATTGCAAGATTCGATAACAACGTCATAGATGCATCAATTGGTGATATATTTGAGATCCATGAAGCTGGTGCGACATTCTTGATTTTGAAGGGGTGGGCCCGGCTATGTCCATAAGTAGCAATACCATACTACGTATGGTTCTAACAATGGCAACGTTCAAGGGTAGATTGCTACCCACCTAGTATGAGGTGCATAGTATGGGGCTCGGTAAGAAGAGGAAGATTGGCAGTAAATTACCCACTCCACCAGGCTTGCCACCTATGCCAGCGCCACCTGCGCCCGGACTACCATTGCCGCCTCCTCCAGGCATGCCATTACCTTCTGGTGCACCATTGCCGCCTGCACCTCTCCCAGCAGCACCCGCACCTGCTCCACTTCCAGCAGCACCAACTCCTACTGCAATTCCCGCACCTGAGCCAGCCCCCCTCCCTGCTATCGAAGCACTCCCTCCAAGCCCTTCTCCTGAAGTTGAAGCAGTGGTAGAGCCAGAAGATGATTCTGAATCTTATTCCGGACTTTATGCTAAAAGAAGCGGGAAGCCACTACAACAGGTGTATGGACACATAGACCGAATAAGTCAAGGAGATATTGGAAGTCTTCTTGATAGATATTCTGATCGTTTCGGTCATGAGTTGGACCGAGATATTATTGTAATGCGTAAAGATGAACGTGATGACAAAATTGCAGAAGTCCGAGATTCTCCTACTGTTCAATTACTGAATCAAGACGAAGAAGACGAGGTTGATGATGGTTCATTGGATGGGGAAACTTTAGTTGAATTAAATGCTCAGCTTAAGACCGTTGAAGATGAACTTCGACGTATTAAACCCGAGTACCAAGCGGCAAAGTCAAGTGGTGACCGTGAAGTTTTACGTGAGTTAAGACCATCCCTGGAAACATTGATGTCAGAAAGGAAACTGTTGAAGGCTGTAATCGCTGGTGAAGCAGATTTAGATGAATTATTAGGCTCAGATTCCGATGAAGACGAAGACGAGGATGAAGTAGAAGAATATGAGGAGGAAGAAGAATATGAGGAGGAAGAAGAATATGAGGAGGAAGATGAAGAAGAAGATCTATTCCTTGAATTCACATCTATTGTTGACAATTTGCTTGGTTCGAACTTGTCTGCTTCTGAAATAGATGAATTCTCTAAATCAGATGGCTTCGCAATATACCAGTCCGTAGGATCATCGCCAGCTGATGCTGATGACGATGAGCGTGCTGAATTCTTTAGTGTAGTTGACACATTACTTGGAAAACTACCTGATGAAGCAGTAGATGATTTCGTAAAATCTGAAGATTTCGAAACATATCGCACCATAGGTGCAATGTATAATTGAGGTGTAAAATATGGGATTACTTGACAAAGTTGACAATCTTGAAGAAACAAAACCGGCAAAAGCAACTCCTAAGAAAGCGGTTGCAAAGAAAGCAACTCCAAAAGCAGTTGCAAAGAAAGCAACTCCTAAGAAAGCAGTTGCAAAGAAAGCAACTCCTAAAGCAGCAGCAAAAAAGAGTCCGCGAAAGGAAAAGCCTGAAAAAATACGACCTACAGGCCTTCCAGAAGGTTTTGAGTTATCCGGTACTATGCCTAGATACATCGGTTGGTTGATTAATTTCGGATGGAACTTTGGTGTACTAATTGGGACATTGTCAATATTCGCCTTTAGTGAAGGGGACTTTACATATCCCTTCCTAGGAGCTGCTTTGATGATTATTTTGAATTGGTTGGTAATACCAATATGGCTAGGCCGGAATATTGGAGAATTCGTTTCACGAACTAAATATATCAATTCAAGTGGATCAAAACCTAATCCGGTACATGCTGTTCTGAATAACAGCCTTGGATTTATGTTTTTGATTGGCTTCATATTAATCGCAGTTAATGTATCCAATTTTTCAACCTCAAACGGAAAAACATGGGTTGCAGTTGGCTTTTTGATGATAATTATTTGGGTGGTGAATTTCTTCCTGAAGAAGAACTCAGACTATTCTCAAGGTATGTTTGACCTATTATTCAGTGCATATTCTGTAAACCACGTTTCCACCGGTAGTGAGACCGGCTGGTTGGCTAAGTTCGAAGGTTTAGGTGACTTTGGCGACAAATTCGAACAGAGGCAAGAGGCACGCCGAGAAAAGGCTGCTAAGAAGGCTGAAATGAAAGCCAATGCCGCGGATGAGTCAAATGAAGAAGAAGATTCTACTAGTGAAGAAGAATCTTCAGATTCTGAGGATTGAATATGCCTCGCCGTAAGGCGACTTGGGATGGTAAATCAATTCTCACATCTATTCTGATTACATCTCTAGCTGCTGTTTTTTTACCATATGGTTTCATCTTTATTTTGTTACTAATTGTTATTCTGGTTCACCAATCTTTACTCAGAATAATTTTCAGCGGCCCAAGTAGTAGAAGTGACGTTCTATCAGAACCAGGATGGGATTTAGTCCATACCACTAACGACGGAGTAGATGTTTATGGTTTTTCAAACTTCCAAAGTTACAAAGCAGATCTTGTAGTTTTTATCCATGGATGGCAATCATCTAGTGACAAGTTCATTGAAAGAATGAAAATATTTCAAAATAAGGGATTGCATACATTAGCCATCGACATGCGTGGCCATGGCATTGCACCAGCAACTCCTGAATGGACTGCAGGTAAAGTCATAGGTGATGTAAAATCAATGCTATCTTCTATTGATAATTCAAGTGTAAAAAACATTCATTTTTATGGACACAGTCTAGGAGCTTTCATTTGTCTTGGCATGCAACATGAGAGGCACCAGGGCTGGTGGAAAGAACGATGTTCAACAATCATGTTGGAGTCTCCAATGGTTGCTTATTCTCCAATAATGGAGGAAATGTCAGGTAAGATATCGTTCATGTTACCTTTATTGAAAAGATGGGCACTAAAGGGGTTCAAGAAAATCCATCCTGAAATCGGAGAACTAGAATGGAAAGATATCGATATACCATCATGGGGGCTTCCTAAAGTGCCCATACTGTTGTTACAATCTGCTAACGATAGGAGATTGGGCAGATTCCATTATGATTTGTTGTTGAAGCAAGACGTCGAAATCTATCCTCACCTAATTGAATCACTTACACATTCAAAGAACCGATTGAATAAAGAAAGAGATGATTTGATAATAAATTGGATAGAAAGTAGGATATTATAATCACTCTTCTTCACTAATTTCAGCCTGTTCTCTGGCTAGTTCGCGCATGTCCTCATGCTCATCCAATTCATCAACAATTTCCTCGCCTAAGAGGGTTTCAATTGCATCCTCCATTGTAATAATTCCAGCGGTACCACCGAATTCATCAAGAACAGCCAATATCTGTACTTTTGATTGAAGGAATCGATCTAGTGCCAAATCTACACTTTCATCCATGTTTATCGTAAGTAATGGCTTCCTCATTTCCGACAATACCTTGTCCCATTCATCCATAGATGCAGCCATTAGAATATCGGAACGTAATACGAAACCAGACAAAGAATCGATAGTTTCTGCATAAACTGGCATCCTTCCAAATCTTAGAATCTTAGTATCGTCTAATACCTGTCTAATGGTCCAATCTTGAGCAAATGCAAGAGTTACAGTTCTTGGAGTCATCACGTCCTTTACTGGAATTTCTCTCAGCGCCAATAAATTATGAATTACCGCTTCTTCATCCTCGTCTAATTCACCCTCTTCCTCACTGATATCTGCTAGAGCATGTAACTCATCACGCGTTACTAGTGCCGTTTCTGCCTTAGGTAACATGCGTTTGAACCATAAAAGTGGAATGAAGAATGGCGTCAACAACTTTGTCATACCAGATAGTATTAGTCCTGAAGGCCCGGAAAGCATTCTCCAGTATGCAGATCCAAGAGTTTTGGGGATGATTTCGGACAGGAACAATACTGCTAAAGTCAGAATTATTGAAGCGATCGTTAATTTGTCATCACCAAATTTGTCAGATACCTCTGCACCAACACCAGCGGCACCCATTGTGTGAGCAATGGTATTGAGTGTCAATATTGCTGTGAGCGGTTTTACTGAGTCATCTTCTTTCAGTTTGGCCCATCTTGCACCATTTTTATCTCCTGCCTTATTGATTACACTTACGTGTGAAAGAGACATAGAGAGAAGTACCGCTTCTAGCATAGAACATAGAAATGATACACCCAATGCTACGGATGCATAAACGACAAGCATTGTGTAATCTGCCATAGGGTTCAACGAATCCTCGGCCAATCGGCCCATTTGGTGTGTATAGCATCAAGTTCTTGAGGCTTCGCAATGAAACAATGATAGCACTCATGTAGTTCATTGCATCCGACAGGATAGGTGACACCCTAGATGACCGGAGAGCATGTCCTAATTTGTGTCGCATGGCCATATGCAAATGGCCCTCTGCATTTGGGACATGTTGCTGGATGTTATTTACCACCGGATATACAAGCACGTTTTGAGCGAGCTAAGGGGAATAAAGTATTGATGGTATCAGGTTCTGACGAGCACGGTACTCCGATTACTGTGTCTGCTGAAACAAACGGAATTTCACCACAAGATGTTGTAGACAAGTACCATGCGATTAACTCGAAGGCTTTGATCGACCTTGGATGCTCATGGGAACCTAATGTCGATCCTAGAGGTGTTGAATATGGAGGATCATTATTCAATAGAACTAGTGATGATGACCACCACAAAATAGTTTCAGAGAATTTTATTTCATTGTTAAATGCAGGACTTTTCGAAAAGAAAGTTATGCAGCAATATTACGAGATTCGCGAAGACGGAGGTAGATTCCTACCGGATCGATATGTTGAGGGTGATTGCCCTAACTGCGGTGAGTCTGGAGCCAGAGGTGATCAGTGTGATGAATGCGGAGTTACGTACGAGGCACATGAACTAAAAAATCCAAAGTCTAAAATGAATCCTGAAGCAACTATTGAGATCAGAGATACAGAACATTTCTTTTATCGATTGGACTTGTTTCAAGAGGCTCTTGAAGAACATGCGAAGCAGCGCCAATCAGTCTGGAAATCCAATGTTAAGGCTATGACAAAACAATGGCTAGACATGGGTCTAAGACCTCGTGCTGTAACTAGGGACTTAGATTGGGGTATCCCTCTTCCCTTGGAAGGTAATGAATGGGATGGAAAATGCATCTATGTGTGGTTTGAGGCAGTGCAAGGATATTATTCGTGCGCGAAACTATGGTCTGAAAGATATGCTTCTGAACATGATTGGAAGAAATGGTGGAAGGGAGATGAGGAGGGAGGAAAACCTCGTCATTTGTATTTCTTAGGAAAGGATAACATTCCATTCCACACCGTCATTTGGCCTGCCTTGATTATGGGTCTTAATCATGCATCTAAAGGCCTAACATCTAATGATAAGCCATCTCTTCCAAGACTGGGCGAACTGCAATTAGAAGATAATGTGCCTGCAATGGAGTATCTGATGTTAGCAGGTGGGCAATTCTCAAAATCCAGAAAACATGCGGTTTGGCTACCATCATTCCTAGAAAGGTTTGATCCTGATACACTGAGATATTATCTTTCGATAAATATGCCAGAAAATCATGATACTGATTTTAATTGGCCTGATTTCGTTGAAAAAATAAATTCTGAACTCATTGCTGCCTACGGAAATTTTGTCCATCGTGTTCTTACACTCGGGGCTAGACTTCCACAAGGCCGAGAGTTAGAATCCTTTGAAAATCTTAGTTACTGCAATGAAGAAATGGTTAAACTCGAAGATTTACACAATGAAATTACAGCGAGTTTAGAAAAGCATCGTTACAAAGAAGCACTGCGTAATGTGATGCGTGCAGCACAATTAGGTAACCAGATGCTACAATCTGCCACTCCTTGGAAGTACCTTAAGGACCTAGATGGGGAAGGGGCTAATGTCTCAATGGCTAAGTTATCATTCGGCTGGCGAATCTCTAGATTCCTTTCGATTATGACTCAACCATTCCTACCATTTAGTGCACAGAAATTATGGAAGGCTTTGGGCGAGGAAGGAGATGTATCGCAAATTTCTTGGCAATCGGCCATTGATTGGAGTACTA
This sequence comes from Candidatus Poseidoniaceae archaeon, assembly GCA_045568475.1. Lineage (GTDB taxonomy): Archaea > Thermoplasmatota > Poseidoniia > Poseidoniales > Poseidoniaceae > MGIIa-K1. The sequence continues at coordinate 22,579 of JBJLAY010000047.1, read as the reverse complement.
AGTTCAAATGGTCTGACGATTTAGCAGAGCCATTGTTCAAGAGACTTGACTTGGAAGAGATTCTAGCTCAAGAACAAGACTTAGCCAGCGACAATTCTGATAATAATTCAGACCCGACACACGCAGTCAAGGGTAGTAAGAAAAATAAGAAGAAGGAGGAAATAAAAATGCCAGAAGGAACAACACACCTAGATTTTGAAACTTTTATGGAAGTTGAATTGAAAGTCGGCAAAATCATGAATGTAACTGATCATGAAAACGCTGACAAATTATTCGTAGTCACTATTGACGACGGAACAGAAGATGGTCGAACCATTTGTGCTGGTCTCAAGGAATATTATACGGCGGAGCAAATGATGGGTAAATCAGTCGTTTTCGTGGCGAATTTGAAACCACGTAAGTTACGTGGAGTAATGAGTGAAGGAATGATGTTGGCCGCGGATGATGGTAAAGGTGGCGTAACCCTAGTTACTTTAGATGGTGAAATATCGCCAGGGTCTCAAGTTAGATGATCAAAGCCTATCCCTTACAGCATCCATTACTTTGCGAGATAGAATTCTTGCCTCATCCTGTATTTTAGGGGCTTCTTTCCTAATATCTACAGCCATATCTTCCGGCAAACTATCAAGATTAATGTCTACATTGAACAAGGCCCCTTTACATGCAGCACTGGCCAATAAACCTGCAACTCCTACATCAGAAACGGCATTTGCATTTCCAGTCGCAGCTAATTCAGGTAGAACTGTAAGGAGTTTTAGTGCCAATTGAGCAGTTTCAAATGGTTTTTCAGTTGCAATTAGAGTTGCGCTTCTAATCGCTTGCCTCCTTGCAGACTTTTGTTCATCAGACTCTTTGGGTAACTTGAATGAATTCATAACGCCATCAAATGCATTGCTATCTTCATCAGCCAATAATCCCGCTCTGGACATAGTACTAACAGATGTAGACAATGCAGATTCTGCTGCACTCCACCCATCTTGCCACTTATCTTTACCTAATGTTAAATCGCATACCATTATGGTTAGAGCTGATGCTTGACCCAAAGCAATTGCTGCAGCAGTACCGCCACCAGGTGTTGGTGAGGATGATGCTAATGCAGACTGGAAATCTCTAACTGTCATCTCCATCCAAGGTGTCTTCATGCTTCCACCCCACTATCAAGTGCCCATTCAATTATTCGTTCTTTAGGATTGAACGGGCCAAGATATTCGAGCCCTAAACCGCTAATGGCAGCATTAACAAGTTCAGTTTCATCATTAACATCTCCTGTTGAATACCAACGCCCCGCCTCAAGCATTGCAGATAATGGCACTAGCCCAACTAATTCAGAGCCACAAGTCTGAACTCCATGGTCGTTGACTATTGATTTTACAGCTTCAAACGCAATATGCATTGGTGTGATTGAGACATCTCTAAGATTCATAGATACCTGAGAAATATTGTGTGATTCCAGTGGTAAACCCATGCCCTGAACCATTGAAAGCATCCCGGGTATCCTAGTTCTTTTACCATCGTCATGTTTTAACAAACGACCAGATGAACGTACTAGCGACCCCGCCATTTTCGCAGACCTTGCATCTACTTCATCGACATTAACATTGTATGCTACCAGAATCTTTCTCGCTCCTATTACGACTGCACCAAACTTAGCAGTCTTCTCATTCCATTCCATTGGCCCAAAATCAGGCAAATGTGGACCACCATTGTGCAATCGATCTTCAAGACTTTCATATTGTCCTTTTCTTAAATCCGATAATAACTCTCTATCCGGAGAACTTGCTGCAGCACCATAGAGGAATGTGCATAATCCAAGTTCGCTGGAAACTCTTTTTGCTAATCGGTTAGATAATTCTACACAATCATCCATTGTTACCCCTTCTAATGGGATAAATGGACAAACATCAACAGCACCTATACGCGGATGTTCGCCTTCATGATTGCGCATATCGATATTTTCTGAAGCAGATTTGATCACACGAAACGCAGATTCAAGCACTGCATCAGGTTCTCCTGCAATTGTGAGAACAGTACGATTATAATCGCTATCTGGCTCAATCCCCAATACTCTAGCACCGTCAACACCTCTACCTGAATCACTAATCTTCTTGATGACATCTAGATTAGTACCTTCTGAAAAATTAGGTACACACTCAACAATCCTGTTGGACATGGTGAAATGCCTGCGAAGGAGACTGATGAACATTCCCGAAGTATTCAGCCGTAAAGTGCGTCAGGAGAGGAAGAAATGCCGTTCGACTCACGTTTCTTTTTAATCCGTAAAACAGCAGTAATTGCATCATCTTGTTTTACTTTGGAACGCCCTTCGCGTATGGCTATCATACCTGCTTCAACAGTTGTAGCCTTAAGTTCAGCACCACTGAACCCTTCGGTCAGTTCTACAATTTTACCAACATTAATTCTGGATGTTGACATCTTATCGAAATGGATTGAAAGTATAGTCTTACGTCCGTTTTCATCCGGTAAAGGAATTTCAATTACCCTGTCAAAACGTCCAGGTCGCAACAAAGCATCGTCAAGAATATCCGGCCGGTTTGTTGCTGCAATAATTTTCACATCTTCCAATGCATCAAATCCATCCAGTTCAGCTAGTAATTGCATCAATGTTCGCTGCACCTCCCTGTCACCGCTAGTTGCAGAATCTAATCTCTTTGCACCAATAGCATCAATTTCGTCCAAGAAAATGATTGCAGGTGATCTATCCTTGGCAAGTGAAAATAGTTCTCTAACCATCCTTCCACCTTCGCCAATATACTTCTGTGCCAATTCAGAGCCAACCATCCTGATGAATGATGCTTCGGTTTGACTTGCAACTGCTTTTGCCAGCATTGTTTTACCGCAGCCAGGTGGGCCTACAAGGAGAATGCCTTTAGGCGGTTGAATACCTACTTTTTTGAATAAATCTGGTCTTTCTAAAGGCAATTCTATAGCCTCTCTAACTTGTAGTATCTGTTCGTCTAAGCCCCCAACACTATCGTAATCGACATTAGGATTTTCAACCATTTCTGCCCCAGAGACCATAGGGTCCCATGCATCGTGAAGTACTTCGATGATGGACAGTGTATCCTGATTTAATGCAATTCTAGTTCCTGGCCTTAATTTATCAGGATCGATTCGTTGATTTATTGAAACCTGGAATACAGTACCATTTGATGAACGAACAATAGCTCTTTCATCATCCAAAACATCCTGTAGGTGTCCAACTATCAGTGGTGGGCTTTTCAGTATACGAACCTCTTCATCTAAACGGCTAGCCCTTTTTTTGACAGAAGCCAAGTCATTTTCTAAGTGAACTCGTTCAGTAAGAAGTCTTTGTGCCTCATCTTGAAGATTTTTGAAATCGATAGCTAACGCCTTCAATTCACTGTCATCGGAGCCATGAGGTTCAATACTCCCTTTGTCTACTTCGGTCCCCATGTTTATTGTCCAATGCCCGTACTTCTTCAACTATCCGTGTATTTTGCATCTAAATTTTGTATACGAAGGCTTGATGAAGCACCGCCACAACAACGGACTGGTGGCGAAATGGCAGATTGTGAACTATGTGGAGCAATGAAAGTTAGTACTCGTTCAGTATTGATGGGTAAAGCAGATGTTCAGGCTTGCAAACGTTGCACTGAGAAGATGGGACTTGATGAGAAGAAAGTCGCACCTGGTCTTTCTAAAGCAAGGAACACACCTGCTCCTTCTTCGGGTGGCTATGCTGGTAAAGGACGAAAGGGAAAGGACATTATGCTAAGAGGGGAGAAAGAATTAGCCTCAGACTTCTCAAAGCGTGTGTCTCAAGCACGTAATTCTAAAGGATGGGACAAGCATCAGTTAGCCCGTAAGATGGCTGAGAAGGTCAATGTAATCAGTAATGTTGAATCGGGGAAAAGACCCACAGATTCGGTGATTAGAAAACTAGAACGCACACTTGGAATCACATTAATGGTCGACGTAACTCCTGACCAAAACCGACACGTCAATTCTGGCGATGGCCGTGGACTCACTCTTGGAGATTTCTTACTAGGCGGTAAGGAATGAATATGGATCAAATAATACCTGTGCATGCCATTTGGCTAGCTCAAGACGATCCCAAGAAAAATACTGCTGTAAGATTATCTCGCAGGGGTGATTTGAAATTACATGAGAGGTTCAACCAACTACCAAAGAGAGGGATTATACTCGAGCCATTGTGTGGCAAGGTATTAGGTCCTGAAGATCATGAATTACTACTCAAAGAAGGTGGTGCATTGGTTGGACTTGACTGTTCGTGGGCCCAGATTGAGGATTCAGTTTCTCAGGTCATGAAAAAGACCAAACTTAAGGGAAGGATGTTACCTCTATTGTTGGCTGCAAATCCAGTTAACTGGGGGAAACCAGGAAAGATGACCACAGCAGAGGCTCTTGCAGCTTCACTTTATCTAATTGGAAAAGAAGAGCAGGCTCGTAAATTACTCGGCGCATTTAGGTGGGGGGAGCAATTTTTCATATTGAATAAAGAGCCACTCGATGCATATAAAGAAGCAAAATCATCTGCTGAATTAGTTGAATTACAGTTCGAATTTTTCGATATCAGCAGGCCTGAATGAAACCTCATTATGGCAATCACTAATGTGTACCTGCTCAAGGAAGTCTCATGGTCAAGAGGCCGATTCACCGTCTCGGGGGTCACGCTCCTGTACCGGAAATGGATGAATTAGCAGAAGAATCGATTATTACATTGCTCAGTAATAACAAAACTGTAGTAAGGTTACTAGCATCTCCTATGGATTTAGGGGATTTAGCATATGGACATATATTATGCGAAGGTAGAGGAGAGGTAAATTCAGTTTCTGTCCAAGGTCATGATGTAACAATATCCGGAGATGTGCGTAACAGGCCTAAAGATGATTTGTTGACTGCTTCATGCGGAGCCTGCACCACGGGAGATGTTGAAATGCCAACAGGGGATGTTCCTAATTCAGTGATTTTGAATGCTGATATAAGTGTCATGATGGATGATATGAAGTCCAATCAGCCATGGTTCAAGGCAACAGGAGGTACTCACGCTGCTGCTGTATTTGATGAGTCTGGAAAATTATTACTCATACGTGAAGATGTGGGTAGGCATAATGCATTTGACAAGGTAATAGGTGGTTCTTTCCGCAAAGGCATTGAACCTAAGATAATTGCATTATCTAGCAGAATTAGTTGGGAACTCGTGGCAAAAGCAGTAAGAGTAGGTGTGGAAATAGTCGTTGCTGCAGGATCAATTACTTCTGCAGCAGAAAACCTATCGCGTTCCAGTGGAATCACTTTGGTTGCCTTCGCTGCGAGCAAAAGACCGTCTGTAATAGGTAATTTGAGCCGCATCATTGACAAGCCCTCGTCGAATCCGGCATGATATGTCTGTAAGGAAGAGAACCAGGGCAACTACTCCCCCAGACAATAATGCTCTTAAAATCGGTAAGCCAAAATCAATAGCTGCTGGTATTCCAGCGGCTACTTCTTCCATGCTACATGGAATTACACGTATGGGTATTACAAAGACAATAAAGACACTAACAACTGTAAACCAATCCGATGGTTTCGATTGCCCCGGTTGTGCTTGGCCAGATCCTGAGCATGCCACTATGTTCGAATTTTGTGAGAATGGTGCAAAGGCAGTAGCCGATGAATCTATGAAAGCAAAGGTTACACCTGAATTCTTTTCAAAGAACAGTGTTCAATTTTTGTCAGAACAAAGTGATTTCTGGCTTAACAAGCAGGGTAGAATATCACATCCAGTAATACTGCGAGAGGGAATGAATAATTATGAGTCAATTTCCTGGGAAGATGCAATAGGAGTAGTCTCAGAAAACATAAGGTCAAGCAATGATCCTAACAAGTCAATTTTTTACACATCGGGTCGGACTTCTAATGAAGCCGCTTTCATGTACCAACTATTTGCAAGAAGTCTTGGAACTAACAATATGCCAGATTGTTCAAACATGTGCCATGAGTCAAGTGGCAGAGGGTTAGGAGAAACTATTGGAATTGGCAAGGGTACAGTTAGTTTAGAGGATTTCAATCATTCAGATTTGATATTGGTTATTGGACAAAACCCTGGAACTAATCACCCGCGAATGCTAACAGCGCTAAGAGACGCCAAGCGCAATGGTGCATCAATTATTCATGTTAATCCATTACCTGAAACTGGATTAGCTAGATTCAAGCATCCCCAAGATTACATGAAAATGTCATTCGGAAGTGAACAACTTGCTGACATGCACCTGCAGGTAAAGATCGGTGGAGATGCTGCCCTGATGCATGGGCTAATGAAAGTGCAGATTGAGTTGGAAGCCTTCGATCATGATTTCATCAAAAATTCAACTACCGGATTCGATGATGTTCTTGAAACTGTAAGTGAAACAAGTTGGGAAGATATCGAATCCGATACAGGTTTGACTAGATTCCAAATTGAAAATGCTGGTAGAATAATTGCTAAATCTAAGGCTTCAATTGCTTGTTGGGCAATGGGTTTAACTCAGCATAAGAATGGAGTTGCTGTTATTCAGGAAGTATCGAATCTTATGTTGATGGGTGGGCATATTGGCAGAAAGGGTGCGGGTTTATGTCCAGTCAGAGGTCATTCAAATGTCCAAGGTGATAGAACAGTAGGTATCTGGGAGCGCCCTTCAGAAGCATTCTTGCAAAGATTGGATAAAGCCTGTGACATAACTAGTCCAAGAGAACATGGGGTCGACGTTGTCGAGGCTATATCTCAGATGTTAAGGGGCGAAACTGATCTTTTCATGTGTATGGGTGGTAATTTCATATCTGCTACGCCGGATACAGAGGCTACCGCAGAAGCACTTAGAAGGGTAAAGTTGACTGTACAGGTTTCAACCAAATTAAACAGATCACACTTAGTAACCGGCGAGACTGCTATCATATTACCATGCCTTGGTCGAACTGAATTAGATATTCAGGAGGGTGGTAAACAATTTGTCACTGTTGAAAACTCAATGGGTATTGTGCATACATCAAAAGGAAATCTAAAACCCTCCAGTAGCAATCTAAAGAGCGAGCCTTGGATTGTTGCTGCTTTGGCAAGCACTGCTCTTGATGATGGAAGAGATTGGATGAAACTTGTTGAAAATTATGATAATGTTAGGGATTTGATGAGCAAAGCCTTAGTTGGTTTTGAAAATTACAATCAGCGTGTTAATACGCCCAATGGTTTTGCATTACCAAATCCCCCAAGGGATTCACGATCATTTGATACTCCTGATAAAAAAGCGCATTTTGTTGCTCACAAACTACCAGATGTGACAATTCCGGATGATAAATTTGTAATGATGACAATTAGGTCTCACGATCAGTACAACACCACTATCTATGACCTTCATGATAGATATCGCGGAGTTCATGGAAATCGTAGAATTGTATTGATGAATGCAACTGATATGATTGAGCGCGGTTGGAAATCAAGACACATTGTAGATATTGTTTCGCATTTCGAGGGCGAGGAAAGAAGAAGCGACGGCTGGAGATTAGTCGCATATGATATACCAAGGGGGAACATCGCAACCTATTTCCCAGAAGCAAATGTACTAGTTCCACTCAAATCCACAGCTGCGAAATCCAATACTCCAACATCAAAGTGGATAATATGCAGTCTCCTGGAACCCGGCACAGGGATTTCTGAGGAGGAGTGATTTTGAAAGAAATTGGTTATTTCGAATTACTAAAGAATAACTCTAGATTTCGAATATTTTGGGCGGCAGCAGTCATTTCGATGATGGGGGAATGGTTCAATACAATAGCGCTATTCACTCTGATTCTACAACACTCTGGTTCTGAAGCCATGCTTGGTTTGCTATTTACGATCAGAATGTTAGGATTTGCAATACTACAGCCAATCACTGGCTTACTAGCAGATAGATGGTCAAGAAAATGGATAATGATCATTTCCAACTTGGTTCAAGTTGGGCTCGCACTGTGTTTCCTGATGGTAGATGGGCCAGAGGATATGTGGTGGTTGGTTGGATTATCAGGGGTAATGATGATTCTACATGGTGCGTACATGACTGCAGAAAGAGCCGCTTTACCAAATATTGTGGCTGAAGAAGAGTTAGCAACAGCCAATGCATTAGATGCTGCAACATGGTCTACTGCCTTAGCAACAGGGGCATTCTTAGGCGGCATCGTTGTATCGACATATGGTGTAAATACTGCATTCATCATAGACTCGATAACATTCCTTATTGGCGCACTTATACTACTCCCCCTCAATCTACCACAAACAGTAAGTAAAGATATGAAAGGGCCGATATTTAGAACAGCATTTCAAAATATTAAGGCTGGATTTGTAAGATTAATTGACGAACCAAGATTGAAAAGAATCGTATTTGCTAAAACAACTTGGAACTTAGCAGGTGGAGGTCTTGCGGCAGTATTTTTGGTCATTGCAGGTTCAAGAATGTCTCCTGGTGAAATGGCTGCCGGAATCGGCTTATTTTTCATGGCTCGGGGAATTGGAACTGGAATTGGTCCGATAATCGCTAGAAAATATCTGATAAACAAGAGTAAGTGGCCAGCATTAGTTGGAATTCTTGTTTCTGTATCTGGATTTTTCTACCTAATAATCGGAATTACATTATTCGAAAACCTATACCTAACAATCGCATTAATTATTCTAGCTCATGCAGCTAGTGGGGCAAACTGGGTACTATCGACCATTCTTACTCAACAATGGGTAGAAGATGAGGTTAGAGGCCGAGTTTTCAGTATTGATATGTTGCTTATGTCGGTCTCGTTTAGCTTTAGTACATTCACTGCTGGATGGCTTTTGAATAATACAGAACTAACACTTAAATTGGGAATGATTTGGTTTTCTTGCGCAATGATTGCTTTCGGAATAATCTTCACTATGTGGAGACCTGGTGCTCACAGTGCACAAACATCATGAGTACAAACCGGAGGTTGCCAATACAACTTATCTTCAGGATTGAATATGTCTAATTGAAGCGTGCTTCCATCTCCTTCTGCAACTGTAACGATTGAAGATGTAGATGCTGGCAAATAATCTTCACCCGTTGAAAGTAATGAAAGTCTAATCGTATGCCCTTCGGCTATTTCTGCATCCAGTGCGAAGAATTCCATCTTTGCAGTAATAGTACCAACAATTGGAGTCCATGTTGAGGACAAATCTTCGCCACCTTCATGATATCTTAGATCCATTATTGCGTGACCAATGTGTATACAGTTCGTGCCATCACAATCCTCTAACAGTGCGTATAACTGCCCACCGACTGTAGTTGTTGACACCTCTACATGCAACCTTGGCATTCCTTGAATGTACAAGTCTTGAGTCAAAGGACTGCTTTGGTAAACGGGTCCTGTTGTGGCATCAGGCAGTACATTCTGGCTACCAGATACCCTCTCGAGTTCAGTACCGAGGGACATTACTAATTCTGTCGTATCGCTTGCAGGATATCTGTCTTCAATTCTCCATGAGCCTTGATTAGATTGTATTTCAACATGTAACTCAGGGGATCTACCCTCTCCCTTCAGATACCAATCAAACCATTCCAACAAGTCTTGCATCCAATCAAAACGAATCATTTCAGGGAATGCTTCGCCACCTCTTCCACCCAATTCCGAACGATCATCTAACTGTATCGCCCTATCGGGATAGTCGTGGTCCCATTGTCCGAAAAGTCCTTTGGATTCTATGTCATTATCCTTTAACAAATTGATTGTCGGTACCGCCATATGTGGATCAACATTCCAGTCATGCATACCTTGGATAAGATAAACAGAACCTCCGTAGTTCTCCAATACTCTATCGAGGAAGTATCTCTCTGCCCAATAATCTCCTGCTATTTCAGAGCCAAACATCCAGGCTGATACTCCGGTTCCAGGGCCAATTAGGTAATCTGGGCACAAGTTACCATAGTCTTCTTCGTCACCATCGAACCCATATGAGCCATAGACGCCATTGTGCATAATTGGTGCTCTTGCTTCAGAAGAACCGTTTTTCCACATCAATTCTTTCACCCCAATGAGGCCAGATATTGGAACTATTGTTTTGAGATGTTCGTTGCCAAACATTGCTGCTTGCCAAGGCGTGGAGCCATCATACGATTTTCCAATCATGGCGACATTACCATTAGACCAATCTTGGCTACCCAACCAACTTACAGCTGCATCATTGCCTAATTGTTCTGCAGTGCCCATCAAGTCCATGCAATGATTAGAACGTCCGGTGCCTGTAACAGATATTTGTGCGAAAGCGTAACCGTGAGGTAGAATTTGATCGATTATCATTTCTCCCAGCCAACTACCGGGAACTTCTATTGTTGGAGTTTCAACACTCGGCTCTTGGAAATATGGGCCAAACTCTGCAATTACTGGTACTTGTACTCCTTCCGGTACATTTGGCCTCCAATAAGCCAAGGAGATTTTACCATTAGGTGCAGCTCCTCCTTCTTCGATAGGAAGCTCGTATTCTACAAATACGTGAGTTGAATTCCATTCATTATCAGTTTCTCGAACCTCCAAATCGCCAAATTCCATTACGAAACCATTCGACTGATTAGTGATGTAATCCAAGTTGCCTCGTTCCCAAACTGGAACTCTAACCCCGTAATCGACACTCTCATTTACGATTGATTTGTCAGCAACCTCAGTAAATACAATTGAAACCATAAGGAAGGCGATGGAAACAGCAATAGTCACACTCGCAATTCCAGCAAAATAACGATTTTGATTACTGTCGCGAAGCAATTCCGCTTCAAATACATCCTCCTCCATGTATATCCCCTAAAGGTGATTACTGATAGAAATGACGCTTGACTACAACAATCAATAAGTCCGTCACTATCCGACATAACATGGCAACCGATGTTGATGCAATGCGCAACCATATTGGAGCCGGTATTCCTACACTGTTGCCTGAACACCCCGGTATTTCTGTTGATGTCGATCACGCTCCAGCGAGACGTCAAATTTTAACGCAAGAAGAGAAGAAATTGGCGTTGCGTAATGCTTTACGGTATTTTCCAAAGCACCTTCATAGTGAATTAGCATCGGAATTTGCTCAAGAATTGAATACTTACGGCCGTATATGGATGATGCGATACAGACCCACCGAGTATGAAATAAAATCATACCCAATAGAATCTTACCCAGCTAAATCCATTGAAGCGGCGGCTATTATGCTAATGATTCATAATAATCTGGATGTCGATGTGGCTCAATTCCCTCATGAACTTATCACATACGGTGGAAATGGTTCTGTTTTCCAAAACTGGGCTCAATATAGATTGGTAATGAAATATCTATGTGAAATGAATGATGAACAGACTCTTGTAATGTATTCTGGACATCCACTTGGCCTATTCCCATCATCTAGAGATGCACCGAGAGTTGTTGTTACTAATGGCATGGTCATTCCTAACTATTCTAGCCAGGATGATTATGATCGAATGAATACACTAGGCGTTAGCCAATACGGCCAGATGACTGCTGGATCATACATGTATATTGGTCCACAAGGTATTGTTCATGGAACTACAATTACAGTCCTTAATGCTGGACGTATGTTTTGTGGAGCAAGGGATTCTCTTTCGGGTATTTCGTTCGTAACATCAGGTCTTGGAGGCATGAGTGGTGCTCAAGCCAAAGCAGGAGTTATCGCAGGTGCTGCATGCATCGTAAGTGAAATCAATCCTCATGCAGCTCACAAACGTCATGAACAAGGATGGTTATCGGTAATTGCTGAATCAACGGATGATGCTATCGACAGAATGGTAGATGCAAAAGAAATGCGTGAAGCAATTTCAATTGGGCATATAGGTAATATCGTTGAACTTCTAGAAAGAATGGTCGAAAGAGGAATCAGTGTTGATTTGTTATCGGATCAAACTAGCCTACACAACCCATGGCAAGGAGGATATTATCCAGTAACACTATCTTTTGAAGATAGCAAAAAGATGATGTCTACTAATCCTAAACAATTCAAAGATGAAGTTCAAAAAACACTCCGAAGGCACGCTGCTGCTGTAAACAGCTTAGTTTCCAATGGAACATATTTCTGGGATTACGGTAATGCATTCTTGCTGGAAGCATCCAGAGCTGGTGCCGATGTAATGGACAAAGATGGTAGTGGATTCAGATATCCAAGTTATGTTGAAGATATTATGGGGCCAATGTGCTTCGATTATGGTTTTGGTCCATTCAGGTGGGTTTGTGCTTCAGGAAGCCCTCGCGACCTGCAGGTTACTGATGAAATAGCATCTGAAGTATTAACTGAAATGGCTAAAGATTCACCAAATGAAATCAAACAACAAATGTTAGATAACATCAGGTGGATTGAACAGGCTTCCAAAAACAAGATGGTAGTTGGGAGCCAGGCTAGGATTCTATATGCAGATGCAGATGGTAGAAAGAGGATTGCTAAAGCGTTCAATGATGCGATTTTTTCCGGTAGACTTAGTGGCCCTGTGATACTAGGCAGAGATCATCACGATGTTTCAGGTACTGATTCACCATACAGGGAAACGGCCAATATCAGGGATGGTTCTATGTTTACTGCAGATATGGCAGTACAGAACTTCGTAGGTGATTCTTTCAGAGGTGCTACTTGGATTAGTTTACACAACGGAGGAGGTGTAGGATGGGGAGAAGTGATTAATGGCGGATTTGGAATGCTGATTGATGGCAGTCCTGAAAGCGAAAAGAAACTTCTGTCTATGCTTGATTGGGATGTCAACAATGGTGTTTCAAGGAGAGCATGGGCACGTAATGATGGTGCCATTTATGCCATTAAACGCGCTATGGAAAGTAACCCTAACCTCACCGTAACACTTCCAAACCTTGCGGCAGACAACCTCATTGACTCGATGTTTACTGGTGATGAATAATGGGGACTATCAAATTAGACGGTAATACTCTGAGCCCAACAGAGATTGTATTAGTTTCACGTGGTGAAAAGGTAGAAGTTGCTTCAGATGCATGGCCTAAGGTAAAGGCTGCTAGGGATGTTGTTGAAGGGATTTTGAGGCGCGGTGAAACCGTTTATGGAATAAATACTGGATTTGGGGCCTTGGTTAGCGAGAATATATCTCCTGGAGATTTAGCGTCCCTCCAAGTAAACCTGATTAGATCACATGCTTGTGCAATAGGCGAACCTATGTCAATAAAAGATACAAGAGCGATGATGTGTGTGAGAGCTAATTCATTGGTCAAGGGTTGTTCAGGTATACAAAGAACTGTTATCGAACAAATAATTTCTTATCTTAATAATGACATAATTCCAGTTGTCCCCAGAATTGGTTCATTGGGAGCATCTGGCGACTTAGCACCACTTTCGCATATGGCACTTACACTGATTGGAGAGGGTGAAGTCTGGGGCGAAAATGGACCAATTCCAACAGCAGATTTACTTAAGAAAAATGGGCTAATACCTGTTGATTTGGCTGCTAAAGATGGTTTGTCATTGATTAATGGTACGAGTCAAATGTGTTCATTCTTAGTTAATGTTGAAAATCAATTATCTAATCTAATTCCTATGGCTGATTTAGTTGCATGTGTATCGATGGAAGCAAGAAAATGCTCTATCAAGCCGATGGACCCGCGAGTACATCAAGCAAGGCCTCATCATGGCCAATCTCTGGTTGCAGAGAGAATTACCAAAGTAATGATTGATTCCCCAATATTGGATTCTCATGCTGATTGTGATCGAGTACAAGATGCATATTCATTCAGATGCATACCTCAAGTACATGGTGCAGTCCTTGAAAGATTTAGAAATCTTTCAGATACATTATCTATTGAAATTAATAGCGCGACTGATAACCCCTTAATCTTCCCAAACCCATCAAATCCCGGGCATGATGAAGTAATCAGTCAAGGTAACTTCCATGGAGAGGTTCTGGCACTTGCAGCAGACGGCATGTCGCACGCTTTGTTTGAGCTGGGGCACATAAGTGAGAGAAGAATTGATCAAATGGTTGATCCGTCACGTAATGATTTACCTCCGTTTTTGGCAGTTAACTCTGGTCTCGAATCAGGTATGATGATTGTACATTATGTTGCAGCAGCGGCATTGGCAGAGATGCATGGGAGAGCAATGCCGCGTTCTGCCTTTTCTACACCTACATCGGCAGGACAGGAAGATCACGTTTCTATGGGTGCGACTTCCTGTTGGAATTTACTCGAAACATGTAAGCACCTATCACAAGTACTCGCCTGTGAATTAATCATTGCATGCGAAGCATTAGAGTACAGAGATTGCGAACCGGCTGAACATGTAAAATCGCTCTACAATTTAGTGAGAAATGTTTGCGGACGATTGACTGAAGATCGTTCTACTTCTAAGGAAATTGAAATTGTTGCTGAAAAGCTAGGCGAAGGAGGCTGGCTAGCAAGGGTAGAGGCAGAATGCGGACGACTACCTAGATGAGTTCATCTATTTTCGACTCTATGTCCTCTAGTCCAGTTAATTGCCGTACTCTAAATCGCATTTTTGTAACTTCGGAAGCATAACCTCTTTCCATTAAAATATCTAATCGGTTATCTAGTTCAACTGCCCTTCTGACTTTATCTTCTACCGATTTATAAATTTCAAAACCTAAATCATCTGATTCTTGGAAAAGTGCTGGCTCTGCCGAAGAGACATCTAAGCCCATACGCCTCCATTGAAGGATCCTTCTTCTGACTACTTCTACAGAATAACCTTCTCGCGGAATTCTAACCAAGAAGGAAAGTGAATTATTATTTTCTGATTCATCTGAAATATCTTCTACAATTTGTTCCACGATAGAATTAGAATCTATTACTTCTACATCCTTAAGTTCAACCTTCTTTGGAATCAACCAAAATGGAGCTTCTTTTTGCCACTGAGAATACTGAACCGGATTTAATACGTCGCCAACAACGACCAATAATAGAGACCAAGGTTTACGATGTAAAGAATCTTTTAATCTCATAATAAGATTAAGCACATCAGGGAATCCATGAATTGAAATTAGCCATTCTATACCTTCTATGACTGCCAATCCTGTATGATTTTCAAACCGTTTCGACACCAAATCAAATATTTGGTCCAAAGATGGTTGAATTGAACCATTCACATCCTGTGAAGTAACCCAATAAGCCTCTACTTTATCTAAATCAACATGCTCAAGAAGCCGTCGCTGAGGAAGTCTAGAAAGTAGTAATACATGTCCTTCGTCCCTCATTGAGGACGCATCAACAAATGCTAACATCTCATCTTGAGAAACAAGATCAAGTGTGTACGCATGTCCTAACTCTAAATCGCTCATTCGCCAACCTCCTAGCCCCCGGCTATGTAGTCCGTAACGCTTCAAGTCCATGAACCATTATATCGTGTGTTGAACTGGGATTCTTCGGTGGCGGCATTGTCAGACGAAGAAATAGAAGAAATTCCGATGGGACAATGTGGTGCTTGCAATGCTATTGTTGCCCTGGATAGTGAATCATGCCCAAGCTGTGGAGTTCGTTTTGGCGGAGTTACAGAAGAAGAATTAGGAGAATGTGGTGCCTGTAGCGCAATCATTCCAGCAGACAGTGAATCTTGCCCTGAATGTGGGGCCTCATTTGTTGCTAATGATGAAACAGAAGCAACTACTGAAAGCGAAGAGGAATCCGAGGATTCTGAGATTGTTGAAGATGAAATAGCTGATGTAGAAACAGAAGCCATTACCGAGGATTCATCAGATGAAGAGGAATCGGAAATTGAAGATCATGACTCGGAAGAGGAACCTGGTTCAAGCGATGCGGAAACCGCTGAAAGTGATGAAGAAGATTCAGTAGTCGAAGAAGTAATTGAAGACGTTTCTGACGATGAAGTTCAAGTTGATTCTGAAGAAGAAATTGAAGAGAATAAAGAGGTAGAGGATTTAGATGAAATTTCTGATGTTGAAGATGAAATGGATTCTGATGAGGAGCACGAAGAAGTTTCTGATGATGAAATCAAAGAAGATTCAGATGAGGTCACAGTGGAAGAGTCAGAAGACAATGAGGCGGAAGAAGATTCCTCTGATGATGAAACCGGAGAAGAGATTCCTGAAGAAGAGGATTTGAAGAATTTAGAGTACTGGCGCAGTACTGTAGTTATGGCGTTTGAAAATCTTGCATTGGCAATAGCTGAATCAGGAATGACCGCAAGCGAGGCTTTCATGGCCGTTGACGGTAATGACGACAACCTGATA
Source organism: Candidatus Poseidoniaceae archaeon (assembly GCA_045568475.1). GTDB lineage: Archaea > Thermoplasmatota > Poseidoniia > Poseidoniales > Poseidoniaceae > MGIIa-K1. The sequence continues at coordinate 6,374 of JBJLAY010000047.1, read as the reverse complement.
GATGCGCCAGAACTTCAGAAAGGTATCGAGAAAATCAGTGGCGAATGGCTAACTCCAAATCAAGTTAAGGCGATATTGGAATACTTAGATACCAATGAAAATAATCGTGTTGATCCTTCTGAATTAGTCAATGCACTTGATGATTTGAAAATTGGAATCAAGCCAGGTAAGTTCCCTAAGTCGAAGAAAGTCAAAGAATTCCCATCGAAGTTACAAAAATTCTTGATGGGTAAATCTGCAAATGACATCTTTTATCCAGTTGCGTATTTCATAATGGTGACCATGATTGGTTTGTTTATTGCCAATGGCTTTGCAATACCCGGTGCATCAGGAGAAGGAGGAACTATTGTCTATGAGGGAAGTGGTGATAATTGGAACCATTGTGGAACCGAAATAGGAGATAGTTTGGGCGATACCTGCTCAGGATATGTTAGCGATGGAGAAACCTATCCATGTGAGGCATCCATCGATCCAAATGAATGTAGGAATTCAATAACTATATTCTCTGGTGAAAGTAGTGATGGCACTTTTAATTCAATGCCTAAGGGATTCTATCTTGATGGTATAATGTTCATTATTCTAGGAATTATTGGACTTGGAGCAACTGCTTACTTGCACATGGTATACGCTCCAAGCCTTCGTAAGAGGGTCAAGGGGGATGACAAATCCGTTGAAGATTCATCAGAATCTGAAGAGGAAAACGCTGATGATGAGGGCGAGGATGAAGATGCGTTAGATGCTCCAAAAGATCTAGAAATTGAAAGTCCATATGACGATGATTCTGATGAAGAAGATGAGTTCGAAGATGATGAAGAGGATGAAACTGAAGATGATGATGACGATGATGACGATATCGACATTGGGGACTGGGTTGGAATTGATGTAGATGGAGAAGAATTCTTTGGTGAAATCATAGAATTCGATGATGATGAAGGAACTGTAACCATTGAAACTGATGACGGCGATGAAGTTACCGGCGACCAGGATGACATGTTCTTAGAAGATGATGACGACGACGCGTGATTCTATGTCTGACAGGCTCGATGCCCTAGTTGGAAAAGAATCCTGTCCTGTTTGTGGCACAATTTCACAAAAAGGAACAGCTAGATGCCCAGAATGTGGAACATTTCATTCAGGCGTACACTTGGAGGAAAGAGCTGCACCTTCGCCTGAAGAACGCGCTATTTCCAGAGAGGTTGACCCCACCGATTATTCGATAAACCCAGGGACTGCAATAGCAGATGAAGATTTTGAGGGAGACGATAGTAACGTTAGAAACTGGGTTGGTGGATCTACTGATTTTTCATTCATTGATGAAAAGCCAGTCGCAAAAGAAAAAAACAAAATCCCTGAATCTGAAGAAATAGAGTCTGATTGATTATACATTAATCACTTATTGAAAAGTTAATAATTGAAAATCATTAGATAGTTATTGCAAGGTGGGCTCGGCCAGAATTGAACTGGCGATCTTTGCCATGTCAAGGCAACGTCATAACCCCTAGACCACGAGCCCTTGCAACTTGGCCACTGTGATTCGGTATATATCCGAATCGGTAGCTCAGTCAAGATACAATCTTCGAAATTTTCCCAGTACAGCCGTTTTGGGAGCAGAAACCAGCGCACCGTGTGCGCCCATTGCTCATTACAATCATCTTACCATCTTTGATAGGACCATAGGTTTTGCATTTCAAACAGAATCCGCTAACTTCAGCCATAAGAACAGACACCCCTGTATATTCATAGTAATGAATCCTATGATTGAGAAAACTATTTTTTTGCTTTTTTACCCTAAAACCCCCCCATTCAAGGGTGTAATTTCTAAAAGTTTGCAAAATATGGCCCATAAACGGCACACTGCGCCACATAAAGCACATGAGACTAATTTACGGCGTCGCATAATGTACGTTATGCGACAATTAGGGGGCCTCCAAATCAACATCTTTAGGATCTAAAGCAAAAATTCCAACTAAAGGTGGTCCGCCGAGTAGAGATTCAATACCGCCATCTCTGGAATCCAACTCTTCTGCTATTCTTTTAGCACAATTATGCCAAGACTCCTCGTCTTCGTAAATAGCCTGTAACAAAAACATTGGTTGATTATCAATTGAACGAGAAACCCAGGCCCGAATGCATCCATCGGTTCTACGACGCATTTCTTGACGAGCTTCAAGCATACGCTCTAGTCTTGCATCTACACCCCTTCGAGCTGAACATACTACAGTTTCCATCCAATAGCTCTTTTTTGATTTCATAATAAATACCACCTAATAGGAGTTTAATGATAAATCATTTCACCAGCAAGCATTGTTGATACAAATGGTGAATGACCAGGCTGCAAACACCAAGCTTCCCAAAATGGACTATTTACAATGTTAAGGTTAGCAATTGCACCTTCGCAGATCTGGCCATGAATTAATCCAGAAGGGTGAGGTGTAGTTTCTGCTGAATTTCTAGTACAAGCCGCTAGAGAAGTAATTGGCGGTATTTCATTACGTTGCACCAAAATAGAACCAAGAAACGGTAGACTTAGAGTTCTACAATTTGGATTGAAATCTGAGGCGAACGACCATGCCCAATTATTATCCAGACAATCTTGGAATGGGGGGTAATCAGCACCCATGGCATATGGAGTTCCGGGTAAGAACCCGGTATTTACGCCTGCATTGCTCATTAATTCTCGAGAATTATCATTGGTATAGTGGGCGTGGTCAGCAGTTACTACGGAAAGTTCGGCTGCTAAATCACCTCCACCTCCATCAACAAATTCATCGATATGAATTCGAAGATCTAACCCCCCACTTCGGCTAGCCCTGAGTATATCTTCACTTTGCTCAACGCTAAACCAACCTGGTTCGCAGAATACATCAGCACTGCGCGCTATTCCCTGTTCGATAATTGCAGGAAGCTGTTCAGACAAAATCTCTTCGCAATAATCAGAAATATTGGACCCAGGGGGAGCAGCATGGGCTCCTAGCCAAGTTAAATCAAGAGTTGGTAATTGCTCTATTTCACTTAACTGCTTGCCAATTGAAAGTAAACGAAGTTCGGTTTTCGTATCCAAGCCATAGCCGGATTTAGCTTCCATGTGAGTTGTTCCGTTTCGTATGGCTTCAAGCATTCGCTGAGTTCCAACTCGTCTTAGTTCCTCGTCACTTGATTCCCTAGTAGGCTTAACGGTGGCATTAATCCCTCCGCCTTTAGATGCAATTTCACGATAGCTGAGACCTTGCTGCTTCCATGAAACTTCACGACTTCTATCACCTGCCCAAAGTAGGTGAGCATGTGAGTCAACTAAACCAGGAATTACCGCCTTACCTGCTAAATCAATGATTTCGGCATTTGTATATTCAGAAACTAATTCATCCGATTGTGCGATTCTTTGGATAACTCCATTCTCGACTAAAATCCCAGAACCGGCACCCAAAACATGCTTAGAATTATCAGCAATTTCACCAGTTATTGGACCTTCACCTGAAAGGTGCGCAATGGGTCCAGCGTTGGTCAAGAGTCGTTGCATGTAACACGGGGAGAGTATAACCGTTAGATAGTATATCCTACTAGGAATAATTATGCGAGGTGGATGGATCCTTGGTATTGAATCAACTGCGCATACCTTTTCTTTCGGCCTAGTAGATTCGAATGGAAGGCCAAGACCATCTGCTTCAGACACATTGCGGCCAACTGAAGGCGGCATACATCCCAGAGAAGCTGCAGACCATCATGTAGATTTATCAACTAAACTTTTTTCTAAAATATTGAGTGACAACGACATCACACCTAGTGAAATTGGCGCAGTAGCTTTTTCTCAGGGACCAGGGATGGGTGCATGCCTTAGAACCGGTGCTGCAGCCGCTAGGAGTATTTCTGAATACCTCGGAGTTCCATTAATCGGAGTTAATCATTGTGTGGCACATATTGAGATAGGCCGTGAGCAATGTGGTTGTGATGATCCGATACTCCTCTACGTAAGTGGAGGTAATACACAAGTAATTGCAAGGTTGGATGGGAGGTACCGGGTTCTCGGTGAAACATTGGATATTGGAATTGGCAATATGCTTGATAAATTTGCAAGAAAGCATGGTATCCCATTCCCGGGAGGGCCAGTTATTGAGCAGAAGTCATTGGAATGGATTGCAAAAAATCCAAATCCATCGTTAGAAGGACTGGAGTTGCCATATGCAGTGCATGGAATGGACTTGGCATTCTCTGGTCTAATGAGTGCTGCCAATAAATTAGTAAGTCAAGGTTCTCCATTTGAAGCGGTATGTTGGAGTCTTCAAGAACATGCATTTGCGGCTTGTATAGAAGTTGCTGAAAGGGCTCTGGCTCATACTGGAAAAACTGAGATTTTATTGGGTGGCGGGGTAGCTTGCAACCAGAGATTACGGGAAATGTCCTCTATCATGTGCGCTGAAAGAGACGCAAGTAGCCACTGCCCGCCGAAGATGTATTGCATTGATAATGGAACCATGATTGCAAGATTAGGTTGGCTCGAAATTCAAAGTGGAAGGACTACGTCATTAACACATTCTGGAATCGATCAGGAAATGCGTACAGACCAAACACCGATTTCGTGGCCTTGAGTGGATGCCAAGGGTTATGAGAGGCCGAATAGCCGCACCAATATGAACGGGCGACGGCGCAAGGATGAGCCATTCAATCCATTTGCACCAAATGCTAGTCAAAAAGCACGTGATAGGAAAGAAAAAGTGCAGCGTCAACCAAGTCGTACACGCACTCCTGAGCCGGTTAAACCAACCAATGATTTAGCTGCTAAACAAAAGGCCGCCATGGAGGCAATGCGTAAGCGTAAGGAATTAGAAGATGAGAAAAATTCTGCTGGAAAAATTGATGCCCCGAAAGCAACTCCTGTCCATAAGCCATCTCCTCAACCCAAACCTGCTCCTAAAACATCGATTAAGAAACCTGAAAATCGTGAGGACAGATTGGCCGCATTAAGAGCGAAATCAGCAGCTACTGCTCAATTCGCAAAAGATGCTAAGGATGCTAAGAAAACTGAAGAAACACCTGTAGCCGAAGTTGAAATTCTCAAAGAGGACGATGTTGTAACTGAAGTTGTCGAGGAAGAAGTCATAGCTGAACCAGTTAGTAATTTAGTAAAACCTAACCCTGCTAATGTATTCAAGACTATCAAAACTGAAAAGAAAAAGGCTGATCGTAGGCCGAAGCGTCGACGACCAGGTGATAAGAAAGGTGGAGGTAGACAACCTCAATCTAGAAAACTCGATCGTCGTAAATACTTGGAGTACAAGTATGCTGCAAGAGAATTACTGGATGTTGATGAAGTTAGTGAAGAGCACCGCTCAAATGTCCTAGGCCAAATATGGGCTAAGGGAGAAAGAATGGGTGTGTCTGAAGCCATTGAATTCATTAATCAAAAAGAGGCAGAACTAATTATTCCAGAAAATATCGCTGATGAATTCAGGAAGATGGTTAAAAAATATACAACGAAGAGATGATGATATGTCGGAAATCGCAAATAACAAAGTAGCAACTGTACATTATACTGGAACACTCCCGGATTCAGGGGAAGTTTTTGATTCAAGCAAGGATAGAGAACCTCTCGTTTTCTTAGTAGGACACAAACAGATGATTCCGGTTTTGAAAGAGAGTTAATGGGTGCGAAAACTGGTGACAAAGTAGAATTCACGCTTTCATCAGAGGATGCATATGGCAACCACAATCCAGATGCTGTTCAACAAGTTCCTACAGAAATGTTTGGTGAAATAACTCCGGAAGTAGGTATGACTCTGATGAGCGACATGGGGCCATTTAGGGTTACTGCTGTTGCTGAAGATTCAGTGACTGTTGATTTCAATCACGCACTTGCAGGTCAATCACTGACATTTAATGTTGAAGTTATTGATATCAGAGATGCAGAGCAAGAAGAGATTTTACACGGGCATGTTCACGGAGTAGGTGGAGTGGTCCATGAAGAAAAGACTACCAAAGAGCCAACTAAAGAGTGTAATGACGACGGTTGCTGTTGAAATTAATATGTTGTTTTTCTAAAATTTAGTATGAGGATTTATACGCACGCATGAAAGTATAACGATTGGAGAGATGTCAATGAGTAGCCAGCGTAGGGAAGACTGGCGGACACTTGGTGGAATCGAGGTCCCCAAAATCGCTGGCCCAGATGTTGCTGGAAAACCACCCTATACACGTGGTATTCATGACACGATGTATCGTTCAAGATTATGGACAATGCGTCAGTATGCTGGCTTCAGTAGTGCAGAAGAAACAAACGAACGTTTCAAATTGCTATTGGACAGAGGTCAAAAAGGTCTCTCGGTAGCTTTCGATTTGCCAACTCAACTAGGTCTAGATGCAGATGATGAGATGAGTGAAGG
>JBJLAY010000046.1:0-18108 GCA_045568475.1 Candidatus Poseidoniaceae archaeon | reverse complement strand
CCGCCACCTGTTATCATTTCACGTTGGGATTCATCTAATGAAACAGTCCGTTCATCCCAGGCGGCACTTGTGCCCATAGAATGAGTGGCGGAGAATTGCACATTTGAAGGTACGGTGAGATGAGTACAGGTTTGGCCCCATTATCACTCAGTGGAAAACATCCGAGACAATGGCCCCTGAACATCAATTTCATCTTCAGGCAGCCATTCCCTTTCAAGTAAAGTTGATTCTTGCGACTCCCTGTCTCTTGCGTCTTCGAATTCATCGTTGGATTCATTTATCGCATTGTTAAGTGATATCGCTTGATTAATTATCGATAATTGTCGATTCAATATCTTCTCATTAAGATTTGAATCCCATGCGGAAAGTATAGTCAATTGTTGATCTTGTTTGTGTACATTCCATCCGGTCAAAGGATCTTTTACTAGCTTTAGACGGCTAATACCTGGATCTATCCAATCCTTTGAAAATCGAACCATTATTTCGGAATCTGCAACTGCTGCAGATTCCATAAACGGATGGTTAAGGTTTACAGCTAATGGTATGGACGAAATATTCTTGACGCGCAATATAATCATCAGGTCTGTTATGGCAATAACCAAGATTACTACGCCTATGTGTACGAACCAGAATAGTAATGCAAAAATGAACACTGAGGCAAGTATTGCGTAAACAGAATAGTTCTTGATAGCAGTTTTCGAATGTTCAGAGCCTAATGGAGTTCTTCCAAATGGTATCAATCCACGTGGTGCGTCCATGCTTTGGCGATGAGCATTAAGGACATGAAACCGTCGTTGTTTTGCATTTTCGACCCCCATCATTCAAGAAGGGTGGAATTACCAACCACCCCGTAGGGGTGCGCATGGTCGAGTTGCCACGAGGTAATATTATCGAAGAAAGACGCGGCGGCGCTAGCGTTCTTTCTACCCTAGTTAACGAGATGATAAAGCTCGATTCTAATGGATACATTAGATGCGAAAGAACGCCTGTGGATTCGATGCCTAGAGTCGGCCAGGTTGTAGTTTCCAATGGCACAATAACTGCTGCAATACACGAATCTGAGGCGATATTAGAAGGTCTAGAAGCCCTAATCGAGATCGAATCTGATTGTTTAGAATTGGATTGTGTACTTCAACTGGTTGAAGGAATTGACATCTACCGGATTTTAGATTTGCATCCAACTGCGAAACTGATTATTGATACGCCTGAAGAGGGTAAAACTTCAGATTGGTGGCAAAATGTGGGCAGCCACTCCAATAGCTGGACTAAATCTAGCAAATTACCGACAATCGAGGCTTCAACTGAAGCACCGGAGTTCATCAAAACAAAGGCTGCATCTATGATCAACAAACTAACAGCCAGTGGTAAATTATTGAAGCCAGGCAGCGTATATTCTAACGAAAGTGATTCGTTTTTCACCCTCGCTGCTAATCTGAAAGCCCATGGGAAACCACTTCTCGTAATCAGCCGTAAAACTAGAGAAGATTTGGTCGTCAACTATGGACTACCGGCTGAAGATTGTTTATGGCTCTCTCAAAGAGAAGCCGAAGGTGTTCAATTCGTTGACATTGATGCAATTAAAGGAACAGTATACGGTTTCTTAGAGGGTAACTTAAGAGCAGTATTACTCCTTGATGGACTTGAATACTTGGCTAATATTTGTGGTTCAACCGCTGTAATCGAAATGGTTAGAGAATTGGGGGACAGAATGCGTTTCGAAGACGATTGTCTACTAATTTCATTCGACAAAGAAGCATGGAGCATCTCAGAAGCGGCTCAATTAATCAGAGCAGCGCCATACATTGAATCGGAAACTATCGACTCCTGGAATAGCGATTCAGAATCATTACTCGACCATCCGTTAATGTCCCCACCTACCGAAGAAGAACTTCTGAGACTAGCCGGCTATTTAGAAGAAAATACTCCTGAATCATTCACTATTGAAGAAAGTGAAGTTATCGAAGAAGAAACAACTGTCATCGAAGTGCAACCGGTTGAAATTGAGCATTTCGAGCCTGAAGAGACAGAAACCGTCTTGACTGAAATCATTGAAGAACAAAACGAGGACATTCCTGTGCCAAATGTATCTAAGGGCCCGAGGAAGGCTCAGACTGTAAAGCGCCGCATATCCAAAAAGGCTGAAATCATGAGTGATAGGGACATGCGTAAAGCTGGCCTCGATGCTGCGAAGGGCGGCACTATATCAGCAAATATGCCCTCATCCAATTTAATCCCAAAAACTGTAATTGGGCAAGGAAGAGAGGGTAGGATGCCATCGATACCTGACGTGATTCCAAACTCACTAAGTGACGTAGTAAGGCAAGATTCGACCAATAAGGTTCGCACCTTACCTACTACTCAACTTGGACCGAAATCCGTATCATCTATTCATGGAAAGAATAAATCTGCTAAAGACCCGATTAGCCCAACTGCTGCAAGAGGAGTTGAAGTTAAGCGGAATGAATCTAAAAGAAAACGTTCATCCAGTGTACCACAAAAAGAACTAGATTTAGATAAGGAATTAATGTCTTGGAAATTTGAGGAGGAAGTTGAATGAATATTTCACATCAAGAAAAACTCCAATTAGCTTTAGCCAATGCTAGACAAGCATTGGGTAAAAGTGCCTCAACTGGAAGACCTGCACTCTCAAACTTGAATAAATTACGAGGCATAGATGCGGTTGAGGACACCAGAAGTGGAGATTTAATCACGCGTACTGGTGTCAAGACACGACCTGTTTTTGACATGGTTGCAGACAACATACTTGGGAGATCTGAACCTTGGAAGTCAAGTATTGATTTAGGAGAGGGGAGTAGTTCTCTTGCCCAAATAGCAGCAGAAAGAATTGGTGGAATGCGTGATAAACAGATTACAGAAGAAATACAAGTTGATGACTTGAGTGATGACTTAGGAGTTCTCAAAGACGGAAGGCCGATTTGGGCAGAAGTTTTGGACTCGCAGAGAGGATACTCAACAAACTCTACTGATTTTGGAATGAAAGACTTGTCATTCAAACCAAAATGGCCGCCTGTACAATTCTTGTCAGAACATAACACATGGAAATCATGGCATGTCGTCGAAGAAAATTCAAGAGCGTCGAATGCCTGTGAGAAAGTAATTAGCAAACCCGGAACTTCGATGAATCCTTTGCTTATTTTGGGAGAAAGTGGTTGTGGGAAGTCACACATAATCAGTGCATCAGTCCAAGCAATGATTCGAAGACAAGATGGTAACGTACACCTATTGTCAACGTCAGCGATGAGAGGCTGGGAATCTCTACCTCAGGGTTGGGAAGAAGCGGTAGCACATGCGAACTTGATTGCAATTGACGACCTTCACCTCGCTGAAGGGAAAATCGCCACAGAACTAGGCATGCTAATTGATTATGCACTCAATTTGGGGGTGCAAGTAATTGCAACATCTAGAGTGGATTCTAATGAATGGCAAGCAAGAAGACTCTGGGAAGTGATGCGCTCAGCCACTAGCATATGGATTAGGAGTCCAAGTTCTTCTTCTTTAATCACTCATTTACGAAGATCAGCCAGTGGCCGAGCACTCTTGCTTGATGACCCGATGCTGGCCAAGATAGTTAGTTTCGGTGGTGGAGATTGGAGAGGGACGGATAGCGCTTTTGAGAAGGTTGCATTAGCAATTGAGTCCGGTGAACGTGTTGTTACTAGCGAAGATGTGGGGAACATACTAGATGACACTCCCACTCAAATCACAGAGCAAGAAATATTCACTGAGAGAGAAGACCTTGAAGAAATTGCATCACGAGTAATTACAGAGACATTGGACCATGTCTACACGGGTGCAGACATCGGCGGCGTTGAATTGAATTCACCATTACCTGAATTGGAAGACGGCTGGGAAGTACCTGAAATGACCATTGAGGAAAGAAGTGATTTGCATCAAGTCCTAGTTGGCGAAAATCTAATTCCTCACGTAACGACTACTTTGACAGTTGATGAAAGAGAGGATTTCCTAGTCCATAGGGAATCGACGATATCTGGACTCGACAGGGTTAGAGTCAACGAAACTGCAGCTAGTATCGACAGTATTACCGATTCAATGTTCAAAGAAATGAGTGAACAACATTTGACTGAATCTGATCAATTGGCAGAACTTGAAAACGAAATGATGCAATTAGTTGAGTTTAGCAAGGAAGCATCTGTTGAAGAGTTGATTCAAATCGCTGACAGAGTTGGGGAAATCGAATTACTACTAGGCAATATATCTCAGTTACCAAATTACACAATGTTAACTCCAATTGTTCGCCTTGAACCACAGGGTGAATGATATGAATACGGCATGGTGGATGGCGGGTGTCCCGTTTTCCTGCCAACCAGATTGTGGGAAGTGCTGTGATGAACCAGGCGGCATTGTATACCTACGTCCAGAAGATGCTGAAACAATGGCTAAACACCATGGCCTAGAAGTTGCAGATTGGTTGCAAAGTGATTGTAGACAAACTTTAGATGGCAGATGGGTTTTGAATTCTGACCCTGTAACAGATATCTGTATTTACTTGGATGAAAATAAGAAATGCACCACATATGAAGCGAGACCCGCACAGTGTAAATCATATCCATTTTGGGCAGAGAATGTTCGTTCAGATAGATCTTGGCGAAAGACAGTGAGTGAATGCCCCGGTTTAGAATCAGAAGAAGCATTCATTATCAGCGGGGACACAATTAGAACCAAAATTATTGAAGACAGAGACGCCTCTAGAGGGTTCCGTGAATGGCCTCCTAAATCGAGATGAAAGTTTTCATTTGAATGGCGATATTTATGCCCAACACTAAGTGTTGTAAAAAACACCTAAATGGCTTCTGAAGAGCAAAACTAGCGTCGCACTTATACAGAAGCCTCTTGTCCCTTTGTCCGGATGGTGAATTCATGAGTGAGGAAGAGTCTCTACTTGACTTGACCACAGCCCACTTGAACACTGGGTTGCGAGGAGTCCCGGTGGGCACTTGCAGAACATCTTATGTCACACCTGGTGAAGGTGTGCATTATTGTGGATATCCTATTAGCGAATTAGCTATGATGTCCCCCGAAGACATCGTATTCTTGCTATTTCACAAGGAGTTACCAACATTAGAACAATCTGTTGAATTTCGAGAAGAATTACAATCAAGAGGAGCAATTCCAGAAGGATTAGAACCGGTTCTTGCGACTCTTCCAAAGGACGGACACCCAATGGATTGGTTGTCGATTGGAATCCACACACTAGGTATGTTAGGTGGCGTAGATGATTGGCGAGAAGACGCCATGAACCTCATCGCTAGAATGCCTAGATTAATGGGTCTAATATTCAGATACCGAGAAGGGCGTATTGAAAATATACCCGAAGATGATTTATCACTCCCGCTAGTTGGTAGGTTTACCAACACAATTGATCTGAATGGAGTCGATAAGGCTGTCATGAATCGTGTTCTGTCAACATATCTTGTTCTGCACATGGACCACGGAGGAGGAAACCTCTCTACTTTTGCAGGTAAGGCTGTTGCTAGTGGTCATGCCACAGTCTATTCCTCTATGGCGGGTGCAATGAATGCGCTTTCAGGCCCCCTTCATGGAAGAGCGAATCAATCATGTTTCGAATTTGTCAAACGAATCGGTACATCAGATCCTGCTGATGTCGAAAGATTCGTGCGAGGAGAATTGGAAGCTAAGCGCCCTGTATTCGGATTTGGTCACGCAGTCCTAAGAAGCGAGGATCCCCGTGCCACCGCTCAATTCGCACTTGGTGAAGAAATCTGTCCTGATGACGAATATTTCAGAACAATCAGAGTTTTGAGACAAGTTGCCCCAATGGTCCTTTCAGAAAACCCGAAAATCAGAAACACAAATGCAAATGTAGACATTGCAAGTGGAACATTGCTGAATTTCGTTGGATTGAAGGATGCTGAATATTACACCACTTTCTTTGGCTGGGCTAGAGTTGCTGGCATCGGTGCTCAAATTGTCGATGAAAGAACAATAATGCGAAACGGAAAGGGCATTCCTATATATCGACCAAAATACATTGCAGAAGAACAAACTCTTCGTCACTTAGATTGAATAACAGGCCTAGATGTTTTTCCACATCCCCTGTGACCAATCATTCTCACAGCATTCCAGCCTAACTGATCTTCACTGAGTTCATGCCATGGTGCAATGTCTTCGGGGATTATCCCTCTTCTCAAATCCGCTTCTTCCTCATCGCTTAGAGGCATCGTAGCTGGTCTCAACCAACGAGCGCTACCGCAAGGTAATTTCAGATTTGGATCAGAGTAGTCAGTCAGTAATGACAGTCCTGCATCGAGCAAATCTCTTTCCAACTCTGGATGACCTGGCCAAACATATACAGGAAAACCATTACGAATTTTTGTCAGTCTTCTCAATTGCCTACCCTTGAGACCAACCGGCATTCCAATGTGAAGATATTTCTTTGCTCCTTCAAAATAATCAACAGCACAAGGCATCATTGGCGCCCCTGACCTTTTTTGAGAACGTAAAAGACGAGCAAATGAATATGCAATAAATTCTGGTGCCGCTCGAATTCGCTTGCTGTTGTGACTACCTGTACGTGGAACTATTGGTAATAGCCTAGACCATGGCCGATTGGAACCTGACAATTTAGCGACCTTAGCCATCGGCCTGTGGAATGCGTAGAATACGGCTGCCTCATCATGGATATCTGCTTCATCAACCATTTCACTTGCGAGTTGCATAATCCTGGCCATTCGTTTTGTTGGGTCTTTGGAAATATGTGGTAGGCTGCGTTTGATTTCAAGACATGCAACTTTCGAGTGCTCTTGCCAAGGGACAAGCCACTCTTTGTCAGTCATCAACTTTTCAAATGAACAAAATCCAACTTCCTCTAACTCGTTCATATTCCATTCTTCGACATACTTTGAACGGCCGTCTAACAAATCCTCTGATACAGATACGACATGATCATGATGGACTACGAGTTGGTCATCAGCAGTCAATCGTAAATCGAATTCGACACCATCCATCATATTCATTGCCTTAACTAAAGACTCATGGGTATTTTCCGCAGGTTGCTTCCATCCCATTATCTCGGCTTGTAAGGATTCTCTTATTGAATCATGTGCCGGTTCACTAATCCTGCCCAACCATCATAAGCAAACATGAGGGTCAACAGGCATGGCAGAAGACCAACGCGTACGAGGATATTGTGCATATGATTGGGGGAAGAGTGCTTTTGAGACATCGGTAACCACTGCAGTATTCCCTGCTTGGTTCGCATATCTATTCGCAGAAGCAAATGGAATTTCAACCAAGTTCCTTGGCTCAGAATGGACTGCAGATGCAATGTTTTCTGGAGCTGTGATGATAGGTGCTCTAATCGTTGCCGTTTGTGCACCATCATTAGGAGTGATTGCAGACCGTCGAATGATCAAAATGTGGTGGCTTCGTACCCTTACATTTGTAGGAACCATCTCCTGTATTTTGTTAGCACTTTCACCTTATCTTGGAGTATCTATGGGCTGGGTTTGGGCATTGATAATGTTCATGGTTGCAAATGTTGGTCTAAATGGAGCAGGAGTGTTCTATAATGCATTATTACCTCACATGGGTGATGAAAGTGAAATGGACTCCATATCCAACAAAGCATTTGCAGCAGGTTACCTTGGAGGAGGTCTTCTCTTAGTAGTACACTTAGGCATGGTATTGTCCCTTGATGGAACTTGGGTAATCCCATTCGTCATGGCATCTTCTGGGCTTTGGTGGCTTGGATTTGCGCAGATGACTTTCAAAATGGTTCCAGAACCTCACATCGAAAATGAAATGGAACCAATGGGTGTTGTCGATTCAACTAAGATGGCACTTGGTGAAGTTAAATCCACATTAGGAGACATCAAGAGTTTCAAAACTCTATTCATCTACATGATAGCATATTTCTGTTTCATCGATGGAATCAATTCAGTCACTGCGCTTGCGGGAGTGTTTGGAATTGTAGTATTGGGATTAACCACTACCGGACTAATCCTAACAATTCTAATCATCCAATTCGTTGCAGCACCAGCAGCCATTGGATTCACAAAGTTAGCGGAGAAGTGGGGCACTAAGAGCGCTTTACAGTTTTCACTAGTATGTTGGTGTTTCGTAATTGTTGGAGCTCTATCATTCGCACCGCTAGAACTTGAGAAGCATGAAGAGTATGATGTTCAGTATACTTGGGATGCTGATGAAAATACATACATTGCAGAAGCGAGAGAAGGCGTGAACAATATTGCAGCACTTCCAGATGATGATGAACAAATCTGGGCATTGGAATATGAAAACATTCTTCCTGTCGAAGAAAATAAGGATGTAAAGAGACAAGGTTATGCTGTAAAATGGGCATTTGATAAAGATGGAAAAGCAATACCTGTAACTGTAAATCTAACAGCAGATAATCTTGAAATGCTTGAATCTACAATGGATGAAGCCAGATTTTCATACAGTGTAGATGGAGGTGAACTTGATGGCGAAACTGGAGTTGGCATTAACCATCCATCGAGTCTTGGAGATGGCACACTTGATTTCATCCCTAAAACAGCACGCTCTATTGTTTGGGAACCACTTGGCATGAGTGTATTCTTCCAGTTCTTACTACTCGGAGTATTTGCAGGTGCACTTCTTGGTGGCTCTCAAGGATTAGCTCGCTCAATGTTTGGACAAATGGTTCCAGAAACAAGATCTGCTGAGTTCTTCGGATTCTTCGGATTCTTTGGCAAGGTTGCCGCTCTACTCGGGCCTCTAATCTATGCTCTAATGACAGTCTGGTTTGATTCAAGAGTAGGAATTTTCGCTCTCTCAATTTTGATTATTGCAGGTGTCTTAATCCTTCGTAAGGTCGATGTTGAAGATGGAATCGCAGTTGCCAAAGCAGAGGACGAAAGAAACCGTTCAACCTCTACGGAGTGAAAACGCTCATATCCGTTAGCATAGGGGGTTGAAACATGAGTCCATACTGGGTGATGATGGGAATCATCTTGATTTTGACTCCCTTTACCTGCTGGGTGTTTACCCTCCGCTGTAAGGAAACACGCCTACCCCTCAACAACATATTTCAAAAAATTCACGAGAATAGGTACTATCTGCATATTCTAGGATATATGGTGATTATCAGGTGGAAAGCACTAACTGACGACCTTAATGAACCAATGAAAATTCGTACAGGTAACTGGACAGATTACATCTATACACTCGAAGGTGATGCTACATTATGGGTACAGAAGACTTTTGAAAATGCAATTCTTACTGAATTTTTGAATTTCCACTATTTATTCATCTATCTATTCTTGATATACATCACAACCGTCTACTTCGCCTATGTTGGCGAAAGAGACATGACGGACAAAGTTACGTTGAACTATTTGTTAATCTATGCAATAGCAGTACCTTACTATCTATTCTTCAATGTAGAGGTGACTTCATCTTGGATACCAGGAATGAAGGCACTTTTGTACCACGATGGTTGGTACACTGTATTCTACGCATCGCATGATCCATTGGATAATGCAGTCCCTTCATTGCATGTTGCGATTCCATTTGGAATGATTCTTCTAAACTGGCTACATTGCAAAGAGAAGAAGATTCGAATGCGTGATTGGGCGCATTGGCCATACCACCTATTCATTGTGATCAATACAATTCTATTCGTCTTCACAATCGCTTATCTTGGAATTCACTGGTTTGTCGACATCCCTCTAGGAATGCTAGTCGGAGCTATAGGTGCTTTATTCATACACCACATTCAGCCAAGGTTACGCAATAACCACGGCAAATGGTTTGAAGGCGTCGATAAGACGAAGGTGAAAAAGCACTTTATTTGGGAAGGTGCAATAACCGTACTTATGCTATTCTTAGTGATAGGAGCAGTGTCCTACCAAAACGACAATATCGATGAACGTGTCTCGATGCGCCTTGGAGGAGGAGATTCTACTTATGAGATTCTTACACCATTACAATTTGGAGAAGAAGTCTCAACAAAAATAACAAATTGGGATGAGGATTTGAATCTCGAAATCGTTGTACTCTGGGTCGATGAATCTGTAAGATACATGGACGATGGGGTAATTGATTGGGAAGAGTTGTCTAAGAATCATACTACAACTTCAATTGGTCCTGGTGAAGAATTAGAAATCATAACTTCGGATGAAAAATTCTGGCATTTGATTATTTTGCATAATGCTGCAGAAGATGTAGATGATGTTATTGAAGTTAGAATTCTGAATGATTACTCGCCAACAAGGGCAGATAACCTGAATGATTGGGTTGATGACCAAGTCACAAAATCACTCATTATGTCAATCCCATCAATGTGGATTACTGGATTCGTAGTTTACCGAATAGCACGTTTGAAAAACGCTGGAAAATCGATTATTGATTCCACACCATCCCATCTTTGGGAGGAAGAGTGAATGTCAGAGCCCCTGATAGATCCAGAAATTAAGAAACTGTTCAATCAGATTTCTCTTCATATTAGAAGTAGAATGAAATTGATAGTGTTTTTTTTCTTACTAGGATTAGTTCTAGGGATTCCTGTTGCACACAGAGTTGTCGAATGGTTGCTAAATGTCGGATTATTGCCTGACGATGTGAATATAATCATTCTAACACCTGTTGAATTTATCATGTTGCAGGTGAAAGTTGGTGCTTGGCTAGGCGCAGGTTTTGCAATACTTGCATTGTTAATTGATGCAGCATGGCAAAGTGGGCTTGCAAAAAAAACCCCCCGTCCAGCAAGGACTGTCATCATAACTACGATTTTTGCGATACTTTTGACTGCTGCAGGATTGATTTATTCTTGGTATCTTTTGACCCCTATGCTGCTAGAGTATTTGGCTACGGATGCTCAAGCTGCTGGATTATCTACTGAATGGAGATTATCTTCATTTATTGGATTCATTGTCAGTTTGTGCCTTGCCTGTGCCATAGGTTTCCAAGCCCCATTAATCACTCTTTTATCTCTTCAAAGTGGAGCGATCGATAGGGAAACTTTGCTTGAATTTAGAAGACACATTTGGTTCATTACATTCGTCCTAGGTGCTGCTTTTTCACCACCAGACCCTCTGTCTTTGTTTTTGGTATCAATTCCGATAATACTTCTATTCGAAGCAGCTCTGATATGGGACAATTTTACGGGTGAAAGCACCGGTGTAAATTCTTGATTGGTACAGCCACTCTCCCAGGAGATGGTCTTTTTTCTGTACCATGTGAATCACCGCCAACAGTAATTGGAAGGCCATATTGCATTAATTCCCATCTGTATGAATCGGGATGGGAGTTATGCATTGCTTCGATGCAATCTACTCCTAATTTCAAAAGTGTTGGAATCAAAACCTCAGTTTCAATTCCGTAATATTTGGGATGAGCCAGTGAAGTAATTCCTCCAGATTGATGCACCATCTTGACCGATTCAGAAATCGTGGGCAATGGACGTTCACGGAATGCTGGGCCTGAATCTCCTATCCACTCATCAAACGCTTGTTGAACTGTTTCAACAATGCCATGATCCACCATTGCTCTAGCTAAGTGTGGCCGACCTAGGGAGCCAGATGCATGCTTTTCAACATCTTCAATTGGAATTTTGTGCCCCAAATCCTCTAGAGCAGTAAGCATGTTTTTCATCCGAGGTATTCTTGCCTCCTTCAGGTCTAATAACCATTCAGTGAACTCTTCAGATGCACCTTCTGGGAAGTAAGCAAGTAAATGCCAAGAGGTTGGATTATGGGTTTCGCTCTGCATCTCAACCTCACAAGTAATCTCAACACCGGGAATAAACTTCATTCCTAATTTATCACATGCTTCTTTGGCCTCATCCCAGCCGTGATTTGTATCATGATCTGTTAATGACCAAATCCGAACACCTGAGTCAAAGGCTCTTTGCGCCATTTCCCCAGGAGACCATAACCCATCACTATGCCACGAATGACAATGTAAATCCACAAATTCTGTCCACATATTAACACTCAGAAATCAGGCAACTCAGGTAAATCCAATGGAGGAGGTGCTGCTGAGTTTGCATCCTCAGACAATAAATCTTCAAGGTCTGGCATTTCTGGTAGTTCTGCTACTTGTAAAGCAGGTAGTTCCAATGCTGGAACTACAGGTAACGGTACTGATTCGACTCCCTGTGTTTGGAATCCCCTGTGATCAAAAGTTTCCATGTTGACCTTTGTATGGTCTACATCGTTGTGTGCAACTGCGGCCGCAGCTGATTCACCAATAGCACCTGTGGAAAGAGTATCAATAGCCATAGAAACTGCAGATTCATTCTGAGTTGTTTCAGACCCAATGATGGATGCAATTACTGCAGCAGTATTGGGATTTACATTTTCACTAGCACTGTCTAAACTAACCATTGTAGGTAAATCTTCCATTTGTTCATACTGAGAGTTAGCACCTCCGTGGGCATGCACTATTGGTATGTCGTGTTCTCTTTTAGCCCACCAAGAGATTGCGAATAAAATAGGAATTAATACTCCTAAGATTGATTCTGGCATGGCCCATCCTTTGGGAGTACCCACGGGCAGGAAAAATGAGAATAACAGCACAACTACGAATACCAAAGCACCGGTATTCGCAGCAAAGGCAATGTTAGGGTGCTTCGGGTCCATAACACACACTAGGGTGTTGAACTCAAGAATGTTGGCTTTCTGCGGACGTGACAGTATTGGCCATCAACATAGCAACCGTCATTGGCCCTACTCCTCCAGGAACAGGGGACAAAAGGGACGCTTTTTCAGCGACATCTGGGTGAACATCGCCTGCTAATCTCCAGCCTCTTTCTCTTGAAGAGTCTTCAACTCGATTAATTCCGACATCAACGACTACAGCACCTGGCTTTATCCAGTCAGCAGTAACCATTTCAGGACGGCCTACTGCCGCAATTACAATATCTGCAGCCAAACATTCGGCTTTGGAATCAACAGTACGCGAATGGACAATTGTAACGGTAGCATCTGCTCCTTTTGCTGCCAATAATAATGCCTGAGGCATTCCCACATTGAAGGAACGACCTATTACTACTGCTTTTTTACCAGACATTTCAACTCCACCCCAGCGTAACATTTCCATTACGCCAGCAGGGGTGCAAGGAATCATTCCATCAAGCCGACCTTGAACGATTCTACCGAGATTTGAAGGATGAAATCCATCGACATCCTTTGTTGGATCAATTAGATCAGTGAGAGATTCTTCATCCATATGTTTTGGCAAAGGTGATTGAATTAGTATTCCATGTAAACTGGAATCCTCATTCATCGAAAGTATAGTTTCAGCAACTTGTTGTTGTGTTGAATCTGCAGGTAATTCAACATGAGTGGATTTAATTCCTAACCTTTCGCAAGAGCGGATTTTGTTTCTAACATAAACATGAGATGCAGGGTCATCTCCTACGATTACTACTGCTAGATGGGGTTGAGAATTACAATTGGCAATTCTTTGCTTCAACCTTTCTTCTAAGTCTGCAGCGCAGGCTTTACCATCCAAGCGCACTGCTGTCATGTTCATTGCGAGAGGCAATCCGGTGAAGAGGCTTACGCAGTTGAACAGATTCATTCTTCTTCATTGACCCAAAGTTGTCGGCCGCAAGATGGACATGAATATTCATCCGGCCTTAGCCCATCGACAGTCTCTAGATGCCCGCATGGACCGCATAGTATGGTCGATTGAAATGGTTCATCCATTGTCACATCGACGCGATACATGAATCTCCCTGCATCTGGTAATCTCTCCATCGAAGGAGTCCAAGCCGCAATTGCTTCTGGACTCATCCCCATTTGAGACGGAGTTGACATCCCAATTATGAAACAAAGAATCCCGCCCATTCCAGCAACAGCTCCCATAGCAATGTCAACTGCAAGCGAAAACATAGCCCCTAAAACAATTAGAACAATTCCAGATATCAGAAAGTTTTCTCTCCGATTCTTCATGGAATCAACTCATTGCATTTGCTAATGCCTTAGCCACTTTTGGCATATCTGATGCAGATAATGCACACAACCCAATCCTTACCCCTCCATTAAGGGGTACTAGATACACATCCATTTCAGCGCATGATTCTGCTACTGCTACTGGGTCATCAGCCTCAATCCAAGCGAAGAAACCATCCATTGTAGGGTTGAGGGGGACATTCAATTTATCACATTCAGATTTCAAATTAGTCCTTCTATCGTCTAGAAGTTTTTTCAACCGATCTCTTTCTTTGCCCCATGCCTCTCCACCTTCTTCAGAAGAATGCATCTCACTTACACAATACTGAGCAACTCTTGGAGCAGCACTCCAAGTTTGTCTACCAGTTACGCTCATAACAGTATTAAGACGGTCTGTAACTTCCTTTTCGGGATGTAAACTAACTAGAGCACCAGTCCTCAATCCGTAAATTGTGTGAGATTTGGACAATGAAATTGCGATACAAATCAAGAGGTTTTCAGGCCAAGGCATTCCTGATTCAATTGCTCCAAGAATTGTATCTGACCAAGCATGTGGTTCATCTGCATATAGTGAATATGCCGAGTCGATTAACAATGTGTGCCCAATAGATTCGTTATTCAATGCTGAAGTAACAAAGGATGAAAGACAGGCTGCACGACCTTCATCACTCATCGAAAGACCGGTAGGATTGTGGGCTGGGTCATTTAACCAAACCATGATTTTGTCCTGCTTTTGGCACAATTCTTCCAATTTTATTTCAAACTCATTTGATGCAAAAAACGGATGTTCATCGTGTCCATTTGGTGGAAGAAGTGGCCAAGTCACGAAATCGATTCCATTATTTTCTAGGAATCCCTTGTATGGGCCCCAGTGTCTATCTCTTAACAGTGCACTTTGACCCCGTTCTAGAAGGTTATTGGCTGCAAGATACAATGCACCACTTCCGCCTGGACTCGCAGTAGCAGCGAAGTTGAATCCTAATTCTTCAAGACGCTCTCTAGAATCTCCAAAGGCAAGCGTCTTTGATAGATCTAAGAATGAAGGAAGGCCTGCTAAAGGCGCATATGCTGAGATTTCTACTTCGGGAGCTGCACGAACTGCAGCATCAACAACTTTGTTGATTGCAAGAGCCCCATCATCTTCTAACAGTGCACCGATTGTCCCATTGACAGCATCTCTACCCGCAGCCTTAGCATCCTGATAACGAGCCCACCAACTGAAGATGGTATCACTACCTTGCTTTGCAACGCCTGCAACGTTCAAGATGTGCTCTCCAGCCATAATCTCCGGAGCCTGTTGGAGGATATTGTCCTGCCGACGCATTCATGAACGAAATGCGGCTCGGGCTGTTTGACGCCAACGTAGCATAGCTGGTAGTGCTTCGGATTTGTAATCCGACGGTCGGGGGTTCGAGTCCCTCCGTTGGCTCCACTTGATTACGCTGTGCGTTGCTACTCAGTAAGCCCATTAGATTCTACGAGATTTTCCAAAGCCATCACAATTACACTAGTTTAATTCTTTTTACCAAGGCATTCAAGACCTACATTTCCCACGACCACTCATGGCGGAGTTAACAAATCCAGAAAGACGGATGCTCCGCGCCATGCAAAACCGGCAAGGAAGTTGGTCATTAGATGAGATTTTAGTTGCATGTGACTGGGATGATCAGGCTGTGGCTGTTTCAGCCGGACATGGACTCTCCAATCAGGGATTAGTCAAAATAACTGAGAGTAGTATAACAGATGTAATACTTGGAAGTGAGGGTGAAAAAGCCGCATCTGGAGGATTATTGGAAGCCAGACTATGGGATTTTATCCAATCAAACCCTGATGTCACAATGAAGGACTTATCTTCTCATTTTGAAAGACATGAATCAGGCCCAGGAATTGGATTGCTCAAGGGTTTAGGGGTGTCTCTTCAAGGCGGAGCATTCGCCTGTGAAGATGAAGAAGCGGTGTCGGATGCAATTGCTGCTCGAACTTTATTCATACAATCTCCTTCGATTAACGACCCACTGTTCGACCACTTTAAGGGACGGAAGAATTTGATTGAGATGGTTGAAGTAGTGACTAGAACTTGGAAAATTACCAATGCAGGTACAGCCATTCCATCCAAAGATTTGGAAGAAATGGTTAGGATTGCTGAAATCACTCCTGAATTGCTTCAGACAGATGAGTGGAAAGAGGCTCATTTCAGGCCATATGATGTTTCTTTAGAAGCCTCAATGCCACGTTCAGGTAGAAGCCATCCAATGCAGGCATTAATTGAAAGAATCAGGTCGATTTTCTTAGAAATGGGATTCTCAGAACTTGTCGATGATTATGTGCAAACAGCTGGATGGAACATGGATGCATTGTTTATTCCTCAAGATCATCCTGCAAGAGAAATGCAAGATACATTCTACCTAGATAACCCAAAACAAATCAAACTCGACCCAAAGATGCTTGAGGATTGGAAAGCGATTCATGAGCATGGAGGAGATACAGAATCCACAGGATGGGGCGGAGAGTTTAGCGAAGAGGTCTCGCAGAAAGGGCTACTACGAACCCATACTACGGTTAATACAATTCAATATCTAGCGAAGAACCCAACCGAACCATGCAGAGTTTTCTCTATTGATCGTGTATTCCGAAAAGAAAGAATCGACAGAACACATTTACCTGAATTCCATCAGATTGAAGGCATAATTATGGAACCTGGAGCGAACTTGGGGATGCTTGTAAGCACCCTGAAAACCTTCTATGCCAAAATGGGTTATCCAGAAGTTCGAGTACGACCTGCATACTTCCCTTACACAGAACCTTCACTCGAAGTTGAAGTCAAATGGCGAGGTAAGTGGTTGGAACTTGGTGGAGCAGGTATTTTCCGACCTGAAGTTACTGAACCTCTTGGAATCAAAGACCCTGTTTGTGCATGGGGTATGGGATTGGAAAGGCTTGCAATGCTAGTTTTGGGATTAGATGATATCAGGCAATTGTACATATCAGATTTAGAGTGGCTACGTAATCAACCAATATTGTGATCACATGGATATTAATTCGATTAACAAACATAGCCCTTGGTGGGCAAGAGCGTTTGCAATATTTCTGGGATTTATGCTACTAGCAACTGTAGCAAACTTCTTCTATCTCGAAATTGTTGGTATTAATGGAATCAACCATTACACTTTCGAAGATAACCCGAAAGACCCAGGAGAGTACCCTGTAAATGGATCTGAAGAAGAGCAAAGAAGTTACAACAATTCTTTGAGAGAATGGGAAGAGTACCAGAATTACATGGAAATGATGGATGAATTAGAGGATTCTTATGTAACGGAAATCTCACAGATTTTTGCTGTATTAACAATCCTAATCGGCGTACCAACCATCGCTATGTTTTGGACGCAAAACGAAAAAATGTTACATTTTGGACTAGCATTCGGAGCGATATCAGTTATTGGAGAAGTATGGAAAGCATACATTTCTTCTGAAATTGTTGCTAACTTTATGGAAAGCGTACCTGGAGGTGGAGATTATTCATGGATTGCCAAAACCTCTATCTTTACATCTAGTATGTGTGGAATCTTATACATCGCCTTGGCTATTGTTTTACACAATTTGTATCATTCACTAAACGAGATACCAGAAAGTGGTTTCCATCTAAAGGTTGATACGCCTTCGATTGAAACAGAGTTCCATGGAGATAATGACATCGAACATTGAAACCATTCCCGGTTTTAGAATAACTAAGTCGCTAGGAGTTGCAACCGGCTCAACAGTTAGAGCCAAGCACATTGGGAAAGACATCTTAGCCGGCTTGAAAAATATTGTAGGTGGGGAGCTAAAGGCTTACACCGAACTATTGATGGAAGCACGTACTGAAGCGCTAGGTAGAATGATGATGGATGCTGGGCAACGAGGAGCTAATGGTGTTGTAAATGTCAGATTTGCAACTAGTAGCGTAGCCGGTGGAGCCGCAGAATTGTTCGCATATGGAACTGCAGTTGTTATAGAACAAGAGTGATCTCATGTACGACTTTACTTCAGAATCGATAGCGCTATTGATTATTTATCTAATCATAGCAGTATTCATTCTATTCTTCCCTCTTGCGTTTATCTACTCCATGCTTTTTGGATGGATTCACCAATCAGGTCGCCAGAAAAAATTACTTGCTAGAGAGCAAAAAGT
>JBJLAY010000045.1:0-18428 GCA_045568475.1 Candidatus Poseidoniaceae archaeon | reverse complement strand
CCGCTGGAGCAAGTCCAAACAGTCCCGCTTATGCGGCACGTTCAGGGACAGGTAGGACGCACAGTTGAATGCAGTCACCGAAAGGGAACAGAAAGGGGCTTACTCCCTGCATTCTCCATTCTAATCCTGGCTGGTAACGATAGGTGGCAACTCTGTAGCAACAGAAAATCTCCCCATGGCTCGAACATTGAATTCCGAATCACAATCAGTGCACTTGTAAACACCAGAAACGTTTTTCGGAACTCTTTGCCAAGTATTACATGAAGGACATCTGATTTTGTTCTTTTGATTAGAAGTTTTACTTTCAGGATCGTTGGCAGACATCATAATCATCGATGTTATCATACAAGCTATTGCTCCCCAGTAACCATGGAATACAAACCCATAAGATTCCATGTCCCATTCGTCTGAAAGGTTACACACAAAAAACCAACTAATCATGTATCCGACATAAACCATACCACCACAAATTAATCCATTTGAGAAAATTTTTCCATTTTCTGAGTGTAACTTTAGAGGAATAATTAATGAAAATGACATAGTAACTATGAACACTAAATTTGCAAATAAACTCCATGTCCAAATATCCAAAGCGAACTCTAATGTGAAATATTGTGGAATGAAAATATTAGTTCCAATTACATTTGCAATCAATATGAATATTATGATTTGAACTCCATCGTAAAAATCCGCTTGTATGTCATCGGTTGGGGTTTCCTCCATGGACATATTCACAGAAGCGAATTAATATGTATTATCCCGGATTTATTCCAAGATCGCATCGACCGCATTCATATTATCGTCGGTTAGAACAACTCCATCTCCAAAGTCAATGAAACTGCTTTCTTGCTTTAGCCGTCTTCTAACTACATGATCGGCAGTCAAACATGCAGGGAGTAAGAATACACTGGTTAGGAAAGCGAATCCAATTAGTAACATCATGAGAATAAAGAAATTAACTAATCCAGGGAATGCTACGAAGAAACCGGCCCCCAATCCAGCCACTGTGGTAGCAGTAGTTTCAAAAATTGTCTGACCTGTTTTTTCTATGGCTTTCGACATTCCAACAGCGGTTTCACCTTCTTCTTGGATTCTGTGCATCACGTGAATCGCATCATCAACTCCTATTCCGAAAACAATAGTCCCAATCATGGCAGTAAATATGTTGACATTGACATCTCCAGAGCTCATTAACAATGGCTGCCACACAATAATAGCCGCTACAGGCACCATAGTATAGATTCCAATTCTCAGTGATCTGAACACGATACACATTACGATAGTTAGTATCAGAAGTGTTAGCAATGTTGTGTAATTTTGAGTGTCATGTATGCCTTTGTTAATATCGAGACTTACTGGTAATCCTCCTGTTAGCGGAGAAACTCTGATGCCCTCTTCTTCCATTGGTTCTTCCAGCATCAAATCGATGTCGTCTCTTAGCATACTAGCATTATCAAGATTCATGTATGGTTGTGTAACATAAACTAGTGCTTTACTTCCTTCAACATTCGTTAACATCCATTGCACTTCTTTGGAAAGGGTGTCATATGCTACATTGACCATGTCTTTACGCAATTCCTCTCTGCCATTCCCTGGTGGGTTAGAAAGAGCATCAAGAGGAATCCATGCTGCACATTCTAGACTGTTAGATTCCCAGCATTCATCATGTAAAAGGCCCCATAGGTTACCATTATACAGTGTAATTCCGGATTGAGGCTCAGCTATAGTGACAGGTACGGCTTCCAAGAAAGTAATCAAACTAGTAGTATTGGTATATGGGACTTGTTCTATCCTATTTTCTAGAGCATCCATCGCATCAAGAACCTCTAGTGACCGTATTTTCATATCTTGATCACTAACATGTTTAGACGCATCAAAGATGAATAAAGAAGTTTGACCTCCGGAGAATGTACTGGAATACTCCACCATAGCTTGCATGGAGGGGATGTTGTCTGGAGTTTGGTCTGAGCCAGAAATCGGTTTGTCCATTTCATCTAGATTAGTTAATCCTGCAAATGTGACTGCTCCTGCAAGTAACAAAAATATGCCAAAGTGTTTAATCGGTAATTTAGAAATTGAACCCCACATTGGAGGATTTGTCCTTTTGTTGAATTTGAGCAGCCAAATTAGTACAGGCACTAGAATCATTGAGAAGACTAGAGTTGCTATAATTCCAGCAACAAGAGTCATTCCAACAGAGCGTATTGGAATTATCGGAACGATGTTGGGTAGAATCAGTACTGAGAATCCAACTACTGTCGTAGCAGCAGAGAGGAGAACTGCAATTCCTGTGGTTTTCGACATGTCCATTACACATGTTCGATAGAAATCAGGGTCCCAAATATCTGGTACTTCTTGTGGAACTAGACCCTTACGCCTTCTTCTTTCGTTTTCTTCTACTGCCGCATCAACTTTTTTCCGCCGCACTTCTTCAATACGATTTACCATGTGCAATGCATAGTCAACCCCCAATCCAATCAATATTGGGAATGTAGCAATTATCATCGGAGTGAGTGTCATCTTTAGAAGTACAGCGGCTCCAAAAGTTACGGCTAAAGCCATGACAATTGGAGTTCCAGAGATTATAACAACCTTCCATGAACGATGAAGTAGTGTTATGATGAGTACGGTAAAGAATAGAGATAATGGCATCATTCCAAGTAAATCCAAATAGATTTTATCAGAAACATCTTCCAAGATTTTCGAAAGTCCTGTTTGTGTCATGTTAAGCTCGTTGAGACGGTATTGAGATGGCCTATTTTCTTCATCGATTACACTCTCAACATGTTTGAAGAACTCTTTGTAATCCTCCCATTTTCCTGTCTTTTCAATCTGATTAGCAGATATCATGCCAACTAATACTGCAGTAGTATCCCATATTCCATCTCCATTGGTATCTTTGGCTAGAGCATCTAGCGAGCCATTTGACTGGTTAACTATTTCATCAATTTGTCCCTGCTGATCTGGAATGGCATATAGCCCTCCACTTCCTCCTGGTAATTGAGATAGTGCTTGACAATCTATCAGGTTCCCAGTTGAACGGTTACCAGTATTATCACACATCGCATGATTGAATCTGCCATCACTGGAATTGATTTCTTTAATTATTTGAGATATTGAAATAATCCAAAGCACTCCATCGGATTCACCATGGTCGTTTTTATCCCAATCAAGTCCGTTTTGCTTGAGACCAGGGGCCCTTTTTTCATCATCTCCCTCTATCCAAGATATTTCATGAAGAATATTCACATTAGTTATGTTATCTAGAATATCATTTGGTCTGTCACATTGTTCAGGATGATCAAGTGGTAGAGAATAATCACATTCAGCATTTTGTGTTTTAATATAAATGAATCCGACATCAGTCGACCATTCTTCACGTACTTCCAAAAGTAGGTCGGTAGATTCGGCACCCTCCGGTAAGAATACCTCAACATCATCTACGATTTGGTCTTGGAATCCAGTTCCTACATTTCCTAGCCATGCAGACAATATGATCAACATTACTAGAGTCGTTTTTGGTTGAGTAAGGATTTGCGAATATGCAGAATCAAGAGTAGATTCCGTCTTTTCGCGAGCGAGACGCGAAAGTTCAGCGAATCTCTCCCTCGCCTCTCCCATGTTCAGGTGGGTGCGCATCTAATCCATGAAGGCTATGCTCAAATGAGTAAATTCAAGCCAATCCAAATTCTCTAATCAATAGGTGTCGGATGAAGTTACGAGCCGATTGTAAAACTAGTCCAGTTGCCATCATTGCTAGGCCAAGAACGCCGATCCATATGGCGGTTAAACCGGGACCGACAAGTGCGTCAACAGAACTTGAAATCCCATTAATGGCATTGAAAGCCATAGCTGCACCTGCTGCAAATAATCCAAAGCCAGGGAGTCCTAAAACCAGTAGTGGTTTCTTTTGTGATAATGAGAGTAGTGCCCATACCATGACTGTGAATCCATGGGATATAGCTGTGAAGTTACTACCCTTTGGGACATCGTATCTTATCACAGTAGGCACTTCTTCAATCTTCAGGTTTTTTTCGTGAGCATCTTCAAGCATTTCAAGTGATAATTCCATGCCTTCTGCATCAAACCTAAGTCTCTCGATTGCCAGTTTAGAGAATGCTCTGAATCCGGACTGAGTATCTTGGATTCCTAAATCACTTGATAAATTTGATGTCGCAGTTATCACTTTGATTCCTAATCTCCTGTATGCGGGCATGTCTTCACTACCGCCACCATCGATGAATCTGCTTCCGATTACAAAGTCGGCCTCACCGGAAAGAATCGGCTCTAGCAACTTAGGAATGTCTGCAGGCTCGTGCTGTCCATCACTGTCAAGAACTACTAAGGCATCAGCATCCATTTCTCTAGCCTTAGCAAATAGTGACTTTAGGGCACCACCGTAGCCACGGTTAACTCTGTGGCGATGGATGATTGCACCGCAAGTCTCAGCTATTCGGGCACCTGAGTCAGAAGATCCATCATCGACACAAATGATTTCATCAACATAATCTTTGACTTTGGTAACTACGGTCCCAATAGTCTCTTCTTCATTGTACATGGGCAGGCCTGCAACAATTTTGAATTGTCCCACAGGGCCCTGCTCCATGGTGCTACGCGCAACCGGGTCCAATATATGTGATTCGGCTTCATATCTGTATAATATAGTGAATAATGAGGGTAAATGCCCGCCCTAACGTTCTAGGGCGGGCATAAACCGTCTATATTTGCGCAATCAATCATTTAGCTGATTGATTGAAGTCACTGCACGACTCCCTTCAATTACTCCTGAAAGTGCGTTCAAACTGATCACTAATTGGACATAAGTTTGACCATCACTAGTTACGTATGTCTCACAGTCCTGAAACGAACTGGTATTTATTGACAGTTTTACAGCACGCCCTGCGTTGGATTTGCGTACAAACCCAACTAGCATGTTGTTTGTGTTTTGTTCATTATCTTGCTCTTTGTTGTTTTCTATTTTTGGCATTATTTTCAACTCCTGGAACTTTTTGTTAATCTGCATCGTCCCACTTACAGCAAATTACAATTTACCGTCAAACCACGATATCATTTTCCGAGAGAGGTGCCATGAAAGTAAATCTAGACGGTGATACTTAGCATTAAAATGAAATGATGATGACGACCACACATGCGAGCACTAGTAACTGGTGGAGCCGGATTCATTGGTTCCCACTTAATCGACCGTCTTGTTGCGAGAGGCGACAAGGTTTCTGTTGTAGATAATCTGTCATCAGGCGTTATCGAATTTATTCAAGGTCACATTGATTCTGGTGCAGTTACATTTCATAATGCTGATCTCAAGGATTTGAATGGATTAGTACCATTGATGGATGGTATAGATATGGTTTATCATTTAGCTGCAAACCCAGATATTCGTCTGGGTACAAAAATTACAGACACTGACCTTAATGAAGGAACAATTGCAACATATAACGTTCTAGAAGCAATGCGCCTCGCTGGTGTTGGAAAAATTGCTTTTGCATCATCTTCGGTTGTTTACGGGGAAGGTGCACCAATGCCAACTCCTGAAAACCATGGGCCATGTCTACCAATCTCTCTTTATGGTGCTTCAAAACAAGCAGGTGAAGGGCTAATCGGTTCATGGGTTGGAACATTTGGACTACAAGCATGGATTTTCCGTTTCGCCAATATCATAGGAGAAAGAGGGACTCACGGTGTAATTTTCGATTTCATTCACAAATTGAAAGCAGACCCAAGCCGATTGGAGGTTTTAGGTAATGGGCTACAAGAAAAATCATACATGGAAGTAGGTGATTGTGTAGACGCAATTCTGCATGTAATTGAAAACACAGATGAGAACATCAATCTATACAACCTTGGTTCAAATGATACATGTAGCGTTCGCAATATTGCAGCGATTGTAGTCCGAGAGACTGGTTGCGATGGTGCAAGCATAGAATATACCGGTGGTGACCGTGGATGGGCAGGAGATATCCCAAAGGCTATGCTAGCAATTAATCGACTCAAGGAATTAGGATTCAAGGTTAACTATGATAGTGAGGAGGCTGTGGCCTATACTGCCAGGGTTCTAATCAAGGAGATTATGGGGTGAAAATATGCTACGAAGAAATATTTGCAATGAAGCCGGAGCACGTTCTGATGGATTGATGTTTGTAAGTGTACTGTTTATCTCAGCATTTACTTACATTGCAATAACTACCAATCCTGTATACACAGGAATCGGCGTCGGTGATAGAGCACCTGAATTGGTAGGTGATGTCTGGGATGGTTCCTCATGGACTGAATTCGATCTTCATAAAAATCTTGATGAAAATGCGAATTTGGAGATACCTGTTGAAACATACTACATGATTGAGTTCATGGATACAAATTGTGGTTACTGTCAGCAATCTGCTGAACAATTCTTGACTCCTGAACAATCCAAGTGGACAGGAGAAAATCCTACACGCTCAATGCCTGAAAATGTCAAAGTAGAATTCTTAGCAGTATCTATAGCACTCCATGATGGGACTGAAGGCTGGGATTACGGGAAGTCCGAAATAACCAGTTTCAGGGAAGAATACGGTCACACATTCAACTACATGGATGACCAAGAAAACGACAACAGTGATGAATGGGGAATACCTGGTACTCCGACTTATTTCCTCGTATCTCCTGAAGGTATAATCTTGTATTCGACACCTGATGCTGAACATGGTTACACAGTTTGGGATGCTATGGATTATGAAATTCCGACTGGGGGTGAACAATGATGGAACTTGATGCTAATACTCAACTTATGTTCCACTGGATACCGATCATCTTCGGGTTAGTGCTTATGTCGCCATTAGGTGAGGGATTAGGAAAGAGCCTTTCTTCTAGATGGAAAAGCCTTGAAACAGTTAGAGGCCGCACACTTGGCGGATTGATTGCAGTTATGTTTGGTGGATTTACAGTATCCGCACATACACTTTGGATTCATAACAAAGCTAGTGAAATGGGTGGTGGACAATTTTGTAGTGCAGACGGGGTTTGGGATTGTTCAAGCGTCATAGGTAACTCAGATTGGAATACCATGCCGTTTATTGGTCTTCCTTGGGGATTAGTGGGAATGTTGGCATTCGCTCTTTTCCTATGGTTAGCAATATCAATCGCAAAAGAGCCATCTGCATCTTGGGTCAGATCAAACCTAAGTATTGGGAGGAATTTTGGGATCCTAGGTATCTTCATGATTTTCTACCTAATATATGCCGAATATGAGATTGGTAAACTGTGCCAATACTGTACTACTGCTCACATCTCACACGTTATTTCTACAATCGGGTTTTTCCGTTTGACTAAGATGTATGATGGTAGTGATTGGAGTAATTCTTCTTCAACCACTACAGAAACAGAATCTAGAGAACGTAGAAAGCGCGGCGGTTATGTCGCACCAAAGGCTGCTTCTGAGGAGGAGTGATTTTGGAAGAGGGCAGCTTGTGGATGATTTTCACTGCAGTCTGTCTTGCATCTCTAGTTGGCCTATTGGAATATGAGGGATACATCAATCTAATCGATGATTCTAAATCAACAGATGATTCATCAATACCACTAAACAACACCTCCGATGAAATGCACCCTCTAGGATTGGAGTGCCTAGATCACGAAGGTCTTGCTATGCATTTCCATCCCTATCTGACAATATTGATAGATGGTGTTGAATATTCGATTCCAGGAAATACTGGAATCAATACAGAAGTTTGTCAGGATGCAATGCACATGACTCATACTCATGACGACACTGGAAAGATACATGTTGAGAGTAAAAATATCGAAGATGTTCCCTTGGAAGTTTTCTTTGATGTTTGGGGTAAACACTTCGATGAAACAGGCATTATGGAATATAGAGACGGAACTGTTGAGATGACGGTAGATGGACAAATAAGTACCGATTATCAAAACCATATCTTGGCCGATGGACAAAATATTGTGATTTCTTTTACTTCTAACTAAGGTGCGTAAATGCCTTCGAAATACAAGGCGTCTGTGTTAGTAGTCACAGGTTCAATACGATGTACAGTTACGTCTACTTTGGCGCTTGAGTGGTATGTCTTTCGTAATTCACGAAGTAATTGATGATGTACATTTGTTATGTCATCCGCCAGGATCATAGATAGATGGCGGTGACTCTCTTCATCAACTTCAACGGTGTATTCTACCATCCAAGACTTAGTGACTGTCTGGTCTACTTCTGATGTGTTGTTGTTAGGTTCCATGATATTACATAGTCACTGAACCTTATCAAATGTTTGGTCAAATGCTCATTTTATGTATTAAAATGTAAAAAAAAATGGGCGTAAATTGTAAATTAATGACGAAAATAAACTACTCTTCTTCTGTAAATCGGGGTTTATTCATAGGAGTGAATACTAACAATGCGCCGAGGAATACACATATTCCTAAAATCGCCAAAAGGTGATTATCTTTGATTTCGTCAAACTCTCTATTCGATATTTCTACCACACCGTAAGGCTCCCCGCCTTCTTCTGGCTCATGTACTAGGACTACTGACCACGAATCTGTCAAGTTCATATTGCCAAATACAGAGATATTGCCTGAGGAGTTTACGACTTTCATACCAACAAGCACTCGATCTCGTGTATCTTCACCCATATTTTCGACATCAGGTGGAACTTCTTTTTCATGTTCAAGGACTAAAATTGTTAGTTGTCCAAATTCGGGAGTGGGAACAATAATTTCGCCATCCACTAAACTCATTGCGACCTCTTCAGGAGCCAAACGTGTACTTTCCTGTAGCAAGATTCGCTTTTGAACATCACTCCATGCATCATAACCTTCGGCTGTTTTCATTCCATCAACAAAGAATGTAGGAGTTCCATATATTGTGTTATCAGACTGCATCTGATATGCAATTCTGGCTAAACTCGCATCGTTTTCAAATGAATCACCCACGTGAATGCCAACAATTGCTGTTCGTGCTCCGTGCGACTTAGCCACCATCGTAAGTTCAGGGTCTATTTCAGCGCATGAAGGGCAATCTATCGCAGTTCTTTCTTCGACTAAAACCGTTCTCTTCAACCAATGTTTTTCCACATTCTCTTCAGCAATAGCAGTAGTAACTGGGGTGAGGCACAAAGCCAGTACGAGTATGGCCATTAGGTGTCTCATTAGTCTCGTGGAGTGGTAACTTGTCCATGAAGTTATCATGGAGATGCTTACCCGAATGGTCTGAGGGTGTGCTATGGTTGACCGCTGGGTTCAAGATCATCAACGTGATTCATGGCGTAAGCAAGCTAAAGCAAGCGGTTATCGTGCTCGCTCTGCATTCAAGCTCAAACAAATTCAAGACAGACACAAAATTATCAACACCGATGACAGTGTTTTGGATGTAGGCTGCCATCCTGGTGGCTGGGCACAAGTCGCTGTTGAATTGGTTGGTAAGAAAGGAAAGGTAGTGGGTATTGATTTGAAATCATGCGTTCCCGTTGAGGGTGCAAATTTGCTAGTAGGTGATATCACTGACCCCTTTACTCAACAATCTGTACTCGATGCTATCGATACCGAAGTCATCGATGTAGTAGTTTCAGATATTTCCCCACATATTACTGGCAAATGGGATATTGATCAAGCAGTGTCGCTAATGCTGGTTGCTGATGTTTTTGATTTCGCTCTACCTTTACTGAAGTATGGAGGTCACTTCGTCACCAAATTATTCCAAGGAGTAGGAGTTGAAGAGATGATAGAATTAGTACGCCCACACTTCCAAACTGTCAAGAGATTCTCCCCTATGGCAAGTAGGAACTCATCGTCTGAAGTTTACTTAGTTTGCAAATTTCATACGCCTAAGCGTGGCCCAGATTGGCAGATTAGGCCATTATTTGAGGAAGCATTAGAATCACGCAAAGGTGGACCAGAACCACTGGATGAAGTTGAACCAGCGAAATCCACTTTCAGGATTATGAAAAAGCGTACTCCAGAGGAGTAACATTTTCACATTCTCACAGGCCTCAGGGAATCTTTCAATAAGATTAGGGCAATACAGACTGTTTATGCAAAATAAGCATACAACCAGCCAAACTAAAGATAAGAGGACAAAATCAATTCTGTCTGACATGAATAACCAACCAAAAACTAATTCGATTAGCGCTAGACAGAAAGTGATTGATTTATTGCCAAATGAGGTAATTCAGCGCGTAGAATTAGTAGTCCTCCGCCGTTATCCGCGGCGCCTGGTAAACTCTGCGAATTATACTGGCTCATTGGCCGCTGCATGTGGTCGAGATGAAACTGGATTAGTTGGAATAGTCCTTTGGGGGTGAGCAAGTAAATCGGGTGTGAAAGCGGGGTGACGTGATACGAATTGAGAACGGTTGGTTGCCGCTCAAGAGATGGTGAAATGATAGTGTCTACTGGCAGAAATGGCTCGCTAATAATTCTAGACCGATGATTCCTGACTTCGCGCAAGGATAAAGAGGGAGAGGTCGTGGCCGGGCTGCACTGAGGTGTAATACCATGTCTGAGCGAGCAACCGTCTGTACCGCTTCCGGAGTCCCACTAGTGGACAAAGGATCTACCACTTTCCCATGTCCATCATGCGGAGTGCCAATTGGCCGCAGCCCTCGCTGTAGAAACCAAGGTGTAACTTATGTCTGCAGTGAATGTGGTTTCCAGGGACCTTGAATAATTGGTGATTTTTATGGGAATGGTCGCACTAACCTACAAGGTAATGCCTGATTCAGACGTTGATGACGTATCTGCTGACGATATCGCTACACAAATTCAAGCTCTTAAGGACGATGTTTACGACGTCCAACTATGTGAAACCAAGCCTCTTGCTTTTGGTTTGAAGTTTATTCAAGTTCATGTTGTCATGAACGACGGCTCTGGTCTGTCTGATGTTTTCGAAGACAACATGCGTGCCATCCGTGGCACAGGTGAAATCGAAGTTCTTTCAATGGGACTTCTTTGATACTGTAAGAACTTCAGCGTTGAAGTAATTGTTTACAATTGCTGTAAAGGCGTACGCATAAATTCTCTTAGAAGAGTTGTGGCGTAACTTCCTGATGGCAATGTGAATCTGAATCTGATACAAGCGCCTTCTGGGTGCCATAAATCACCATCTTGGACACCTTCTGTCCATTTGTCGCCCATAGTTTCCTCTCCTGCGATTGGAACTGGCTCATATTGGAATTCGCTAAATGTAGTAACTAGAGGTCTACGAGTACCTTTTGTTGTTAGCCTTCCAATCTCCTCAACCTTCCAGGTTGTTTCGGCTAGTTCCATTTCTTCCAAAACCGATTTCTCTATTTCTCCAACGATGCCCTCAGATCTTTCTAATCGAGAGCCGGGTAGTTGTCCTGTAACTACGAGTCGTCCCAATTTGCAATTTCTAGAAATTCGATTTAGCGTTCTTTCTTCTACCTTTACCATAGATGAAGTTTCGAGTTGCCCATTTTCATCAACCCTGCCAACAATATCTCCACCTACTGGGCATGAGAGTGGTATCTCCGCATTTATCCTAGCCCTAATCGTTTTGTTGAATACGACTGATTGTAACGAATGGACAGTCATTAATTGGAGATTATTAGGCAGTTTCCTGAATGCTCCAACCCAGTCTTCAGGGTTAGCAATCAAGTGTCTCAACATATCTCTTTCAAATCCTAGCCAGTGGGGAATCATATCCAGTCCTTCTTGCGTAACGCCATTGTCGCGAATGTGTTTCCTAAAACTAGCCACATCATCGTTCTCATCACCTTCCATTCCCAAGTAGGTCATGACAGCGCTCTCCCAATCATTAGAAATTACGTGGCGACCAACAATTGGGGTAACTGGCCTTCCTGCTCCGAATCTCTGAGGTCCAATCCAATTTGGAAACAATCCATTGCCTAGATTCTCCTTCATTCCGCTTTCGATTTCAGATATTTTCTCCATTGCTTCTGAATCAGTCATCGGGCTGCCATCAGGGTGACAGCATCCACGAGCTACAATTGTGAACCGGTTACCTCGATGGTTCCCAAATCCTAATTTCTGGTGCGTTCTCCCAATTATTTCAATTTCAACATCAGGTATGTTGACTTGCGAGACTTTTTTTGTAGGGGCGTCAATAATGAATACCTGCCTTGTTATCGCTCGCTTATCCTTTGTTCCTGCAAAAAATATTCGATTTCTAGAAATGCCACATGATTTAGCCAACTTGCCGATGAAACGATTTGTTTCCCAATTTGTCAGTGTGACATTTGCAGCAGTAAAACGGCCCTTAGGGTC
The DNA here is from genome assembly GCA_045568475.1 of Candidatus Poseidoniaceae archaeon. Taxonomy (GTDB): domain Archaea; phylum Thermoplasmatota; class Poseidoniia; order Poseidoniales; family Poseidoniaceae; genus MGIIa-K1. The sequence goes on along the minus strand of JBJLAY010000045.1, from coordinate 6,182 downwards.
TAAACTAATCTTTGTAGAAATCTCTTCAACTCTAAAATCAGCAACTCTTGCTTTCAGGACTCCACCGATGCCTTTGCCTGGCACAGCGTAACCTGTTAGGCCAATGGTATTAGCGAGGCTATCCTCAGAGGACATGTGTTAACACATCTCAAATCTTAAGGCTATTGAAATCCCCTTGGATTTCTCCAATGAGTTTCTTTAGAATATCAGCAGGATCGGTCTTGCCCTTAGTGCGGATAAAGAATTCTGGCTCATCCAAATCAGGGTGTCCGGGGAAATAGTTGGCATAATCGACACCTTTGTCGTTGTTTAGCCTTTCACGGAGTATCTGTAGAGAGGTGTGAGACTCTCCAATAAAGCGAACACGAAGTTCGTTTGCATCGCGGGCGAGTACCTTAACTGGCATAGTGAACGATGCTGGCGTCCAGCCCCGCGTTCATGAACCTTTGGCCTCATATCGGGTAAATCGGGCTCTGAATAGGGTCGGTTAAACGATAATTTCGTGACTTTTGTACCCTTCTCGCTTTTGTACTGAATCGGACCCCCGTGACATGTGAGTGCTCCAAAATTCGAGGAGAGTTTGCGGAATCAGTCCGCCACATTCCGCAAGTATTCTTGGCCTATACTAATCGTGTCAATGGCTTTGACCGCAGGGTTAGTCGCCGATTTAGCTTTCGTAAATACTCCTTCATTCCATACAGATTTGGCAGATTTCGCTCCAGAATCTGATTCTGCGGATGCGCATGATAGAATCAATGAACATTTTTCGGACGAAACTAGACCGTTATTCGTTCATGTAACTAGGGATGATGGAGGAAATGTCCTCGATATCGAATCTTTGATTTTGATGAACACTCATCTTTCAGCCGTTGAAGATGAAAGTGCTGAAATGAATGATTTAGTTGAAAATTGGATTACTGCCCCCTCAATTTTACAGCTTGCATTAGATGAGGAAGCTAATGGAACTCAACTAGCAGATGTTGCATCGTGGGAAGAAATGCTTAATCTTGTAATCGATGTTGACGAATCTGATTGCCCAGGGGATGTTTCCAAGCAGAGAGAAGTTGCTCAGTTCATACTTGATGGTATGCTGAATAAGGACTTTGATGGATCAGAAATCTGTCTATGGATTGAGACCGATGGTGTCAGTGGTTCTGCTAGTGTTTCTGCTTCTTCGACACTATGGATTCTGGAAATTGACCCAAGCCTAAGTACTGAAGAGCGTAAAATCAATGAAGATAAATTACGTGATTTGTTCAATCAATTAAGTGAAGATTCAGATTTGAATTACGGAGTGGCATCGCTTGACCTAATCTCGCATGACATCGATGAAGGAACCTTTGACAACCTCGCAACACTTATCTTACTCGCAGTTTTGGTGGTAGTGGTTTTACTAGCAATTTCTTTCAGAAGTGTTCGAGGAGTAGTTTTCCCATTGGTTGGACTTTCCTTCGCACTAATCTGGACATATGGTCTGCTGAATCTTTCAGGTGCGAGATTCACGGCCTTAGAAGTAGCAGTCGCACCACTAGTTCTTGGTTTAGGAATTGATTACTCAATCCATTTACAAAGAAGGTACAATGCTTTCCGTGCTGAATTAGAAGATTCGGCAGAATCATGGCTTGCTTCATGCGCTCGGCTTTCAACTCCATTGGGACTTGCAGTCATTACTACAGTTGCTGCATTCTTAGCGAACATCATATCGCCTTTACCTCCATTAGAAACATTTGGAATTGCACTTGCAGTGGGTGTAATCTCTGCTTTCATCAACGCTACAGTAGTAGTTGGTGCGTTGCACGTGGTCTTGGACTCATCTGGTCAAACTGTTCCAGCAGACCCAATTCGTATGCCAAGATTGTCTAAGAAGTTAGTTGATTTGCAACGCTCACAACAAGCAATTGTTTTCATTATTGCACTGATTATATCTGGTGCATCAATTTTCGGTGCTATGGGCTTAGAAACCGAATTTGATTTGACTGATTTCTTGGATGACGAAATGGAAATAATGGAAGTTAGACAAGATTTAGACTCAAGTTACGAAAGTGCAGGGTGGAAATTAATCTACGTTCTTATGGAGCCTGATAATTCAATGTCAGAGATTGATTCTGACTTTATTCTTCTAAATGAGATGCGGGGTTTGCACAATGATCTCGCCAATAATCACGATATTGTTGGAGGAGGAGGTTCTGATGCTAGCCCTTCATACGAAGGCCCTTACAAAGTATTGTATGATGCAGTTGACAATGATGTCATGTTCGGTGAAGAGTTCGGTCTTGTAATCACTGGAGGAGATTTGCGCAGAGGCTTAGCAAGTCAGTTCGATATTGGCGCTGCACTGCAAAATCTATCGGAGAACGACTCAATCGCTGATCCATTCACTGGTGATTCCTGGTCAGACAGAATTGAAAACACTGTTCATCTGGAAGGAGACAAAATTATTCACATTCGTATCGAGGTTAGGGTGGATGCCTCAACTTCTTCTGAAACTAGCAAAGTTGTAGAATGGTTTGAGGATGAATTAGGCAGTACTGAAGATAATGGTAAGATGCGAAGTGAACTATCTGGTGTCGCTAAAATATATGTTACTGGAGACTTAGTTGCACTTCAGAATGTTCTGGATGGACTAAATTCATCGCAGTTGTCTTCAACAGCAATATCATTCATTGTATCTTTCATAGTACTTCTTCTACTAACTCGAAGGGCTGTTCCTGCATTAGTGGTGTTAACTCCTGTAGTGTTAGCAACATTGTGGGTGGTTGGTTCAATGGTCATTCTTTCTTTGAAGTGGAATGTGTTGACTGTGATGGTCACAGCTTTATCGCTTGGAATTGGTATTGATTATGCCATACATATGTGGCGGCGCTTCGAGGCGGAAAGAGAACGCAGCGATGATGTCTGGGATGCTCTTGAAGAAACAATCTCAACAACTGGAGTGGCACTTGTGTTATCTGCTGGAACTACAGCCCTTGGATTCCTAGTCCTGCTGTTTTCTCCTATGCCTGTAGTTCAACAATTTGGATTAGTAACAGCTTTGACAGTCACTTTCTCTCTAATATTGTCGATAATCGTTTTACCAGTCTTATTGATGATGGCAGAAAATAGTTTAGGAAGTCGAGAGTGAATCAATAATTGCATTCATTTCCAAATCTTGTTCTCTGCTAATCAAGCATAGTGCTAGCCACATAGTACAATACCCCAATGCATTGATTTTTCTCTCAGCCCTTCTCGAAATTTCATCAGGGTCTAGTTTGGCCTTTTTGGCAATATAGCGAATTAAGCGCTTTTCGATTTTTGCACGGGGGTCACTATCTATAACCTCTGGACTTGGTTTTATCACAGTTTGCGGTTGAATCAAAACAGGGGGTTTCTCTACAGTATGGGATTCGTTAACTGCAGGATCTGTCAATCTTGATGGCCTAGGTTGCCAGCCAAGTGGAGCTTGGATGCCCTTAAGTTCACAATTTGGACTAAGTATTCCTTCGATATCCTTTATCCATCCAGCGAATGTTAGAGCCTTTATTGCATCATGAGCAGTATCTGTGTCCATCCAGCCCATGTCGAATGAAAGAACCCTTTCTAGATCATCAGCAGTTTGATTGCCTCCCATCCGGAAACATATCGCAAGGACCCTCTTGATATCCTCGGTTTCAGTTGACATAATATCTACTCCTGCTTGGTAAAGGAACCATCATCTTCCAATTTCCATTTACCGATGTGTTCTCCATAGTAGTAAGTACCCTCCTCAAGATATTCGTACTCTCCTCCACCAGGAAGGGACTCGAATGAAGGTACCTTTTCAGGCTGTGGTTTCATATTCCCGGGTAAGGAAGAAAGTGATAATTTAGCCATAGCATCAGTTATGTCATGCTTTGGATCTTCTGGGGCAACATTTACTTTCTTTGGCGGAGGTCCTTTCTTAGGTTTTGATGGCTTAGTAGTACTTCGCATTGATTGGGGCGGCCCAGTCCTAGCCAAATCTTCTAATGCTGGTAAATCCTTGGAGGAAGGCAACTCCTTGTTGCTCCTTCGCCGTATAATTATAATCAAAGAGAGTATTAGTAACACGAGTCCAGAACCAATACCTAAAATTAGTGAGTAGTTGAGTTTTTCAGGCCCATTAAAATCTTTCGAGAATGCGTTGTCATCTTCATTGAGTTCCCAAATTTGTTGGTCTTCATCAACATATATTTCCAGTGTCCAGTCTCCTTCCGGTACAGTGATTCCTACGCGTTTTATTATTCCTTGACCACTATCTATCTTGGCCTGTTTGAAACGACCCACTAACGTTCTTTCACCATCGGAAGTCGTGTAGACGGTTATGTTGAATGAGTCTTGTAAACTCTCTCCAGAGTTCTTTACCGATATCTCTACTCTAATCTCTTTTCCAGGTTCAGGTTCGCCTTCAAATTTGACATCCTTCAATTCTATATTTGGGCCAACTGTGGATAACTGAAGAGTTAACCACGGTTCACTAAGAGGTGAACTAGTCTCACTGATTAATCTCCAACCTGCGTCATCATATCCGTCTGCCCAGCAATCAATATGAGCTTCAGGGGACAGTAAGGATGGATCTCCTTGTTCTGAAAAGTCAAAGTTGAATGAGAACAATGTTTTACCTTGGAATATATTTGAATGAGGCATAGAAATACTGATTGGTTCCCATTCCAAATCTGTTGATATCACTTGGCATGTAAGTTGCAATTCTCCTGTCCATGAAACATCTTCATCGATATTTACTCCAATTCCAATATTCTCCAGATGATATCGGGAGTAATCTTCCGGGCTAGACTCCAATATGATTGGAGGTTGCGGATCAATATTGAATACAGGTAGGTTGTAACTGCCTATTATTTTAGTCTCAAGTGGGTCTCTGAATGTCACACTGATGTCGATTATGCCACCAGTGTTTGGCATTGGGAATGATGCATTAAATTGTCCATCTATTACCGATACAGTACCTGCTCCAAACCAATTATTTCCTTGGATGAATCCCGACCAACTTAATGACAAATCACCTTGATAAGGCGTTCCCGAAAGCGAGTGAGTCACAAAACCTTCGATTTGTATTGTTTCTCCGGTGATTACAATACTTTCATTCGTAATATTTCCTGTTACCAATCCCGTGACATCATTAATACTGTTTATCGCGAAATCAAAATCCTCTGAGAATGTCCAGAGGTTTTGATAAGTTACCCAACTACTGCCATCTATGTCAGTTACCGTTAACTTAACTTCTCCTTCATTTAGTACTGACTTATCGATCTCCCAGCCCGAGAATAAGGTGATTGAGATAATCAAATTCTCTCCTTCAATTAGATGATTACATGTTGTTCTGTCAGAGTCAACCCTGTAGTCTAGGGATGAGCAAGTCATGTCTGCTACATTGTAATTAACTCCAAAATATGAATCATTACCTAATTCAACCTTCATAGAAATGATATCATAAATCGAGTTTGTATCTGTTAATTCTATCTGCCAACTAATGTCTCTAGAGACTTCCCAATATTGTGTTTGGTCTGCATTCGAAATTGATTCAATAACGGCATTCTGTGCATCCCTTGTAGTCCACCAAATCGTATTATTTGTAGCGGAAATACCAGCATTGTCAGTACCAATAAATCTGAGATATACATATTGGTCATCAGAATTAAAATCATCTGATTGGGTTGCATTAATCCACCAAAAACTGCCGATATTTTCTAAGGTGTAATTAATTTCTCTAAATTCTTGTTCCTGGGGTGTCCCATCTAGAATACTACCATCTGAACCGTCATCTAATCCTTCGACCCATACTTCCAGAATGATACCACTAGATATGAAACCTGATGTGTCTGCAAGCATCAATGATATATCTCTATCTTCTGTGCTATCAACATAAGTTCCAAGTCCAGGTTCACTTGAAATAATAACCGGGCCATCGTTGTCCAAAATTAGATTCCAAGAATTGGAATTACTGACAATCAGTAACGGCTGATCGCTTCTTGATTCTAAATTGATGTAAACCTCACCAGAAACATTCGATGGTAAATCCCAACTTATTGTATCGCTTTGACCTATCGATATTTCTGTCCATGGAGTTGTTTGGTTGACCCACCCTACATAGGTATTAGTTTCAGGGTCAATCACATGAATTTCAAAGTTAACTCTTGATTGCAAATTGCCACTTGATAATGTCTTTCCAG
>JBJLAY010000044.1:0-19119 GCA_045568475.1 Candidatus Poseidoniaceae archaeon | reverse complement strand
CCAACATACATTCCTTCATCGGTAACAGCTAATCCTCTCGTCCAACCCAATTCAGATTGATAATCCGCTAAATTCCAGGTTTGTTCAGAATTTGAAATCATTCCGCCAACAGTTGTGAACCAAATTTTACCATCAATGTATTCTACATCATGCACAGGGCTAGAGTGCTTGCTGCCTATCCATTCCCACTTACCTAAATTGAGAATTCTTTGCTGTCTAACTAGCCCAATTATCATATCTCCTTCTTCATCAATCGTCACACTAGATACATGATGGAGATGGGGCTTTGTATCCCGGTCTTGAGAATATAATGGGCGCACCTTACGCATCGCTTCGCCAAGAAGATCAATTCGCTCCAGTCCCCTCGTTTCCAAATTGATGATGTCTACAGATTCGTTTCCAGTATTCGCAATGTAAAGGTGATTATTGTGAATCTCAATACTGTGAAGGTCATTGAAATATTCATTTTCAATCATGTCTTGAATCGAGAAATCATCCAAGAATATCTTCACAATTACGTTAGAAAAACAAGCCCAAACGCAATCACCATCTAGCGCAATACCAGTGATTCCTTTACCCAAAACTGCAATTTCTGGCTTAGGGTGTTCTATTTCGTTATCTGAGACAACTACCAATCCTTCAGTGGTCTTTTCGATAACTGTTAGTAAGCCAAAAGTTTGGTTGAAATAACCTCCAGATACCAGTACTCTCTGCATATTTTCAACTCCAAATCTTTCGTGTTATCAGGTCCGGATGGCTAACATTTCCCGATTCAATATCGAGGCCAAATTGTTTGGTAAATCCTGCTTGCTTAGCGATGTTGCAAGTTCGCATTGTACATCTTCCTTCAGGCCATGCTAGCCATGGCTCACCACCAGCTCTTTCAATTTCAATTCGGGCCTGAGTCAAACCCTGCAACAACTGCTCATCTTCATCAAATCGCATATCGTGATGGTCGTGCGCATGTGAGGCAATAATCCATCCCTCATCAACTAAGTTTTCAATTTCTTTTGTACTCAAAACCTGAGATGAGGAATTGGTCTTTGGTATCTCTAGATCATCCAGTATCGAGTGCTGAAGGTTTTCAGAAAGAGATTTCAGGCCTTCTCTAGTTATTCCCAATTCAGGAATTGAGTTTATGTCAACAGACCAATGGTCACACCAGGCGTATAGCCTCGATAGAGGAAGTAGACTCGAATTTCCTAGAATTTGGTCATGGGTTAGGAACAGAACTGGCTGCAATTTCTTCGCCCGACGAAAATAATCAGTTAATGACAAAACATCAGACCAACCATCATCGAATGTTATCAACACAGAGTTATCGGCATAGCCTCTTGATGTAGCAGTTGAGTTCAGCGAATCAAGTCTAACAATTAGGTCGCTTAGTTCTACAGACATTCCTATCTTGTGACTAATGTTATGATTTATCCTTGGTGAGCCCTGATGTATTCTATGAAGACAAGGTATTTCAATGCTAAAATTAGTGATCATGCAATGACCTCCCAAATTTTAGAAATTCTAGAATTAACTCCAAGGAAGTCATTGATTTGGATTGGATGGATGTTCTTCTCAATCCAGTGATTTAATTCATCTTCATCATGCAGTTCAACAGTTGATGTTCGAGTATTTGCCTGCCGGTCTCGAAGTATAATCCAATCTTCTTCAGTCCACTTGTTGAAACGTATTCCTGTCAAAAAAGGACCGTATCCAGGTACAGTGTAATGCTGCACATAAGTATGTTCAAAGTAACTCATTTCTACAAAATTCAAGTCAAAATGATAGTTAGTATACCAGTCCTTGTTTCCAATTAAATGCTGAATCTCCCATCTCCCATTTGCTTCGACTAGTCGGTACTTTAGGAATGGATGAGATTGAACAGATTCATCTCCTATCCTGATTATTGAGAAATATGGGAAACCATTACCTGGGTCACACCACCAATCTTCATCGTCGATTATAACTACAATAGCAATGTGACAATCTGGTTGCATAATTGTGGCAGCTACTAACTTTGCATCATAACCAAGATTCACTAATACCTGATGAATGAATGGATTTCTAACAGTGCAAATACCACCAACCGCTGACAACATTTGCTCCTTGATATCATCCAGCGTGGGCACTTCTCTAGCATTACTTAGCATTGTCAAATTTTGAAATGGGATCCTCTCGATTGTTTTCGAAATAATTTCAACTAAGAAAGATAGGTTACACTCGCCCCTCGACAAATCTAGAACTTCCAAGAATGTATCAACCTCTGAATCTGATAACCAATCTTGAGTCATACCAAAGCCTCCTCAAAAACAACTTTCAGATGTGATGCACAAAGTGGAAGGTAACTCATATCCATCGCTTCGTCGGTACCATGGACTCTGACAGAATCATCATTCGGCCCTATTGCGAGATACGCCTTACCCTTCAACAAGTGAGCAATGCAAGGGCACTTATTTTCTCCAAAAGCCTTCGACATGACTCTATTTCGAATCTTAGTCTCTTTATTTTCTAATTGATTAATATCAGATAGTCTGAGGTTTATTCTGTCAATAGTTTCACTTTCTCCGACGTATAGAACTCTCTGGTCACCATTTTTGAAAAAGTATCCAGTTTCGTCAATCCAAAAATCTACATCAGGCAATTCCAATGTTGGATAGACCTGATGGGCCCAAGGTGAGCCAATCTCTTCTTCTCCCTGGATAACAAATAACAATCCAACATCTGGCATATTTTCTTCGATGTAGATCAGCCGCTGAACAAATGGTCCAATGTTATCCGCAATCCCTCTCCCAAATAGCAGGCCATCTCGGACTTCTGCATTCCAAGGATTTGTACTCCAGTCATCTACATTTGCAGCCTCAACATCATAATGGTGGAAGAAGCCAATCCAATTATTCCCCGAATTGGGTGGCTTTGATGCGACAATTACCGGTCTGTAAGATGCATCAGGGTCTATATGAGTCTCAATGTCAAATCCAATCCTCTCCATCCAATCAATCAAGTACCGGGATGCCATTTCTAGGCCAGTAGGATTGGCCTCTATGGCCTTCATAGAAATCCATTCAGACGACTTTTGAATCCATCTATTTTGCATTTCTTCAGTCCATTCGCTCAAGCTTCCACCTCCTCGTGTTGAATCGCTTCATGCAAGATTACCAATTGACTCTTAACTGCCAAATGGTATGTCTCAAAGACATCTGGATTCATTTTCAATTGTGAAGTTACATCTATTCCCTTCTCTATGAACTTGGTCAGTGGTATTCTAAGTTCATCTTGTAGATTGTTTACCAGATTTAGAGAGTTTCTAAAAGACTCAAGTTGTCTCTCACATCTTTCGATTAAGATATCTTCAGCACTAATTGAATTATTATTGGCATAGTGTCTTTGGAAGGACGCCCCAATTAGATCAACCTTCAATCTTCTTATCCAATTATCTAGTGCAGAATCCGGAGTCCAATTCTCAGTAAAATTATCACGAATGTGCCTAAGAGGTAGGGGGAAGTGTCCCAGGCAACCTCCCCGCTTTTGCACCATAAGGGACCATATTGTATCGCCCCTACGTGGTATCTTCGGGTGGTCTGTTTCATGCAACAAACCGTGATTGAAAATTATGGTATTACCTCCTCTAATGTAGCGGTTTTCCTGGATTGGAAAATTCGAACACGTTGCAACCAAAGGTCTAGCAAGTATTCCGACTTCAAGTAGATTCCAGAGGATTTCATCACTACCAACACTATTAGAGTCCAATTTCCATGGCTGATTATTTCTACTAAGGTCTGAAAGATCGTAATAGTAATCCCTCTCGCCCCATCTCTCCTTGTCAGACCTTGAAGCTATACCTGAAATGTTAGCATTTAGATCTACCAAGTTTGTGTTAAGTGTTGAAGATGCGGGTAATGGTGGTGCACCAGTGACGTCTCCTAGACCGATATCAACTTCAGGATACATCTCATGGAATCTCCAAATTTCATGGAAAAACGACCAAGGCCTGTTAAGTTGTACTTCACCATTCTGCGTGATCAGTGCATCAAATGCTAGGTCATCGTCCAACCACAGAATGATAGGGTCATCGTCCTTTGGAAGATTGCGAATAAATTGCATAGCACATTCTCTTGCATTGGTTAATTCTGATATTCCGCTAGATGAATTGCATTCTTCATAGGTGAACTTAACACCCGAATTTTCCAATCTTTGGATATGGCCATCGTTCTCTTGAATAATCTCCACAGAACGTTCGCCACGCAACTGCAGATGAAACCGGACAATTGGTTGCTCGTCACATTGAGCTTTAAGCAAACCAGTTCCTTTAGTTGACAAAATAATCGAATCAATGATGTCACCAAGTGGACAAAAACGATCGGTAGCAATCACGATTTGAAAAGGTCTTCTCTTTCCATTAACAGCTTCATTTGTCAAATTTTTAGCGATTGCTAGACTTTCCATATCTTGTTGCCAATCTGAGCACTCATATTGTTCAAAACAAATGCTACTAAGCGGGCTGAAATTAGGCTCGTAGCGGCTCATGCTATCGCCGCCTTTGAGTTGTTTGATATCATGGGTTGAGGAAGATTTGGCTTGGAGCCACCCACTTCCCCGGGGTTGTTAGGCGGTCTTGTCTCATCTACTAAAAGTTTGAGGATATTGCCCATTAGTTCATTTGAGGTTGGCAAAACATCGTCTATTCTGAACAGAATATCATAGCTATTTGAGGTATCAAATGCGGGCGAGTAATCCTTACTCTTCAAAATTAATCGCTCCCCGTTGAGGTCGAAAAACGCTATTTGGTAATAGTAATATGTTGTGTATGAATATTCCTTCCTCTCACCCCAAGCGTCTGTTTCATAATAGGTGTGAGTCTCACTCCCTTGCACATTTTTGTGGTCAATGCACTTCAAATTTTTCAAGAAGTAAACTCCTTCCTTTGTAATGATTTTAGGTGAAATCTCAATTCTATCACCCTTGTTCAAATCATCAGGATGGAGCCGATTTACATAACCAATCTTTGAGATCCATCTTGGCTCATCCAAAACAACATTTCTTCCATTATAGAATTCTTCAACAAATTTGTTTTCTCTGTTTCTTCTAATCATTCCTGGCGTGGTAAAGAATAATTCCACAAGCAGAACAACTGGTAGATACTTAATCGTGAAAATTGCCAACATTACGATAGCTAGAAACAAATCTGCAGTAGACTCTGAAACCTCATCGAATATGAGTTCAATAAAGAAAAATAGTGAGTTAATACAGAAAAACAACATAATAATGACTGTAGAAAGCATTCCGAAAATGCTACTAAATGGCAAAAAGAATATGCTTTTCTTCTTGTATAGGGAGAAATGTTCTGACTTTACATTCTTGTCCAGAAACTCTCTATCAGAATATTGTGCGTATCCTGCGAGGGGGCCAGTAGCCGACATCAAAACGCCTTAGACGGGAATAACTATCAATGTGGTTGTGAAAAAAGTATTTACTAGAGGTAAAATTGATATATTTTACATATTTTATGTGAAATTATGAGGGAGAGAGTAGTTCTACTTGCACCGGTGATGTCGCGGCTCGATCACGTTAGGCCTGCATTGCATAGGTTGAGTAAGATAGATGGTAAGGATGTGGATGTGAGATTAATTCCTCTACAAAACCATACCAATTCTAGGCTAGAAATATTTTGTGATTTCCTCAAGAAGCAAACATCATTTGGGGCACTACCTGGTAATCATACTGTTGAATTAATTCCTACTAAAGACGATTTTATGATGTCAAACAATTGGTTTTCAAATTGGAATTTGTTTCTTCATTCGTTATCACCTCTATTACAGAATGAAAAAGGGAAAAATCGTAGTTTGGTTATTTTGTTATCTGAGACAATCCCCACGGGTATAATTCTAGCATCATCTATTGCAACACTGACCATACCTAATGTTCGCTTGATTGAATTCCCAGTTGGATATGATTTAAATTCACAAGGCGATAATTTCGACCCATCGAGACAAATAATGGAACAAATGATTGAATTTCAAACATGGACTGGAGCAGGTATCCGTGAACCAATCATAGAATTAGCATCAAAACCAGAAGTCCTGAAAGTTCTAGATGTTATTAGGGAATTAGCAGAACAAAAAGCAATTCCATCGAAGGAAAATGAATTGAATAATTTGTCACACGAGGTGCTGAAAGTTTCAGAAATCAAAGACAAGTTGAATGCGAAAGAATTTTCTCAAAACAAATCCAAAAAAACATCACCAAATATGCTCTCTAATCGATTGAAAGTGTTGCGCAAGAACACAATAATTGAGAAGATAAGCGGAAAAGCGGCTTACAAAATTACAGAAACTGGGCTGGTAGTTTCTGGATTACTTTCTGATGCGAATCAATAAATACAGAATCGAGAGTGTGCAACTATGGCAATAATATCAGTTTTTGGTTCTAATGGCGACCTCGACGAAGAGATTCTTCAGATGGCCGAACAAGTTGGCAAACTAATTGTGGATATGGGACACAGAGTCTGTTGCGGTGGACGCGGCGGAGTAATGGAAGCTGTTGGTAAAGGTGCTAGATTAAGCCATAAATGGACTGGTGACCAAGTAATTGGATTAATGCCAGAATCAGATGATAGCAAGGCAAATGAGTATCTTGACTTAGTGATGCCAACAGGGCTCGGGTTATTTCGAAATACCTTGGTCGCTCAGTGCGCAGAAGCATGTATTTCCATTTCAGGTGGAGCCGGAACATTATCTGAAATCGCATTCGCTTGGCAGATTGGGAAGCCAATTGCAGCAATGGCCAATTCGGGTGGGTGGTCTGAGAAACTTGCAGGAACGCATTTAGATCATAGATATCCAGATAGACCAATCGCTAAATTGGAAAATATTCAACAAACTAAGGAATGGATAGATTCTCTTTTCTCTTGATTATCTTTCACGAAGATAGTCGTTTTGGTAAAATCATGATTGAGTTATGATTCTCCTTGGTGGTGGAAACGCTGTAGCAATGAGAATTTCAAGGAATTGAAATTCAGTTATCGTTGGTTTGAATATAAAATTTGAATGTGGTTTTTGATATTGCGACTATGGCGAAAACCACTGCAGCAAATAGTGCAATCATTGACCCACCACCAGCGTCTAATTCAGCCGCCAGATAAAGCCCACCAAATACTGCACTAAATCCAAACACTTGGGTCCAAATCATGCAAGAACGGAAACTTCGTCCAATGAGTTGTGCTGTTGCAGCGGGAGTAACCAACAATGCAGTTACAAGAAGTGCGCCAACTAACTTTACCATGCTTACTACCACAGCAGCAGTAATGATGCTGAATAGGAGTCCAATTGCTCTAACTGGAAGCCCTTGGATTCTAGCAGCCAAAGGGTCGACAGTACAAGCAAGAAGTGGAGAGCGGATAGTGACCAATAGTGTCATTGAGATGATAGAAATCAGGGCGATCATATCCAGACTGTCTTCATCTACAAGCAGTAAATTACCGAATAGATAACTATGGATTTCAGTTGTGATTCCACCTCCACTTACTCGTAGAATAACAAGTCCTAGAGCGAGCATTCCCGTAAGGAAAATTGCAATTGAAGCATCACCTGTTAGCAATTCTCTTGATTGCATTTCATGGATCAAAATTGCTGCAATTACACTGAATATAAGAGCATACGAAAGAGGTGAAGTAGCCCCAAGAACAACACCAACAGCAACTCCTCCGAATGATACGTGAGCTAGACCGTCACCAATCAATGCAAGATTTTGAATTAGTAGAAAAACGCCGAGGAATCCAGCAACAATTGTTACCATAATTATGGCAACAAGAGCACGCTGTAGCATCTCTAATTTCCCGTTGAAAAAGTAAGGGAAAAAGTCACCTGGTATTACCGGTGAAATAAATTCCAACATTGGAGCTATTATTTCAAAGATAAACATTCCAACTCCCATCATTATTCCTCCTTGGAATGGTGATGTCCGTCATCTGAATCGTGATTGTGGACTGGCTCAATGCCTCGTAGACTTGCAAGTTTTTCTAATTCTGGGAACTCTTCCGTAGGTCCATCAAATCGAATTTGCTCTTCCAAATATACCATCCTGTGGGCGGTTTGTCGAATTGCAGCCAAGTCATGTGAGATCATCAAAATCGTTTTCCCTTCATCATGACATAGTTGGTCCAACAATTTCAGTAAAGAATTCCGAGAACTTCTATCAATCCCAACCAATGGCTCATCAAGTAAAATCAATTCAGCATTGGATGCGAGAGCACGAGCAATAACTGCACGTTGCCTTTGACCACCAGAGAGTCTAGCAACATCGATATGTTCAACATCCTCCAAGCCAACCATTTTGATGGCTTTATCAATTTGCTGTGCTTGATTTGGACTCGACCCAAACAGCATGTTCGCTGCATTCAACGTACCTAATTTGACTAGTTCTCGAACGGTTAAACGAATCTCTTGTGGAAGATTCGAAGCCGCTTGTGACACCCATCCAATTTTGCCATTGAGTATTCTCGACATAGGTCGTTGACCATAGATACTTACTGAACCGCTATTGATTTTCAGAAGACCAATAATTGCAAGCAGCAATGTGGTTTTACCGCTGCCGTTGGGCCCAACCAATCCAACGAATTCGCCTTTTTTGATATTCAAATCAATATTGCTGATTATCATCTTCCCAGATCGAACTACAGACAGGTCGCTGACCTCTATTATGTTCTCGTCGCTGAACTGTATTACGTTCGCGTCACTGACCTCCTGTTCTTTTACAGGAGGTGGGTTGATTTCGATTGTTGGCATCTGAGTACGACTCCGGATATGTCATATGACATATTGCCCAAAGAAGGTTAGTTCTTAACCTTCCTTGCATTTCGAAACTCAATCAACAAGTAACCTATCGAAATAGCAAATACGCCACCTACAAATATTAATGGCAACAAGTCCACTGTATGCATAATAATCCTCCATTTTATTGGTGGTTATACGCTCAGCAACCCATTCCTACGAGTAGGTTGTCCAAGTTCTTCTGCATCATTGACATATAGTCGTCGTCTGAATCACTTGGAGCCATTTCCATTGTGTAAAGAGTCATGACCGTTACTCCAGTTTCATCAACAATACTCTGAACTGAAGATTTGTCAGTGTATTCTTCAACGAAGAGAATGTCGATTCCTTCTTCTTTAATGTGTTCAACGACCTTTACAACATCTTCAGGAGATGGTTCTCCTTCAGGATCTAGGCCGTGTACTGTCACGAAATCGATATCATATCTGTATGCCATGTATGAGTATGCATTGTGATTTGCAACAATTGTCCTTTCAGTACATGTGCCATCGTTCAATGCAGAATCAAATTCTACATGCAACTTTTCTAATCCAGCTTTGAAATCCTTTGCATTCTCAGTGAATACATCTTCGCCTTCAGGGAAGACTTCGATAAGATGTTCCAGAACTACATCGACTTGAGTTCTTAGAGCAAGAGGGTCTAACCAACTGTGTGGGTCAAAAGCCAATTCCTCGTCATGGCCTTCTTCGTCATGGCCATCTTCATCATGTCCGTCTTCCTCATCAGAGTGGTCATCGTGATCATCTTCGTCTCCGTGGTCATCATGGTCGCTGTGATCGTCATGGCCGGAGTGGTCATCATGTCCGCCTTCTCCCATCATTAGGAAAATCTGTAGTTCAGAAGAGTGTGCAAAGCCGTACTCTCCTTCTGCTTCAATGTGAATTGTTGCATATCCCATGATGTCTTCATCAATCTCTTCATGGCATTCATCGAATTCAACCACATGGTGAATGAATGTCTCCAATTCTGTGCTGTCCAATAGTCCATTAGTATCTGAGTCAGATTCATTGAATATTGCCATCAGCATAGACATTTCTTCTTCTTCTGTGTATTCATTGTGGCAATCGTCGTCGTGTCCATGGTCATCATGGTCATCTTCTTCCATCCAAACATGTCCTGCGGCTTCACAATCTGCCTCGTTAGACTCGTAGTTCTCGTGAGTAGAAGTGTTGTGGCAGTATCCGTGGCCATCATCATCACCATGGTCATCTGAAGTATCTTCAGTCCACATTAGTCCAGCAGCTTCACAGTCTGTTTGGTTAGTATACTGTTCATCGATTTGATGAGTACTCATGTCATAGCACACCATGTCGTGGTCGTCATGATCATCGTGGTCATCAGAAGTATCTTCAGTCCACATTAGTCCAGCAGCTTCACAGTCTGTTTGGTTAGTATACTGTTCATCGATTTGATGAGTACTCATGTCATAGCAAACCATGTCATGGTCGTCATGATCATCAGCTTCCATCCAGGTGTATGCTCCACAAACAGTCTCATTATCACCGGTTATTGAGTGTGTGACTGTATTGTAACATCCTGTGAAGTTTTGTCCTCCCATGGAGTAGTTCTCATAGTATGAGTAGGATTCACAAGAATCTTCAGAATCATTTGTCACGGTGTGAGATACCATGTTGTAGCACATTTCGTCATGATGGTCATCGTGGTCGTCATGGTCATCTTCTTCCCAAGACATCCAGAATTCATCCCAAGAAATGCTACTATCATTGTTAGTATCAAATTCTTCTAGAACTTGCGCCGGAGTTGGAGGGGTATCGTCATGGTCACCATGGTCGCCATGTTCATCATCTTCCATCCAAACGTGTCCAGCAGCTTCACAATCAGCCTCGTCGGACTCGTAGTTTACGTGAGTCGATGTGTTGTGGCAGTATCCGTGTCCATCTTCATCACCGTGGTCATCATGATCATCTTCATCACCGTGGTCATCATGATCATCTTCGTCACCGTGGTCATCATGATTATCTTCGTCACCGTGGCCGTGGTGGTCGTGGTGTGCGTGGCCACCATTCATCTTTAGGACAGCCATGTCAAATTCTTCATCATGGTGTTCGCTTTCGAATTCTATGATGTATTCGCCTTCTTCTAGGTGGAATATTTGGATAACAGAGTCAACAGGGCATCCTTCAGGATTGGTGATTGTTTCTTCTGCTTCAGCGTGAGCATGTCCTTCGTGACCATCGTGGTCGTCATGGTCATCGCCATGGTCATCATGGTCGTCGCTGTGGTCATCATGGTCGTCATCATGGTCATCGTCTTCATGTTCTGCTGCTTCAATAGAATGAGCAACCTTCTCAGCATGGATTTCTGACAAATTATCTCCATCGAATGACAGATGTAGGCTTTCGTAAGGACCAGAAGTTAGCACTTCACAAAGATCTGATACAAGCATCGATTCATAATCGAGATCAATTTCACCAGTAGGTAGAGCATGAGTCATTCCATATGCAGGCGCATCGGACCCCATGTCTTCTATTGTATCCTCAACCCAGGGCTCTAGGCCTAATCCGTGGTAAAGGAATAAGTCAGCCTCTCCCAGTCTTACAATGTCCTCTACTGATGGTTCGTAATCGTGAACCGGGATATTGTTCTGACTCATCATTTCAACATTGACTGTATCCCCAGTTATCGCTGAAACAATTTGGCCAACGTGGTATGTGGAAACCATTACTGTACCGTATCCTTCCATTTTTTCGTCTTCATTGTTCAAACATCCTGCTAGGCTAGATGTAATCAAAACAAAACTCACAAGCAGTGCCTTATGCCAATTAGTGCGCATGGTTCGCCGCCAACTAATAACTATATAATGAATGCTAATAATTAGGAATCTAAAAATTATTATTACTAAGGGCTTCTTAGGGGCGCTATGAGCAAGATTATATCTTTCAGTTCCGATGATAAATTCAGCAATAATCTAGATGCAATGATCAAAAACTCGGGCTACAATAACCGTAGTCGCTTCCTTCGCGATGCTGCAATTTACTTTGCTGAAATTCAGCAAAGAGGTGAATTGATGAATATGGGCGAAAATGAAATCGTTGAAGGTCATTTGGTTGTATATTATGAACACGGAACTGATCAAAAGTTGATGGTAAGCCGTACAAAAACTGTAGAAGTTGCAGCCTACCATCACAGCAGTCGTCTGGGTCATTCATGTCATTCTTGTGTCGATGTAGTGCATGTAAAAGGAGCTGCTAAGCATGTTAGAGGAGTTTTCGAGCAACTCAATAGCACTGCAAGCGTTGACAAAGTCTCTTTCATTAGTGCGCCTATGGATATCGAAGATTGCTGCTGATTTAACGCCAATTTCCAGATTCGATTTTAGCAAACGAATCTATCGGTCTAGCATAATGGTATACATATGCCCAAACCTTACCTTTCTCTGAATCTATGAGTTGGATTCTCCTATCAAATAATGGATCATCTCCAACATTTCCTTCTATTTGGTCAAGCAGTTGAATGAACTGGAACATATCGCTGGCTTTGTATAATTCACCATGAACCAATCCATCTCCTTGTGTCAATCCAGGATAATCTCCAAGGTCGTACAGGTCTCCTTTTACCGAGCCATGACAATAGATTTCAGAACCGTCTTTCATCAATTCTCCCCGCTTCATTCCATCCATCAGCGTCCCATAGACAAAAACAAACTCGAATCTAGGGTTAGGGCCTTTACGCAGTGCATAATCTAGCCAAGATGTAGGCAGTTCTAATCTCGTCAATCCATTACGAATTAATTCTTCATATTCGTCAGACGGCTCAAAGAAATCTGATTTTGAAGAGTTATGGATATATGTGTAAGCCCGATGACTTTGTCCATCACTTGTGTAAACTATTTTTTCGACTCTGATGTAATGGTTAGGATGTCCTTCTTTGCGGTCTAGAGCGTCTCTAGTGTATTCATCTATCTCAAACAATGCACCTGGAGTTGCAGCCATCCCCGGAGCAATCCATGTTAGATTTGCAGCCCCTGCTCCTCTAGATCTTGAATAGTAATTGAAATCTAAAACATAACCGTCAATCCAAGCAGGACCAATTTCCTTCAATCCTGAAGGTTCAAGGTCGTTTCTTGAACACCATCTCTCCCAATCCTCACTGTCAAGGTTAGACCCGTATCCAAAGTATAGCATCGGTGCTGAGTCAGTACTTTCTTCCATAGGGGGAACTTTGACTAGGGGCTAATAAACCCTTAGTTTTGACTACTTTTTTCTTCGCATTACGACTAATAGAATCAGAAGAAGGATTACTCCGGCGCCGCCTCCGCCATAAACCAAGAGTTGGTTATCCATTGAATTTGATATGGCCCCTGATTTTGAATCACTTTCTTCAGGGCTACTTACTTCTGCATAAACGGTTATCGTAGTATATGCGGTTTCGCTATTACAGTAACCTTCGCTTCTGCAACTAAATTCACTAGTTGCAATGAACTCTAATGTGAATGTTTTTTCATGCTGGCCATCTGAATTTATCGGCCAGTCTTCTGATAATTCAGGTGTTTTAAGCACTATTAGTGCTTTGGCAGGTGGGCCCATAGATTCGATTTCAACCTTAACAAGAGGTATACTGATGTGAAAACCAGCAAACTCTAACTCCTGTAGGGAGTCTTTTGTTAAACCTATAGAGAACTGGTCAGCCCAATTTCCTTGATTGTAAACCTTGAATTCTACATCTTGTTCAAATTCTGATTCCAGAGTTAGTGACGCCTCAACAGCTTCAACTTGCAAACCTGAAAATTGTAGGATGTTTACAATCATACTTACTTCCGATTCAGCAATATTTGGAGGTGGTGCGCCATTGACTTCAGTTACTGTTGCTGTAACCCTCAGATTTCTGCTAGACATCGTCATTCTTTCATCCGCTTTTACAGTTACAGTAAATTCTTCTTCCGCATTAGGCCCAAGCGTAATGGAGCCAGGGTGTGCTGTTACTAAACCATCAGCAGTAACCTGAATGTCTATTTTTTCCTGATATGAATTTGGATTGCTGACAGTACAATATGCAATACCTATCAAATCTGCTCCAGGATACACTTCAATCTCTACTGCGCCAGACGGATCTAAAGACTCACATTCGAGGTTTACAGCAGGTGTAACTTGTGCATCTGCAGGAGTTATTGGTAAAACAGTGAGACTGAATATCATACAGATTAGAATGGCTTTCAATCTCATAATGAGTGCACATTGCAGGTAGTATTAACATTTTGTGTGCTTGTGAACGTGTGTAAGGAATACTTTCACATTTTCACAAGATGCAGTCTTACGACGTGTGCTGGTCCCCGGTGTAAGTCGGATTCATCCAAGTCTACAGTTTCGACTTTTGCATGCTTGATACTGAATCCCTCACCAATTACTTCCATCACTTCATCCAGATCCCAGAGTAAATCTAGACTCTTAGGGCCGCCACTAGTCATATCCATTTGGCTTGTATGATACCCTTCACAGATGAATTCTCCACCCATTTTTAGTGAAGAAAGCATACGTGGATAATGTTCACAAAACATTGACCATGGTACATGGAACCATGAACATGCAATCAAATCATATGTCTCAGGGGTGAAATTTCTAACCGCGAGATCATCTACCTCGTAGTGCACATGAACTCCTTTTTCCTTGGCAAGTTGCGAACACTTTTCTTTTCCAACATCCGATAGGTCGAAAACTGTGGTTTCGTATCCCAGAGAGGCAATCCAAACTGCATTTCTCCCTTCACCATCTGCAGGAACTAGCGCTTTTCCATTACCCGGTTTGATTGTTTTAGCCAACCAAGAATTAGGTTCTTTTCCATAAGCCCAGCCATCGCCAGAAAATCTAGCATTCCAAGACTCAGCGCCAAATTTGACATTACTCATCAGTCTCACCTTTCTTGAATTTGATAAGACCTACATCTTCTATGATATCGCAATTACCTGGGAGGATTGGAAGGATATCATCTACAGAAAGACCAGTAGACTTGTAGATTCTATTTGCAACAGATTCCTTCTTTTCTCTTCCAGGAGATATCACAATGTAACGATTGCAGATACTTGCTATGTGTTCAGGGGTTGATCCCATTAGCAAAGGAATACCATTTATTGCCACGAGGCCAATTCCCATTTTCAAGTCAATATCCTTGTACCAAGTTCTCTTTCCTCTGATGACGAATGCACCTTTGCCAACATATTCGCCAGTTACTGCAGACTTCGAAACCTGCCCCGGCTTAACCCAGAATACAGTTCCATGAGCGCCTCCACCATTCCATGCTCTGCTCCAAGCTAGAGCCATTGTGGCTGCGATTTCTGTTGTTTCATCATCCAAGTCTGCCTCAATTTTATCGGCCAAACGGAATGCTGGAATATCTTCACCAATGTGAGGTGGGGGATGAGTGTCTACAACAAATCCCTGATTATTGCGTAGTGAGCATGACGGGGCTCCGTGTAGGTCTGCGTGAAGATAGCGATCACCAAGTGACATGTGTTTCTTAACAACCGAATCGTTTCCTTTAGCATCTCGTCCACCAACCATTAGGTGACCACTTGGAAGCATTGTCCATTTGTGGTTTTCAAACCACAGTCGTTTCGCCCTTTTTACACGAGCAATTTGGCCACTGGCCTCTCTTTTAGCTTGCTTCTTTCGCGCTCTAGAAAGTTCTAGTTTTGTGTCTTCCAGTGCTTGAACTGCACCTGCGGATTTGTCCTTTTGTTTGCGTCCTGATTGGAAATACCGCTGAGCATTTTGATGAACAGTTTCATTCAAATTTAGTGTGACATGTGTCCCCGGGTTTCCTTCTTCATCAGGCATGAAAGCAACGAAACTGCTCTCTGCTGCATTCACAGATTGAATCCATTCTATCTCTTTGACGGCTTTCTTTACTCCGTCCCATCCTAAATTTTCGACAGCGTCTTTTATTTGAGCCAACAATTGCTCAACATGAGTCCAATTTTCTTGGATTAAGTGACCGATTTCTTGTTGCTTTTCGACCTTGGTACCAAAGCCTTCCAGAGCTTTTTCTTGTTGAGCTAACCTTCTTTCAAGACGTTCAACATCTGTAGAATAACCTCTTCCTGGCGATGCCACGTCCAATGCTTCTGCTTCTCTGCGGGCTAGAGCATGAGCGTCATATTGTCCCATCCATTCATCCACTGCTTCACTCATTGTGGGGAAATCTTTCCTTTCAGCATCCTTGAGGGTTGCTGGAATAACAGGCCAAGCCTGCTCAATTCCACCTTCCTTGTAGAACAAGTGGCCTTTCCAGTCTCCTTGGAGAATGGATTGAAGCGAATCCCAAACCTTCTGTAAATCAGCATCTTTAATTTCAGCATCAGCATCATGCTCAGCCTCTACACAAACTGCAGTAGCAAGAGCACCTCCGAGGTTTAGACCGCCTCCTAATGTGCGGCCTAGGTTTCTATCACTATCATTCATCAATTCACAAAATGAATCGTAATCAAGTTCGTAAGGATTTGTCGCAGCAGGAGGTGGAGTGTAGACGATGCCTTTCTTCAGGACTCTATCTGCATATGATTTGTGAGTTAGAGGTTGAATGATTACATCATCACCATCGGTCAAAATGATGTTTCCATCTCTGAATACTTCAACATAAATGTGGAACATTCCAAACGGTTTCTCAAAAACAAACTTGAGAATTCGGTCATATCCAATCTGTTCGACAACTCTGAGGCGAGCATTCGATAATGACTTTCTCAAAACCATTGCAAATGGAGCAGGGCTTTGTGGCATAGGGCGATCTCTTTTGCTCGTGTAAATACGCTTACCTCGAACCAATACCAAATCAGAGTTGCCTCCTTCTTTGGTTCGTAAACGCAGTACTACTTGCTCATAATGTGGCTGGTAACATTTCCTGCAATGGGCTCCAACCATGACTTGCAATTCGCTAGCAATAGCGCGCAAATCTAGTCCGCTCATCACATCTTTCATGCTCGCACCCAGCCACCGTCAGAACTTCTTACATTTCCAACCTTTTCATGCGAGAGTAGGTGTGAAAGAGTCTGGTCGACAGCTAATCCTGGGTGAGCATCTGGTGTATCTTCATATGCCAATCTAGCAATATCTTCGAGTTTTGTGTGACCTGCTTCTACTGCGGCTAATACCTTGTCGTGACGAGCAGTTCGATGCTTGATGTAACGTTCTAGCGTCATAAACGGTAAGGGGATAACAGGTCCATGAGAAGGGAAAATTAAGTGTGGGTCTAGGTCTAGTAGACGTTCTAACTGCTCAATGTAAGTCATCATGTCTCCTTGACCCGGTGGAATGAGAATTGTTCCAATTCCAGCAACCATATCACCTGCGACAAGACCCGATTCTGAGATTAAGCAAAGGTGTTCTGGGTGATGGCCAGGGGTGTGAAGTACTGTCCATTCTTGATTGCCAAGTTCCAGAACATCTCCATCCTTGAGTACACGATCAGCGGAACTTGATGCTGACCAAACCGGAACATCAAACGCTTCTTTTAGCAATCCAACATCTGCCATGTGGTCACTATGTCCATGTGTGTAGAATACTGCAATCAAATCACCCTTGTGTCTTTCAACAGCCTCAGCCACTTCTTCCATTCCTTCTCTGTGCCTGAATGCAGGGTCGACAACAATGAAATCCCCTTCAGGGTCTCCAATTAGGTAGCAATTTGTGTGGTCTGCTGGAGGTAGTGTTGCGGTTTTAACCGGTACAACTTCAACTCCTTGAGCGAATAGAATCGAGCGACGACCCGGCTTTCTGGTCTCCAAATCTATGGCAACCTTCTCCATATCTTGGTCCATCAATCCAAGACATCTCTCAACTTCCATCAGTAGAGTAACAACAGGTGGTGCGACTTTGATGGCATTGTGTTGCCATGCTCCGATTACGTCACATGGGCGCATCCATCTAGCATTCTCGAATTCGGTCTGGCCTACGAGTGAAAACTCATCATGGTCCTGTGAATGAATGTGCAGAAATGTATTTTCAAACCGCATTGGTCCGAAAGGAGGAGTAGTTCGCATCGAGATTATTCGCATGCCTGTTGTATCTGTAGGAATATCTCCATCCAGTGCAAGAGGGAACCAGTTCGCTTTGTCATCAACAACCATTCTTCTGAAGTCTTCTTCGACCGAGACCAATCTACCCTCTTGAGGTGCTAGTCCTAACTCTTCAACTAATTCTCTTAGAATTGCACAGTGCTGGACTGAGACTCCGATAACTTCGCTTGCCGCTTTATCGACACGAGAAACCCCGCCTCCAGGGAAAGCCCAGTAGCCCGGAAATGAGGGCATAGTTTCGCAACGGTGCCCAAGTAGAACTTCTACTCCTTCATCACCATCTCTAGTGATCATCAATGTCGCTGAGGGGCGCGGAGGCCTAGGCTCAAAATCCGGCATTGACAGACCACTCGGGACCTCGCTCATATTGCGGCCCAACACACAAATGGTTTCAAGACATAACATGGTCTGGCACCATCATGGTCACAATTGAGGAGGATCTCGAGATGTTGGCCACAGCTATTGACATGGGAATTGATCCATTCCCGCCAAAGAAAGAAAAGAAGCCATGGGCCAAATACGCACTTGCTTCATTCATGAGTATCATGATGATAAGTTGGGTCTCCAAATTCTTGTTCCGTTTTGTTTAATCATGATTTCAATACTGATGATTTGACCGTAATGATAATTTAACCGGTGTTAAATTAGCACACATGCAAAAAATTCTGAAGTTAAGTAAACCCATTTTCATTTCACTCATTATGGTGCTTTCTACCACTCTAGTGCCCGGCTGTCTTGACGGCTCAAGTGATGACGAAGAAAGCGGTGTAAATACAACTGCTCCAGCCACTCCAAGAGAAGCAATGGGGATGTGGCTACCGATAGTTGATGGCCATATAGGGCAACAGTCAGGAACTTTGTATGGAGAATGGATGGATTCTTACAGACAAGACATTGAGTTAACTGATCAAGATGGTAATTCAGCATCTGCAGAATTGATGGTCAAAAGTGTAGATCACTCGATTTCTCTGGCCATGACATCAAGTGATTTTGATATTTCTCCTGCCAAAATCTTAGTACATTTGAATGACAGAACATTGGTTAGTCAGGTTGAAGGTAATCCTGCACTAAGTTACATGTCAATGGATTGTGAACTAATTGACTGTGGAATAATGGCACCAGTTTCTTCAGCTGCTGAGGGAAGAAGCATTTCAAGGCTTGATTCTCTAGTCCCTATGGCACCTGTAAACTCAATTGCTTCCACATTTACCTTCATGACAAAAAATCTTGTCACTGAAGCAACAGCACTAAATTTCTTCACAGATTCGACACAGG
>JBJLAY010000043.1:0-19347 GCA_045568475.1 Candidatus Poseidoniaceae archaeon | reverse complement strand
ACCACTATTGCAAGGTATATCGCTTTCGTTAGTAGCAAGTTTTCTGTTAATTTACATGTACGCTGATGCTATGTGATTTTTGTGAAAATACAAGGGTTCATCCGAAACCCCTTTGCATTTTATTTTCCGATACAAAGGGGATTCAGTGGGTCGATACAGACGCTACCCTCTGCTTGGAACTTAATGGTTGGACTGCAAGGTTTCAGGATCATATCGTATCGATTTGCCTATTGCAAATCCGATAGTGTTGACGACGAGGTCTGAGATTTTGTTATCCCAGGTTTCCTTTACGAATTCATATGGAAGATAGAGCTCTAGAACTTCCCATCCTACTGAAAGAAAGATGAAAATCCACCAGTTGCGTAGTATGTATCTTCCAATAAACGTCCATTGGACGAAATGACCTAGCGACCAAATGTTGAGTAAGACCATGTCAAAAACTCCATCATTACCGTTCGACTTCGCCGCTAATTGGTCAAAGAGTCTGCATTCCGCCTAGTGGCATATCTGGAAGCATAGTGATGGCCTCTCCACGCAGACTTGGTCCTGTGCTGAAAGTTCCAAAGATTCCTATGTCTGCTATGTTATGAGATAGGGAGAACCAGGTACGCCCATATGCATCGACTCTGATGTCGAGGAAGTCACCAAGTCCACCGCATCGGTTGTATCCACAATCGGTTTCGATGTCGATTGGGTCACCTTCTACGTTCAGCTGAACTGTTGTGAATAATGGATTCTCACTAAATGCATCTGTTGCATATGTTAGATAAGCATTCCAGGTTTCTTCATCTCCTTCAGTCTCACCAACATAACCGAATGCTACAGTTCCAGCATCACCCGCTACAACAACGGGGAATCCAGTACCTGAGAGATTGATTGGGGGGGCGATCATTGTTGCATTAGACCAAGTATTACCTTGGTCAATGGAATATGACCAGTATGGCATGTTATCCTTACCCATCCACATTGCGTGTACATTTCCTTCACTATCGACTTCTACTTGAGCTTCTTCTGCATTCCAAGTATTTGCGGTCCCCGACTCCGATGTAGGAAGAGGGTGTTCAGTCCAGGCTAATCCTGCATTTGTAGTTCGATAAATGGAATAACCATCCGGATACCCGTCCTCATCAGAATCTCCAGTGCATCCAATATTACCTCGATAGAAATTACCATCAACACTGCCTACAAGGTGAGCAGTTAATCCACCGGATTGGCAACCTGGGGGTGCACCTTCTAATTCAGGGCCCCAAGTTGCTCCTCCATCTTGACTGGAAGAACATAGTGGACTAGGCCAGTTTCCGTTGATGCAGAACATCCAGGTTGTTGGATGGAAAAGTGCAGGCATATTGCTGCTTGCTATTGTTTGGTGATCTTGAACAGAGTAAATTTGTGTTGCCACACTAGGGCCATTCCAACTTGCTCCTTCATCATCCGACCATTCAACAGTCATTCCAAGTAAGGCATGCATATCGAATTTCATGATTCTACTTGTCCATGGGTCGACATAGATGTAAGGGTCATTGGAATTTGCAATTGGCAGCAGTGGGTCGTAGACATTTTCACAACTGTAGTCTAAAGCATCATGCATTCCAATTAAGTCACAAGAAATGATTGCTGTAGAGCCTGCTGGTCCATTACCGTATGAACTCATTACCATCATGTCACTCTGAGTAATACCCATTGTTGGCTCGAATGTAGACATACCAATGCCATAGTATGAGCCAACTGCTTCGTAAGGGACATTACGTCCAGTGAATTCGAATTCTTCGTTACCCCAAGCATCTTCTGCATTTTCGAAATGATACCAAGTTAAATCGGGTCTTTCAAAGTTCCAAACCGATGGAGTAGCGGTTACTTCTTCTACTTCATCATCACCAAAACAGCCTGCCAGTGATGCGCTAACCATCAATAATGCCAGAAAAATAGATCTCATCTCACTCACCGAATAAATCACTGCCAAGAAGCGGAAGTAGGACTGAAGCATCGCCTTCAACACAAACATTAGGCGCCTCAGGTCGCATCTTACCCCAACTAATCGCCTCTCTCAAACGAGCACCTGAGAGGCTTCCGTCATGCTCAGGGGCAGTTGTAATGTAAATTGCAGAATCTAGTCCTCCACGGTATTGGTTCCACCATATTACGTGGTGCTTGGATATACCTCCACCAACCATCAGTGCATTGGATTTCTCAACATCCCAAGTCAAATCGCTCATGACTTGCTCGTCTGCAAGCGTGTCGATATGGAAATCGCGATATTTTTGTCTGAACATGAATAACTGCGCTCCAATACTACCGTCAGTAATTCCAGGAATACAAACAGGAACCTTGTTCTTATACGCCCAGTAAATCAATGAATCAGGAGTGCCGATTCGCTTGCCTAATTCCCACACTAGGTGTATTGAGCCGAAACCTAACCAGGCATCAGCACCTTCTTTTCCAGTCTCTGCAAGCCTATCATTACGAATTTCTTCCAAAACTGGCATGACTACAGCTTCAATTATTTCGCCATAACTGGCGTTTGGGACTATGACGTTTCCAAGTCTCATCAATTGGTGTTCTCCTAATTCAATATCATCTAACTCGAATGCACCGTGATAGTAGTGTTTGTATGCTCTTGCAATGTCATGGTCTAACATTCCACAAGTAGTTGATACTACATTGAACATCTTCGTCTTAATCGCTTCAACAAAGAAACCTCTGGTTCCTGTAGCACAAAGACATGCAGGGAATGATAGCCAGTTTGTGACTTTGGTAGAGTCTGCGTCAACTGCATCTATTTCGGTGCGCATATCTTTCAGAATGTCTCTTGCATATGCCAACTTTGTTGCAGTGAAACCACCAGCATCAGCCATCTGGTCGATTAGTGATTTTGGATCACTTAGATTCGCAAAATCATAATCTTTGACAGGTTTGTCAAATGATTCTGGGTCTATGGCCATAGTTGTATGCGTGAGGCTTTCGCATATGAAACCCATGACTACGTCATGAAGACTCAAGTTCGAGAATCTTGTCACGCAACATGGCTGCTCGTTCGAAGTCCAATTCGAGCGCTGCTTGCTGCATCATCTCTTTTAATTCTTCAATTGGATAATCAATTTCTTCAATTGGTTGAGAAATGTTACTACTTACTGAATTTGAGGAGGACCATTGCCCCGCACCTACTTTCAGATTACTAGCCCAATCGCCGCTCTTTCTACCGCCCTTTGAGCCAACCAATCTCTTGCCGCCAGAAGTACCAGCGATCAATTCATCAACATCGCTACCCATCTTTGGAAGTTCTTTTTGAATGGTAGTTGGAATAATTCCGTGCTCCTCATTGTGAGCATTTTGTCTCTGCCTTCTTTCCAAAGTTTGTCGAATTGATGCTGTCATAGGAGGACTCATCGAATCTGCGTAAAGAATCACTTTACCGCTCGAATTACGAGCCGCTCTTCCGATTGTCTGTAACAGACTTCTTTCATTTCTGAGGAAACCTTGTCTGTCTGCATCAAATATTGCGACTAGGCTTACCTCTGGAATATCTAGGCCCTCTCTCAAAAGATTGATTCCAACAATTGCATCGATGTGCCCGATTCGAAGCGCATTGATGATTTCGGTTCTTTCAATAGTATCAATTTCAGAATGCAAATGATGGGCTTTTATTCCCATCTTGTTGAGGTATTGAGCTACTTCTTCTGCGAACTTTATGGTTAGCACAGTAACTAATGTCCTCTCGCCCTTCTCAATCCGTGTGTTGATTTCAGAAAGAAGATCTGCGACTTGCCCTTCTGTACCACGTACTTCGATTGTAGGATCAAGTAAACCAGTCGGCCTTATTTCCATACGAGGTATCTCTTCAATCATCTGGAGCATGTCATACATACTCTCTGATTCTGGATGTTTTTTAGCATACTCTGGCTCTTCAACTCCACCGCCTCCAGCAACATGCCTAAGGCCCATTGGCGGGTCTTGGCCTGTTATCTCACAAAGATGGAGTAACTCTCTTTCTCCAGGAGTTGCGCTGACGTAAACCATCTGTGGAATCAGACTTTGGAATTCATTGATTTTCAGTGGTCTGTTGTCTGCCGCCGAAGGTAATCTGAATCCATGTTCAATCAAATTCAACTTGCGGCTCCTATCGCCGCCGTACATTCCTCCAACTTGCGGCAGTGTAACATGTGATTCGTCCATTATTACGAGGAATTTGTCGGGATTACCATGGAATTGCTTCGCTGCTGCTGCAAAGAAATCTAGCAAACAGTAAGGCCTCTCACCGTGCTCCCTACCATCAAAGTGCATCGAATAGTTCTCAACCGCAGTGCAATGTCCTATTTCACGAAGCATTTCGAGATCATATCTGGTTCGTTGCTCCAACCGGTTTGCCTCAATCTCTTGGTTTTGACTCTTCAATTCTGCTACTCTTCCATCTAACTCTGTCTCGATATTTTCCAAAGCATTTTCAAATCTCTCGGGAGATACCATGAAGAATTCCTTGGGGTGAATCCAAGCTTCGTCTAACTCGTCAAGCACCTCCCAGGTGACAGGGTCACAAATTTGGATGTGTTCAACTCCATCAAAACCAAACCTGATTCTTAGGGGGTCGTCGCGGCTAGGCATCCAAACATCGAGATTCTCTCCACGCAGCCTAACTTCACCCCGCTTTAGATCAGTAGAAGTTCTACTATACTGCAATGCAACTAATTCTCGTATCAAATCAATTGGTTCAATTTCTTGGTCAACATGTATTCTACAATGATATGCTAGGAATGTTTCTGGAGCGTTCAAACCATAGATACACGATACAGATGATACGACTACACAATCTGGCCGGCTTACTAAACTGGCAACTGTTGCGAATCTCTCCTGTTCAATTCTTTCATTGATTGACAACTCTTTGTCGATATACAAATCGCGTTTAGGGAGATATGCTTCAGGCTGATAATAGTCATAATGAGAGACGAAATATTCGATTCTGTTTTTAGGAAATAGTCCTGCCATTTCTTGGTACAATTGACGCGCTAATGTTTTGTTGTGACTCATGATTAAAGTCGGAATATTTAGCCTCTCAATTAAGTGCGCCATTGCGAATGTTTTGCCAGACCCAGTAACGCCCAAAAGCACGCATCTTTCTTGCGCATTTTCCAATTGAGAAACTAATTTTTCAATTGCTTTTTCTTGGTCGCCTGCAGGCTCATGATTTGAGTGTATTTTGAAGCGAGAAACATCTGGCGAAAGGGTATCTTTAACCGCCCCTTCTAGGGCCTTCGAGATGTCGAAGGGATCGCTCATATCATCACCATTTAAGGCAGGTATAAACCGCCATTAACATGAATCACAGCGCCGGTGATATAATTCGATTCGTCACCTACAAGGAATGACACGGTGCCAGCAATATCTTCGGGAGTTCCAATTCTCTTTAGCGGCACTTCTTCCTCACGGCTAGATCTCTTTTCAGGACTATCCCCTGCTAAGATGTCAGTATCAACAAAACCGGGAGCCACGACATTTACCCTCTTGCCTTCCGGGGCCAATGATTGAGCCAATGAACGAGCCCATGTAGCAAGTGCGGCTTTGGAAGCCGAGTAATCTGCTCCATGCGAAGAACCTCTGGTTCCGAGCTGGCTTCCAATCACACAGATTCTAGCATCGCTTGACAGTTGATTTTTTACAGAATCCCATACCAAGAAAGCACCTTCGAAATTTGTAGACATCGTGCGCCTGAGATGTGTCAAATCGAGATCCTTTGCATCTATTCGATCATACCTGCCATGATTGAGTACGAGGACATCAATCCCCTCTATCACCCAAGGATGAGTTGCCAATAAAGCAACTTCTCTAGCATCAGTAACGTCACAATTTACTGCCACAGCATCTATTCCCGATTCCCGAATGCCATCAACAACCATCTCTGCTGGCTTAGAGGCATTGCAGTATGTGAGTAAAATGCGATACCCATCTTCAGCAAGGCGTTTTGAGATTGCAGCCCCTATTCCGCGGCCACCCCCCGTGACTAAAGCAGTGCGCATGCCCTCCGTAGGAGGGCACTTACTGAATAACTCACTGGAGGAATTGGGCAAGTTGTGGAGGTTGCCATCCTTCTGGTTTCAGAACTTTACCGTCTTCCCTTCGAATGACTTTACCATCAACTAATTTCGCCATATTGGAACGATGTACCTCGTTAAATGCATCATCATAAATGTCCTGCATTCCATGATTTATGATTGTACCAGCAAGAATGTATCCAATATCTGCCAGAGCATCCAATACTTCGACCATATCTCCTGCTCTAGCTGCTTCAGCATACTCTTGAACTTCCTCCATTAGGAGTTTTATTCGTAACTCAATCAATTCGTCAGGTCCAATACCTGGACTTTCGAGACAAGGGATTTCAAAGGCTTGGTTGAATTCAAGTAACGACTTGACGATTGGATTCATGCACATAGGGGAGTGTCGCCGCTCTATGAAAGTTGCATTCCGATTAATAGAATCCAACCTGTGGAAACATGAGCTCTAAACCACCAATTTTGGAATTGTGACCCCGAGGTTGAAAGAACTAGGAGCACCATCACTAATGAAGCAATAGATTCCTACGATTGAAACCACAGAAAATGCTGCCGCCCAGATAGGAGTTGATAGCAGCATAACAGCCATTGTCACTGGAGGCTGGAATCTTGCTGGGAATGAATTGACTCCGTTCTGTTTATCGCTTTCAATATCCATTTGAGCATAGCCCAAGTCAAATGCTGCAATCCAAACTAGTACACCCAATGAGACATACAATAAATCAGGGTACCAAGAGTTAGATGATATTTCACCAGTTATGGCCACCCAGGCACCTGCAGGGGCTAAGGCCAAACAACAACCTAACCACCAATGGCACAACCAAGTATACCTCTTGAGATATGGATAAACCACGAACGCAGCAACTGGAATTGGAGAGAGATACAGGCACAGCGGATTAAGCATCCAAGCACCGCCCACAAGCATCAGAAGAAAAATACCACAAAGAATCCATGCTGTTTGAAGAGACATTGTTCCGGACGCTAAATGTCTCCCTGCTGTTCTTGGATTAGCCGCATCTATTTCTCTATCAATAATACGATTCAGCCCCATTGCCAATCCCCTCGCACCAATCGCTGCAACAAGAATCCAAACAAGTTGAGAATAGGTTGGGTCTCCCGCCATGTAAGCGCCAATGAAAACAAATGGTAGGCTAAACAAAGTATGCTCGATTTTAACAAACGATGCAATCTGTTTGAAGTCCACTCACATCACCAAATTATCTGGCCAAGGTGGCAAATCGAATCTCTCAATGGCTTCGAGAGTTTCTGGATCATGCATCGTAATCGCTGGCCAACGCCTTACCGGAGTCGGCCCATCATTAGAAGGAATCGGAGTTGTGGCATCCCAGAAAATTCGGCCGTCTTCTACCAAGAAATCTCGCTCGACGGCGAAGCGTGAAGTCAACTGCCAAAGCAGTCTGCGGTTAGCACCTTCTCCATGTAAATTTAGATCGTTATCAGTCACAAATAACCATCTAAGGCTTTTTTGGGAGTCCAATTGCCAAATTGAATTTCGCAATTGGTTAATTTTATTCCGCTGTGCTTCAGCATCTTCCTCATTTGGCCATTGAGCACCTGTACGAGGATCGGGTCTTCCCTCGATATTCACAGTTACAATAAGCATCGAATCTCTCAGTAAAAGTGCATCTTCAACATCAGCTAATTCTTTGATTTCAGTGACCAATGATTCGCTAATTCCAGGTGCATCTTCCTCCCCTTTGCGCCATGCAGGAGTAGACTCTACGAACGAGCCTTCGAGAGGGGAGCCACTTCTTGGATCAGCAGACACTAATTTTGTTGCATCGATAATTAACTTCGAATGTACATTCTCAAATGTTGAAGCAGGCTCCAATGAATCACTAACCATCCCATCGATAATTGTGATATCTGAATTGGGATCAACTCTATTGTTCAGAACATCCAGTAGAGATTCCAAATCACTAGGTTTCTCATCTGTTGCAATCAGGATTTTCAAGAACATCATCTGCCCAGCCCCTAGTAATCCCAAACAGGTTTTACGTGCTTGCCGAGGATATCTTTGCTTACTTTTCACAATAGCTAAGTTGTGGAAACCTGTTTCAAGAGGAAGATGCAAATCCAAGACATCCCGGTGCTGGAATGAGAGGATAGGTCTGAATTGTTTACCAATCGCTTCGCCCAAGTATCCATCTTCCATAGGAGGTTGCCCCACAATTGTAGCAGGCAATACAGCATTTTTCCTCCTAGTTATTGCTGTAACATTTAGGACAGGATATTGCCCGGTTAGTGAATAAAACCCGAAATGGTCACCAAAAGGCCCTTCAGTACGAGTCTTAGTCGCATCAACCCAGCCCTCTATCACCACATCTGCATCAGCTGGAACGAGGAGATCTTGAGTCAGGGCTTTGGTAATTCTTAGTCTTCTCTTACCAAGGAACCCCGCAAACATGTATTCTTCCAAATTGTCAGGAAGAGGAGCTATTGCTGAAAAAATCAATTCAGGAGGCCCGCCAATACATATTGCCACTGGCATCTTACCTTCTGGCCAGGCTGCAGCATGATCTGCTCCATGTTTGTGAATTTGCCAATGCAGTCCGACTTCCTTTGGACCGAATATTTGGCCCCGATACATTCCAAGGTTATGCTCTCCAGAACTTGGGTCTTTAGTTACAACAAGAGGTAGTGTGATGTAACGCCCACCATCCATTGGCCAAGTCTTTGGTATCGGTAATTTAGTAACATCAAGATCCATCTTTATCCTCTGACAAGAGCCTCTCCAAACTTTCTTTGGAGGCATTGAAATTGCATCCCTTAGTAGCGGCAGACCTGTCCATGGCCTCTTGACAATGCCGCCGATATCCGGCTTCATCAAGGCAACTAATCTGTCGCCAACTTCTGTTGGATGCGAAGCACCCAAGGCCCTAAGGGTTCTATCATGAGACCCGAAAAGGTTCATTGCAAGCGGAATCTCGCTGATTTCACCATTTGGAAGGCGTGGATTTTCGAAAAGAACTGCCTTTCCACCTGATTTAACCAAACGGTCAGCAATAGCTCCGGCCTCAAGTTCAACATCGACCGGTTCATTGATACGCAGTAACTCGCCTTTCTTGTCCAGATGGGCGAGCCAGCGTGTCATATTGCGCCAGGCCATGTCAGTTCCTAGGCGACTTTGCTCATGAATACTTGTTCTGCGCCGACTCATTGAAGTCCCGCCTCCCCTACGGGGAGGCATGGCGAGTTGCGATGTCCTAGTAATCGGTGCCGGGCCCGGAGGAGGTTCTGCAGCTCTACATTCGGCTCGTGCAGGCCTCAGCACCATGATTGTGGAGGCCGATCCAGAAGTGGGCGTTCCAGTTCATTGTGGCGAGTGCTTGTCACAAATGGCGATAGACAATTTAGATCTAGAATTACCCGAGGAGGTCGTGGCTCTGGATTGTAAAGGAATCAGAGTAATATTTCCAGATGGAACCGCTAAATTACTAACCGAGAAAGGATACGTCTTAGAGAAACATAAATTCGAACAATGGTTGTGTGATGAATCTGTTAAAGCAGGTGCTAGTTTACACCTATCACATAGAGTAACTTCGATGGAAAGAGTTTACAATAGCAAAAATGAATTTCTCAATTGGAAAATTGACGGAAGAGGAAATGAATTTCCAATTGAATGTAAAGCGGTGATTGATGCATCTGGAGTGACCGGAGCTGCCACTAAATTACTCAATATGGGCACAGAAGTTGAGGTTATTGCAGGGTTCCAATATGAGATGACAGAAGTAGAAAATGATGGCTATCTTGACTTCTATCTATGGCCAGAATATTCGCCTCACGGATACGTATGGATGATTCCCAAGAAAGGAGGTAGGGCAAACGTCGGACTTGTTACAACTGACAAGAAAGGCGCCATCAAATACCTCGACAAATTCGTCGAAGATACTTACTTGAAAGATAAAGGTGTTCAGAATCCAGAATGGAGAAAACCAGGAAGTAAACCAAAACCATTTGGAGGCACAATTCCAATCTCTGGCCCACGAGAGATTACTACAGGCGACGGCCTAATCCTAGTTGGAGATGCAGCAGGATTTACTTCACCTCTATTCGAAGGAGGTTCTCACCTCGCCCTGTGGTCAGGAAGAGAAGCCGCTCAAACTATCTCTAAAGCGATTAACAAAGGAGACCTCTCTAACAAAAATATGCAACCTTATGTTAAAGCATGGAAAAAGAAATTCCCCCCTTACCACAAAATATTGAAGGGCAAAACATCACTGTATGAACTATCTGATCAAGAACTTTCCAACATGGCACACTGCTTGCCGGAAGAGTTGGGTTCTATGTCGCCACTGGATAAGTTGTGGATAGGCATGAAACTGCTAGTCAGGCACCCAATTCTATACACTAAAGGTGTAATCAGTGTTCTACTTTCATTCGGCTATTCGAGAGCTAAACATTTTGGTTGGTGAGTCAATGGAATCTCTATTGATGCCTCTTGCCGTAGTGGCAGCAGCATGGGTTACATACAAACCAGATGCAAGAGTCACATGGATTCTAGCATTACCATTTTTTGCTCTAGCGGCAATGTTCACAATGGATTATAATTCGATACATTTGGTTGCATGGTACGGAGGAGAGGAGTTACCTCTGAAGTACCGCTTTGCAGCAACTTGGGCTGCAAGAGAGGGGCCAATCCTGCTGTGGGCTGCTTGGATGGCGCTTTTGACTATGATCTGGCGTAACCCATTGACAAGTGAGAATGATGATACCCATTTGATGCGTGTAAGAATGATGAATGGTTTCTCATTGACTCTATTACTAGTTGCATGGATATTGCAGCCATTCAAAGAAGCAGATTCCACTGGCCCTGGACTAAATGAATTATTACAGACTGATTTGATGGTCATCCACCCCCCTCTAATTTTCTTAGCATACTCATTGTGCATTACACTTGCAATCATTGCAATTTCATCTCTAATGACCACCAATGATGGAATAAAAGAACGACTAATACAAGTCGCAAGACCTGCATTCTTTTTCTCGACTCTAGGGATTGGACTTGGAGGACTTTGGGCATACCTAATACTAGACTGGGGAGGATACTGGGCATGGGATCCTGTAGAGACTGGTTCACTACTTCCATGGATTTGCTTAGTAGTATTACTTCACCTTCGAACAAGACCAGGAAAAACATCTGACCACATGTGGGCTGGAATTGGAATGGCTACTGGTGCTTTGGCATTATTTGCGACTATGGTTACCAGGGCAGGGGGCGTATGGGCAGTGAGCGTACACACTTTCGTAATCAATTCTGAAGGCTCACCCCCTGGAGACGTATTTGGTAGAATTATGCTGATATTATCTGATATCAGTGGCATCGAGGTCATTGTTTACCTATTAGCGATAATACAACTTATGGGGATATTTTTGGCATCTAGACTAGGTACTAAATTTTCTAAGTGGTGGCTAGCAATGTTACCCGTCATTGCATTGATGGGGGTTGCAGGCGGAGGAGATGTTCTAGATGGATTCCCTCCAACCTTGTTGGTGATTTTGGGATTGGGGCCATTTGTTGAGGCAGGAATTAGATCTCTACCAGAAGGGCATGATTGGAAATGGTTTGCATTACCTGGAGTAATGGTTCTTCTAAGAATTGAGCATGGGATGGTATTGTTCGAGTTGCTTTCGCTGTTATTCGCATTTGGGCTGATTTTTGAAAAAGAACGACTCAAAGCATGGGGTTGGGCTAGTGCAGGAGTTGTACTATTCCTGTCGGCTTCATGGTCAGGAATGCTAGACATATGGATTTGCGCAATAGGAATGATTGCTTTCATCACACCTTGGCTAGTCACTGGAGAAAATGAAGATTCTAAGTTTTCATTCAAAGAAAGAAAATATCAGCAAAGAATTGCACTATGGGCCCCAGTTGTTGTAGTCGGATTGTATCTTATTTTGACACTGGTGATTCTAATCTCTAGTATTGATTCAATTCAGTTAGCAGCTCATGAATTGTACGGAGCGCCTTTCATTGCAGCACTGATGATAGCGTTAGTAATGTGGAGTCTAAGAGACAAACCCCAGAGGGTGTTCGGATTCCTAATATCGACTCCATTGATTTTAGTTGCTGCATGGCTCTTTGGCAACTCACTGGGATATGATTCAACTGACGTACTGGGAGCATCCCTCACACGTGGACAAATTGGCATGGTAGTTCTATTGCCTGCATTGATGGCATTACCTGCAACATTTTCTCTGATAAGAGAAAACACTGGCAAAGGAAACGTCTCTATGTACGCACACATCATACACTTTGGATTAGTACTGATGATTATTGGGCATGTAATGAGTACTACAATTATCGATAGGGGAACCTATTCACATAGTGTGACTTTAATCAAAGATGAAAAGGTCGAATGGGGCGATTATGAATTTGAGTTTACTGAAATAGTTACTCAGACCGATGGTTTAGAAGTTGGCGACGGTTATCTGGGAGCAGTGATCAATGTCTATGAAGACGGGGAATTGATAGATACTGTTGAACCGGGAGTTATCAGATTTGATACTCGCTCTCGCTCTGAAGTTGATCGTATTAGTATGTGGCACGGCGATGTGGTTCTGATAATGGATGGCACGCAGGCTCGCTCTTTGATGGAAGGTAGCGACTTGGTTAGAATCATGGTCTATGACCTACCTGGAATACATTTGGTATGGACTGGATGGACGTTCATGTTGTTGGCTAGTCTGGCAATTTGGCGACCTCGGAATGACCCAACTGATTGAAATAGGGATGGTTGGTCGCCGGAATGCCCCCGTAGGGGGCGATAGGTGAATTACCATGGAAGAAGGAACTATTGTCCATGTGGAGTACGATTTGTACAACGCAGACTCAGGCGATTTAATTGAAACTACTAGAGAAGATGTTGCAAAGGAACACGACATGCACCAGGAAGGCCGTAACTACACCCCGCTAGTTTGTGTTGTAGGTTCTGGAAACTTGATTTCAGGATTCGAAGAAAGCCTACTTTCAGCCAAAGCAGACAAGGATATTTCACTAGAAATCGCTCCAGCAGATGCTTACGGCGAAAAAGACCCTGACCAAATTGAAACTATCTCAATCGACAAGTTGCTTCGCCACGTCCGTGACCCTAAGTCACTTTACATCGGAGGCCCAGTTTCTGTTGAAGGGCGCCAAGGAACTCTCTCGTACCTAGCAGCAGGCCGTGCACGTATCGACTACAACCACCCAATGGCTGGTCGCAAACTAAAGTATGACTACAAGATTGTGAAGGTAATCGAAGGAAAGGAAGAGAAGGTATCTGCCCTACTAGAAGCAAATACTGGCCATGAAGGGTTCGTAGTAACCTTTGACGGTGACGATCTTTCAATCGTAGTCCCTCAAACTATGCTTTTCGATACTAACGCTGCAATGCAGAAGTTCCGCTTAGTAACTGTACTAAGAGACGCTGTAAGTGCTGGCAAGGTATCTTTCGTTGAAGAACACGAACCTCGTGTTGCTACAGAAGATTCTGAAGAAGAGTGAGTAACCCTAACGGGAAAACTCATCACCCCTATTGAGTTGAGACTGCACATGGATGATACAGAGTTCTCCAACGGAGAGCGATTACTTCTATCGATATTTGCCTCCATAGCACTCTTGGTTATTGGAGGATTAATCTTCGCTCCAGAAATGTTCTGGGATGATTTCATCAAAATCTACATCTGGGATCCAATCGTAAAGGATGCTGGAGAAAGCGGTGATGCAGGCTATTCGGGCGTCAATACCGCAATTTACATTCTTACAATGGTCGCTGCAGTAATTGTACTACAAGCTGTTTTCAGAAAATGGAGACTCCCTGTAGATGATAGAATGCTGTGGGCATTGATCGCATGGGTAGTCCTAGCCCCTATTCTACGAGTCATGGAAGATGCGGATTACTTTGCAGAAGGTGTTGATGTTCTATTCATCTCCCCACTAATTCACATTCACCTAGCTGCTTGGTTAGTAATCTCAGGATTCATTGGACATGTTGGAAAGAAAAATGAAATCTCAATGCTAGCAATGCTTCTTGTTGCCTACATTGCATTTACTGGGCTGTTGGTATTACCGAATGTTCACATTCATGATACTGGCCACTTTTGGATACTTAGTGGCGCCATTGCTGGGGCTGTAATGATTGCAGTAGTAATTCACAATACTTGGGATTGGGAAGCAATCCCTAGAAGCATGCTTGCTTTTGCAATCGGATTAATCACAATGGGTCTAGGGCATTGGATTCAACTTATGTCAACTCCATGGGTTCAAGATAGTGGATTGATGCCAAGAGATAACGAAATTGTTTGGCCAACTCTTGTAGTAGTTGCCTTACCGCTGCTAATCACTTGGGCTGTTTGGCGTCAAGGTGAGGAGGATCTGGCTCAACTACGTTTAACTGGAAATGAAGTCGGACTAATTCCTGATGGTTTGACATTAGCAGAATGGGAAAGTGAAGATCGCTCTGAACACGCTGTTGAAATCCTGACGCCAAAGGGCATACTCGCCACTCCAATGGTTGCAGGAATGCTATTCGGGCAATTATGCGATGGGCTGGCGACAATGGTTGGCATTGATTGGTTCGGGTATTCCGAGAAGCACCCAGTTTCAGATGCGGTTATTCAGTACGGTGACAGTTTAGGAATCCTAGGTGAAGGCGCTTGGCTCTTTTTCTTGGTCAAAGCATCGATTGTAACGTTGATAATTTGGATGTTCTCACAGATGAGAATTGAGAGTAGGCAGCAACATTTGCGTGTTCTTATCGTACTAGCTGTAATGATAGTCGGGCTCGCTCCTGGATTAAGAGACATTGGCCGCTTAATTCTTGGAGTATAAGCGGTTGATTCAAGTTGAACTCTACCTTCGGTTGTGATGAGGGGCAGACATGGATAGACTAGCAACCCGTGTCAATCGTGCCGACTCCGACTTCCAAAAGCGTCGAACTCACAATCAAGAATTGATTGAAACTCTTCGAAATCGCTTAGATACCGTCAGCAATGGAGGAGGAGGCAAATATGTCGAAAGACACAGAAGTAGAGGCAAAATGCTAGCCAGGGAGCGCATTGAGAAAATCATCGACCCCGGAACTGCTTTCCTCGAATTATCGCCCCTGGCTGCCTATGAATTGTATGACGGCAGGGCGAACAGTGCCGGGATAGTAACTGGCGTTGGATTGATTCACGGACGTGAATGCCTATTCGTAGCCAATGATGCAACAGTAAAGGGCGGCTCTTACTATCCAATGACAGTCAAGAAGCATATTCGTGCTCAAACTGTTGCTCACGAAAACAATCTACCTTGTATCTACCTAGTAGACTCTGGTGGAGCGTTTCTACCTATGCAAGACGAAGTGTTCCCAGATATTGGTCACTTTGGAAGAATTTTCCGTAACCAAGCAAGGATGTCCGGGGACGGTATTCCGCAAGTTGCTGCCGTACTGGGAAGTTGTACTGCGGGAGGAGCGTACGTTCCTGCAATGAGTGATGAGTCAATTATTGTCAAAGGAAATGGAACAATTTTCCTTGCAGGACCGCCCC
Organism: Candidatus Poseidoniaceae archaeon; assembly: GCA_045568475.1. Lineage (GTDB taxonomy): Archaea > Thermoplasmatota > Poseidoniia > Poseidoniales > Poseidoniaceae > MGIIa-K1. The sequence continues at coordinate 3,772 of JBJLAY010000043.1, read as the reverse complement.
TAGTAAAGGCCGCTACAGGTGAAGTTGTAACTGCTGAAGAATTGGGCGGAGCAGATGTACATACATCTCAAAGTGGCGTTGCAGACCACTTTGCTGAAGATGAATCTGAGGCATTGAGAATGGTTCGAAATGTAGTAGAGAATCTTGGATCTAGAGAACTTGCACCATTCGATAGAATCGAGCCTGACGAGCCATTCCATGATGTAGAAGACTTGCTAGGACTTATTCCTGCAGATAACAGAACACCTGTTGACATTAAGGAAATTATTGCCCGAATTGTTGACGGTAGCAGATTCCATGAATTCAAATCAAGATATGGTCAAACACTGATTTGTGGATTCGCCCACATTCACGGATACAAGGTAGGAATCGTAGCAAACAATGGAATTCTGTTTTCAGAGTCCTCGCTGAAAGGAGCACACTTTGTTGAATTATGTGGCCAGAGAGGGATTCCTTTGGTATTCTTGCAGAACATTACCGGTTTCATGGTTGGTAAAGCATACGAAGCCGGCGGTATTGCCAAGGATGGTGCAAAATTAGTCACTGCCGTATCGTGTGTGAATGTTCCGAAGTTCACAGTAATCATTGGCGGCTCTCATGGAGCAGGTAATTACGGGATGTGTGGAAGAGCATACGACCCGAGATTCCTATTCATGTGGCCAAATAGTCGAATCTCTGTGATGGGTGGCCCACAAGCTGCTGATGTTCTAACTACTGTCAAACAAGACCAAAGGGCGCGTGAAGGCATGCCACCAATGGAAGGCGAAGAGTTGGAAGATTTCCGCTCGCCGATTCTTGAAAAATATGAGACTGAAGGTAGCCCGTACTATTCGACAGCAAGACTCTGGGACGATGGGATTATCGATCCAAGAGACACCAGAGATGTTCTTGGATTATGTATCGCCGCAAGTCAGAATGCGAAGTTGCCAAATGACCGATTTGGCGTATTTAGAATGTAATTGGAATTTTAATTTTTGCAATTGGAGAATTAGACATGAATAATCAGCCCACAACTTCACTTATCCAATTGGAAATCGATGGATGTATTGCTCGCGTTAGTCTGGCTCGGCCGGACAAATATAACGCCTTGAATGTACAAATGATTACTGAATTAATCGAAGTATTCAGATGGACTTCTGAAAACTCAGTCGGCACTACTGGAAAGTTAGAATCCAAGGATGGAACTCCTTACTTCAGGGTACTAACACTAACCGGCCAAGGCAAGCATTTCTGTGCAGGTGCAGACATCAACATGATGAGAGATGCCGGAGCAAATACTCCTGAAGAGAATCGAAGAGATTCTGAAAGATTGGATGCTTTGTTCAATGGACTTTGGTCGCATCCATGTTTCACAATCGGGCTAGTTCAAGGTGTTGCTTTGGGAGGAGGGGCTGGTTTGATCGCTTGCCTGGACCATGTAATTTGCAACCCTAAAGCCAAGATCGCATTATCTGAAGGAAAGCTTGGAATTCTTCCTGCTGTAATCGGCCCCTACGTCTATCGTAGGATGGGTAGTGCAAATTTCCGAAGACATGCTATGCTTGCAGGCAGAATGGATACTTCTGAAGCCCTAAGAATAGGTATGATTGATGCCATTAGCGAAGATGGCGAAGCAGATTCATTGAAAATGATCTCAGAAGTTCTCTCAACGGGCCCATGTGCAGTAACTGCTGCTAAGGAATTGACACTCGGATTTGACAGATGGTCGGAAGATGATGAATCTCTTAGATTGTGGACTCTGGACTTCACCAGCAGAATGCGTGGTAGTCAAGAAGGTCAAGAAGGGCTTTCTTCATTCCTAGAAAAGCGAAGTGCTAACTGGAAACCAGAGGAGTGATTCGATGCTAAAACGCACTCTCGTCGCAAACCGCGGTGAGATTGCATGCCGTATCTTGCGTGCTTGCAAAGAGGCGGGCATCGAGGGGGTTGCAATTCATGCAACAAATGATGCAGGCTCTCTATTCACCGAAATTGCTGATATCGCAATACCTCTACAAGGAGATGGACTTGCAGAAACATACCTCAACCAAGAACAAATTCTTGAGATTGCAATTCAAAATGGATGTGACTCAATACACCCAGGGTTTGGATTCCTATCCGAAAGAGCAGACTTCGCCCAGGCAGTAATGGATTCAGGCCTGATTTGGGTTGGCCCATCACCTGAGGCAATCACAAAGATGGGTGACAAAATGACTGCAAGGATCACTATGAAAGCCGCTGGAGTTCCAGTAATTCCGGGAGAAGAAGTGGAAGGAGGGCTAGAAGAAGTCCTAGCCATCGCGCCATCGGTAGGATATCCATTGTTACTCAAAGCAACCGCTGGTGGCGGTGGTAAAGGAATGCGCGCAGTGTATGAAGAAGAGAATCTCGAAAGTGAAGCAAAGGCTGCTATGAGAGAAGCATTGAACGCATTTGGAGACGACAGGGTCTATGTTGAACGATTACTAACTGGAAGTCGCCACATCGAGATACAAGTCTTAGCAGACAAGTATGGGCGAACAATACACCTGGGTGAAAGAGAATGCAGTGTTCAACGCAGACATCAAAAGGTGTTCGAAGAAGCCCCTAGCGTTGCTATTGACGCTGAATTACGACAAGCCATGGGTGAAGCAGCATGTGATGCCGCTAGAGCGGTGAATTACGAAGGAGCAGGCACTGTAGAATTCCTAGTCACCCCTACTGGTGAATTCTTCTTCCTAGAAATGAACACAAGAATACAGGTCGAACACCCAGTCACTGAAATGGTGACTGGTGTAGATTTGGTTAGAGAACAATTACGAATTGCCGGGGGTGAAGCCATGAGTTGTGGCGAATTAAACATCAGAGGTCATGCTATCGAAGTCCGTCTTTATGCCGAAGACCCTGCCAATAACTTCCTACCTGCAATCGGCCAATTAAAGCGGTTCATTCCGCCTACTGGGCCGGGCGTTCGCCTTGATACCGGAGTCCGTGAAGGAGATGCAGTAACACCTGATTATGACCCAATGCTGGCTAAACTAATCGTCTGGGCCCCATCAAGGGTAGAGGCTTTGCAAAGAATGGGTAGAGCTCTTGACGAGTTCGTGGTGCTTGGCTGCACAACCAATATCCGATTCCTCAGGGAGTTATGTGATCACCCTGACGTTGTCGATGGATGGACCACTACCGACATGATTGACCGACTCTGGCCAGATGGGTGGAGCCCCGATCTACCTGCCATAATAGCAGATGCTGGTTTACTAATCGCTTCTGCCTGTGAATCGACAAATCATGGTAGAAGTATTACTTCTACTTCTGGTTCTTCAGAAGTTCCTTCACCGTTCTCTCAGTTATCCAGGAGGTATCCTTGATGGAATTCAAAACCTCTGATGGAAGAAAGGAAATTTTGGCTCATCGAGATGGTCTAACTTTCATTCACGAAGGAACTCTTGTCCACATGGGCAACGAGATATGGCTTGAGATAGATGGTCGTAAACACAAGGCTACTGCGGCAAAGGTTGGCGATACATGGTGGGTTCACGTATCAGGGCATACTCTGCAATTCGAAACTGTCGAGGCTGGAGCTTCGGGCGCTGATGATGATAGCGGCCTTACAGCACCAATGCCTGGTAAAATCCTAGAGGTCCTAGTTTCTGTTGGACAGAGTGTCAAGGCAGGGGATGCGTTGATGGTCATGGAAGCAATGAAAATGGAACACAAGATTGTTGCAGGCCATGATGGGGTTGTGGAAGCTGTCAATTACAATACTGGAGATCAAGTCATTCAGGGTGCTGAATTACTTTCTATCAGTGAG
>JBJLAY010000042.1:0-19967 GCA_045568475.1 Candidatus Poseidoniaceae archaeon | reverse complement strand
ACAAGACGAATTTCAAGATTCGAAATTTTGGACTTTGATGGAACTAATGCTTTGACACATATTGAATGTGAAGCAGGAACTTATGTTCGAACTATGGCTCGTGACTTAGGACTACTTCTTGATGCTCCTGTTGAATTGAAGGAACTAAGGCGCCCATCTTCAGGAGAATTCTCCCTCAAACAGGCCGTAACTATGCAACAACTTGCTGATGCGCATTGGTTGTGGAAAGAGAAAGGAGATTCCGATGCAATAAATCGCATCCTACACCCTCTGGAAGACATGTTGTCTGATGTGCCTCGTATTGTTATCAAGGATGGAGCAGCAGCCGCATTATCTCATGGTGCCCCTTTACTTAGACCTGGTGTAGTTAGCATTCCTGAGGATCTAGGTGTTGGAAGCGAAGTATTACTGGTTACAATAAAGGGAGAAGCAGTTGCATTGGCTAACTTAGTGCAACCTAGTAAGGTGATTCCTGAGATGACCCAGGGTGAAGTTGCAAAGCCTAACTGTGTGTTGATGAAAGAGGATACTTATCCTCGCAGCTGGAAGAAATAATCTTCAAGCTTCAACATACTCTTCATAGACCCATTCTTCTGTTTCAATTCTAATTTTCAATTCACTCATGTGTTCCACACTCGACTTCGTCACCTAATGGCGAAGAGCCCCCACAGCCCATGCGAAGTAACCAATTCTGATTACTTCCGCATATGAAGATTCACCCACTTTTTGCGGTTATCCGTCAAACAGGGTGCTTTTGCAGGCATCATTCGAGTTTACGAATTTTGGCCGGAGCAAGCATGCCGAATACAGTTAGAATCAGAAGAAGTGCACCGCCTGAAATTATGTAAACAGACATTTGTCCGAATTCGGAATTAGTATCTTCTCCCGAACTAGTATCCTCTTCTAGAGGTGCTCCTATTGAAACTACAGTTGTTTCCACGTTATTTGTTTCATCCACTTCATCGATGCTTGTTCCTAGATCCACTTCTGCTTCAATGAGTAAACTATCATCATCTTCAGGCGCTTGCATATCACATGAGACTGAACCCAGTTGACCTGGAGTCAGCATTTGAATAACACCGGAACCAAATGTTCTCCCATCAGCGGAACATCTTACTGAAACTAATGTTGCGGTGACTTGCCCTGAGTTTCTCACGAATACCCTAACTTCGAAAATTTCCCCGGCAGGAATCAAATCATCAACTCTAATTTCTTCGATAAATAGTTCTGCTAAAGCTCTAACTTCCAAGTCAAGTATTCTTTCTGTGCAACTAGTTTGATCACAAGCAGTGATTAGTATAGAAGTAAAACCAGGGGTTGGTGCATCAACAATAACCACCCTTTCATCCATATCAATTGTAGCCCAAGAACGATTAGTAGTTACGGTCAAGTCTTGAATGAATGAATCTGAATCAGATAGTGAGAATGGAATTTGATGTGCATAACCATGTTCTACTGGAACAACAGATGGGAATTCATCTAATTTTGGCATATCATCGATATTTTCTACATTTATCGTAGATACTTCCCTCCAATAGTTACCAGCAGTATCTGTTACAGTTGTCGTAATTTGAGCAACCCCTGACGCATCTTGTACTAATTTCAAACGAACCTGTCCTTCAGTTAGGTCTACTTCGACAACATCTGGATTAGTGTTTTCAAATTCAACAATTAAATCATCAACATTAGTTCTGTCATCGCTGCATCTAGAAAGAAGTGGAAGTATTAGTCCCCCTCCATCTTCTTGGAGATCGTGTGAACCAAGTAATCCGCAAACGGGGTCTTCATCATATTCTATTGAATATGCTCCCGTGATTTCAACCTCGTGTATCAATAAATTAAGTGATGCTGGTGCACCATCATTATCCCAATTGTACCATGCTTTGATGACGATGTCCAAATCCGTATCTGATTGAGTCATAGTATGCCCTATTGGAATCTGTAAGTCAAATGGTCCGATATCTGCTCCCCCATTATTAGCAATAGTTTGCCCATTTACTACGACTGTCCACCTAGTGAAGTTCTCAGACATAGCCTCACTATCTCCTGCAATGCTTCCAGTGATTCTTATTTGTGGGTCGTTAATGTCTATCCATGCTCGGCTCAAACATGTATCTGTAATTGTAAATCTTAGTTGTAAATCAGATGATGCAGCAGGAATGAGTCCGGATTTGGTTGTGACCCAAGCGCCTTGGTTATTGACATACTCTATGTCTACAGTGCCGTTTGAATCATCGTGGTCTAAGTGTATCCTTCCCCAAGTTTGACCGGCAGGTTTTGCAATAGAATCTGTTGTCCAAGTGCCTCCATCAGAACTTAATCCACAAGGAGCTGTTGAAACGGATGAAAGTTCTCCAGATGTGATGTCAAAATCAATAATTGGCCATTCAGTAAATTGGTTTATAGAAGATGCTGTAACTCTTTCAGCACCATACCAAGGCGTTCTCATTGTTATTTTGAGGCCTACAGCGTCCACCTGTAATTGTGAATCGTCAGTTCCTCCATTAGATACGTAATCTAGGTTGATATCAATATTTGACAACTCGTCCCATGTCCAATTATTATCATCGAATATTTCTACAGACCATCCGTTTGTCATGTAGTATAGCCCGCCTTGTGTATTACTCCAAGTTTTCACCAAATCATGTATTCCATCGTTTACTACTGAGAATCTTGCCTTATCCTGAGTTAATGGATCTGGAATGTTGAAGTGGACAATAAGTTCTACACTTTCGATGGTATTTTCACCAAATGATGAAACATCGAATCCAGACAATGTAATGTCTGGCCCAGTTGACCAGCTGTATGCTCCATCTGGTGTCCCTATTGATGCGTTTGAATTGGTAGGGGTTGTACTAGACCAAATCATCTGGTCATCTAGATGCTCAGGAAGATTGATTCCAAGAGTCATATGATTATCTGCTACCATCCCCATTACATAATCAGCATCATCTGGTCTGTCCTCGGCAGTAAAAGCCAGGTGCCTATTGAATTCCCAATCATCTGAAACTTGCATTGTTCCCTGGGGGAACATTTCGACTTCTGATGTTGAATGTACGCTTCTTGCTTCTGCCATGGTCACAGGCATGATTATCAAAATCAGAACTAGGATTGCATAGCGGCGCATAGTTAGACCTCATACGCAATGGAACTTGAATAGAACGGTGATAAGTGTCACTTGTGTGGACGGAATGAGATATATACGGCTTTCCGGTGGACGAAAATAACCGATGGCTGTGATGGTGTAGCGGTTAGCACGGTAGGTTGTGGTCCTGCCAGCCCGGGTTCAAGTCCCGGTCACGGCCCCATAGTTCATTTTTCGTTGATTTTTATTATTGACCAAAACGGCACATAGCGGTTGCTTAGTCTACGAAACTTCATAACTGCGTCAGCGTCCCTGATAACTGGATGGGATGCATATGGTAGAGCGTGAGCAAGTTGATTTAACAAGGAATTTCCTTGTATCATTAATGGAGGAGCAATTAGATATTCAGCAGCATGTTATGGTTGATGTTACAAATCAACCAATCGTTTACAATGGTGATACATTGAGACATATGGCTGCTAGAATTGTTGAAGAGGCTACAGTTGTTTCTGCTAGAGGTATGGCAGAGGATGTGCTTTTACGAGCAGGAATTGATACCAGTGAGCCGGCAGAACCTCAAGTAAAGTCTGGACATCTCAAACATGTTGGCAAGAGAGCTCGTAAGGTGGTTCGAAAGGAAAGGAAAGTCAAGAGGCGAAAAGCAGTGCGTAGAGCCAGTTCTAGGCCTGCAGTGGGAAGAGAAAACCAGCCTCGTAAACTGGCGAGAAAGATTGCTCGATGAAACCGAACACAAAAAAGCAAATCCATCCCCCGATAGGTCAGGGATAAGTTATGGACATTGCAAATCCTAGCGAAGAACATCAAATGCTACGTGAGATGGTTCGCGATTTTGTTAATGAAAACGTCGAGCCACAAGCATTAGAATTCGACCGTGATGAGAAATTCAATTTGGATTTACTTAGATCCATGGGGGAGTTAGGTCTTCTGGGAATAACTGCTAGTGAGGAGTACGGAGGCTCAGGTCTAGATGCTGTCGCTACAGTAATCGTTCATGAGGAGTTATCTACAAGTGATCCTGGTTTTGCTCTTGCTTACCTAGCTCATTCAATGCTATTTGTAAACAACCTAGAATTCAACGGAAGCGATGAACAGCGCTCTCGTATTCTTCCAAAGATGTGCTCTGGTGAATGGATTGGTGCTATGGCAATGAGTGAGCCAGATGCTGGAACAGATGTTCTTGGATTGTCAACTACTGCAGAGCAGCGTGAAGATGGTTCATGGGTAATTAACGGAAGAAAAATGTGGATTACTAACGGTTGTATCGATGATGAAGGAACACCTGCAGATGTCGTTTGGGTATATGCTCGAACCGGAACTAATTCGAAAGGCCGTGCTGAATTATCTACATTCTTGGTAGAAAATGGAATGCCAGGATATAGTGTTGGACAGAAGATTATCGACAAGACTGGAATGCGTGCATCAAATACTGCAGAATTAGTGTTCGAAGATTGTATAGTTCCGGCATCAAATTTAGTTGGTGAAGTTGGTGATTCAATGATTCACATGATGCGTAATCTAGAGATTGAGCGCCTTACACTTGCTGCAATGTCATTAGGAATTGCTCGTCGCTCACTCCATGAAATGAATAAATACGCAACTGAGCGTGAAGCGTTTGGTAGTAAAATTCGAGATTTTGGTCAAATGCAGAGGTATATCGGCGAATCATGGGCTAAGTACAGAGCTATGCGCTCTTACATTTATGAAACTGCGAATAATATGGGGCTTGATAATGCTGGTCATAGATTAGATTCCGATGGTGTAAAATTATTCGCAACAACTGCGGCTAAGGAGATTGCAGATGCTGCAATGCAAGTAATGGGTGGCTACGGATACGTAGCCGAGTATGTGGTTGAACGCTTGTGGAGAGATTCCAAACTTCTAGAAATCGGTGGTGGGACAATTGAATCCCATCAGAAGAATATTACAAGGGATCTTTCCAAGTCTCCAGAAGCAATCAACGATTAATCGATGCGCTCTCCGCTAATTGATTGACTAGTTACTTTGAACACTTCGACTTAATTTTCTCACTCTACTATTTAGGTGAAGAGAATTGGGGTGGATTTATTCAGCCCTGAATCCCAGTTTTCAGAATGATAGAAGATGACAAAATGGCGACTTTTCAATCACTTGGTCTAACCGATACACTGCTTAGAGCAGTTGAATCAGAGGGATACGAATCTCCTACGCCAGTTCAGCAGCAATCTATACCACCACTATTGGCAGGTAGAGATGTTCTTGGTGTTGCACAAACCGGAACTGGAAAAACAGCAGCATTTACCTTGCCAGTTTTACAAATAATGGACAGGAATAAACCACGTGGTAAGCGCCACATTAGGGCATTGATACTTTCCCCAACTAGGGAACTCGCTGCGCAAATAGATGAACGGTTAGGTGCTTACAGTGAACATATGGATGTAAGACACCGCGTTATTTTTGGAGGAGTTAACCAAAATCCTCAAGTTCGTGCTCTTCAGAGAGGTTTGGATGTATTAGTTGCAACACCAGGGCGTCTGTTGGATTTAGTTGGTCAAGGGCACATTGATCTTTCACGAATAGAGTTCTTCGTACTTGATGAAGCAGATAGAATGCTCGATATGGGTTTCATCAATGATATCAAAAAAGTACTGAAACTCTTGCCTAACCGTCGTCAAAATCTACTTTTCAGCGCTACTATGCCAAAGTCTATCGCTACTCTTGCAGGTTCATTCTTGAATGATGCTGTGATGGTTGATGTAAGTCCTAAAGAGATGACTGTAGACCGTATTCAGCAGAAGATAATGTTCGTTAGAAAGGCGGACAAACGTCGCCTGATTGTTAAATTGATTAAGGAACAGAAGGTAAAATGTGGAATTGTATTTACTCGCACAAAGCATGGAGCCAATCGTTTGGTCAAGCAATTAGATCAAAGTCATATTTCTGCGGCAGCAATTCATGGAAACAAAAGTCAAGGTGCCAGAACTAAGGCTCTTGCTGGCTTCAAAAATGGTTCAATTCCAATACTTGTTGCAACCGATATTGCAAGTCGAGGAATAGATGTTGAAGGTATTACTCATGTATTCAATTATGACCTTCCAAACATTCCAGAAAGTTATGTGCACAGAATTGGACGAACAGCTAGAGCAGGACGTAGTGGAGTAGCATACGCTTTCTGTGACGATTCCGAAAGTGGATATCTTGTTGGAATTCAAAATCTGATAGGTATGGAAATACCAGTTGAAACTCAAAACCCATTCCACTTTGAAGGCGCAATTCCAAAACCTGGCCAAAAGGCTGGTGAGATGAAAAAGAAGTCTTCACAAAAAAAGAAATCCAACGATGGCAAGCCAAGGCAACACGGTTACAAAGGGCCAAGGAGGAGTAATTCTAACAATAACAACCGTGGACAAAGAAGGAAGCCAAAAGATGGCAAACCTAACAATAGCAATCGGGGTCAAAACAAGAAGAAGCAGGGTCAAGGTTCTGATTCAAACCGTTCTAGAAACAACCGCAACAATCGAACTCGTAGCAACAATAATTCGGGAAATAATCGTCGGCATGGCGGTCATCGTCGTTGACCAGAACGTGTATTCACACCTGTTGCCAATCAGTTCCGTTCCACCACAAGGTGGTACCATTATCCATGGTTCTCCAGGTGTTTCCAGTTTCATCAGTCCACTGTTGAACTACTGCGGGTTCAGCAACGACTGTGGCAGTAGCAACTGGCTGAGGTGTTGAAACTGGTTGTGCTTCGATATGAGTGGGTTGGAAGGGTTTGAACTGACCAGGCATTAATTGAGCAGAGATGTCGTTAGAACTTTCAGTTGCTATTCCTCCATCTCCTTTCCTCATGAACATAATTCCTCCAACTGCAATTGCAATTACAACTGCAATTATTACAATAATCAAAGTCATATTACTTTCATCATCTTCACCAGCAGCGGCTTTTTCAGCAGCAAGTTGAGCATTATCTCCTACACCGTCTCCATCAGTATCTAGTGTCTCAGAATCATCGTTAGGGAATGCATCAGCATTGTCCCCCACACCATCGGAATCTGAATCCATTGACTCACTAGGATCATTAGGGAATACATCTGAATTATCTCCAACTCCATCCATGTCGGAATCCATGGTTTCGCTAGCATCGTTTGGTAATGCATCGGAGTTATCGCCTACGCCATCCATATCTGTGTCGAGGGTTTCAGTAGCGTCGTTAGGGAATGCGTCGGAATTGTCACCAACCCCGTCCATGTCTGAATCTACAGTTTCGTTAGCATCTGCTGGGAATGCATCAGTATTGTCGCCTACACCATCCATGTCAGAATCAAGAGTTTCGGTGGCGTCGTCAGGGAATGCGTCTCCATTGTCACCAACTCCATCCATATCGGAATCAAGAGTTTCGTTAGCATCTGTTGGAAAAGCATCAGCATTATTTCCGACTCCATCAGAGTCGGAATCAGTATCTTCGTTAGGGTCAGCAGGGAACGCATCTGCATTATCTCCAACTCCGTCAAAATCCGAATCCAGTGTCTCGCTTGCATCGTTAGGGAATGCATCAGCATTATCTCCAACTCCATCCTCATCAGAATCTAATGTCTCATTTGCATCATTAGGGAATGCATCTCCATTGTCTCCAACTCCGTCCATGTCAGAATCCATTGTCTCGCTTGGATCGCTAGGGAATGCATCTGCATTGTCACCTACTCCATCCATGTCAGAATCTATTGTTTCGGAAGGGTCGTTAGGGAATGCATCAGCATTGTCTCCTACTCCGTCCATGTCCGTGTCCATAGTTTCGCTAGCATCGTTAGGGAATGCATCCGCATTATCGCCCACGCCATCAGAATCAGAATCAGTATCTTCGCTAGGATCGTTAGGGAATGCATCATCTCCATCCAATGTGCCATCACCGTCACTATCGATGTCGATGATATCTGCAGAGTCAAGAGCTTCTACAGTAGTGCCGAATTCATTTCCATCGTGAGGGGTCACCTTCACAGTCCATATTTCACCTACTGATGTTGAAGAAGACGGTATGGAGGAAGCATCATTGAAAGAAGATCTTACCACATCGTTGACGTACCAGCGGATTTGTGTTGTACCTTCAGAATCTCCATCGTCATCAGAATAAGTGTATGAAAGTGTTAATGATTGGTCAACCTCAACATTACCATTAGGTGTTATCAGGACATTTGATGCCACAGGTGGTGTGTTGGATGGTGGTGCTGCACCTTCAGTAGAAGTCCATGAAGTGGTTCCCCAATTATCACCAGAATTCTGATTATTTCCGTTAGCATACAGTACAGCCAAATCAAATGTGACATCTCCTGTTCCAATAGCAGGAGCAGTCCAATCAGCAGTCCATGAGCGTTGATTATCCGAACTTTGTGTTAACTCACCATTTACTTGTTTGACGAATCCTCCAAGATTAGACCAACTTCCCGCAGATGCAACTAGGTTGAATCCACCTTGCCCACTAGATGACATACCGCTTCCAGACCAAGATAGGGAGTATGTTGCACCAGGTGTGTAAGATGATGGATTCCCGCTCATTGTCGGCATTATCATTGCATCAGTATTGTGACAAAAACAGCCCTGCCCAGTTGCAACTCCTGTCTTACCTGAGGAATTTGCATCTGCTAGGTTTAATCCAGAAACAGCCAGTAGAATTAGGCTTATTGCAAGTGCTCGAGAAATGGTGGACATACCTCTCTTGGTAGGTAGTTGCTCTTTTGACTATTTTGGTGCAGCGTTTATACAAATTACACGGTAAGAGATAGTCCTGGTCGGAATCGAACCGACGTCCCCGGGACCAAAACCCGAGATGATGGACCACTACACTACAGGACTGTGGTAGTCGGGCCGTAGCCAATTCACTTCAAGTGCGTTTCGCCTATAACCTCTCTAGCAGAGGCTATAAATTCAGACAAATCTAGTCCCTGTGAGTCTTCGTATATTCGTGCCATTAAGGCCATATCTAACTTGTCTAGATGCTTCACAAACTTCGCTTCAGGGGTAACTTGTGCTTCATACTCTTCAAACAGCGCCAACCATTGAGGTGCCAGCCTAGTCATTGCTGCACGTTCGTCTTGGCTTTTGGTACTTGTATCATCGTGAGGAGTGAGGTCTCCTACCTCGACTTCGGGTAAATCATGAACCAAGCACATCTCCAAAACTCGCATTCTGTCTAAACCTTCAGGGCATAGGTGCATTGCCAGAATTGACATTCCCCATGAATGGGCAGCAACACTCTCTGGTGATTCAACACCTGCTCTTACCCATCCAGTACGTAGCACATGCTTGAGGTGCAGCCATTCACGCATGCAACGGGTAGGTGGACTTCACATTAGAAACATCTGATTACATTTTGCGAAAGGAAGCCAATTATCATCAATGGGGAGCTATTCGGCTTGGCATGGGCATCTCAAAGATGGCAGTTCTTGGCGCAGGTCAAATGGGAAATGGAATCACTCAAGTTGCTGCTTGTGCAGGAATTGAAGTTGTAATGATCGACATTAAGCAAGACTTTGTTGACAACGGTGTTGCTACAATCGAGAAATCATTGGCTAAACTTGTGTCCAAAGAAAGAATGACACAGGAAGATGCAGATTCAGCCCGTGCAAGAATCTCAACTGCAATTGATCGTTCTGCATGTAGTGATGTTGACTTAGTTGTCGAGGCAGTTCCTGAGATTTTAGATCTTAAAATTTCAATCTTCGAAGAACTCGATGCAATTTGCAAGCCAGAATGCATCTTAGCTACAAACACATCTTCGATTTCAATCAGCACTATTGCAGACTCAACTAGCAGACCTGACAAGGTAATTGGAATGCATTTCATGAACCCGGTTCCTATCATGAAGTTGGTAGAAGTTATCAATGGAAAGGACACATCTGAAGATGTAACAAATTCTGTTTTAGAGGCTGCAGAAAGAATGGGTAAAATCCCGTTGATGTGCAATGACTCTCCAGGTTTCGTATCTAATAGAATTCTATGTCCTATGATTAATGAAGCGATTTTGACTCTTCAAGAAGGAGTCGCAGAGCCAGAAGCAATCGATGGAATAATGAAATTGGGAATGAATCACCCGATAGGGCCCCTTGCACTATCTGACTTAATAGGAAACGACACAGTATTGCATATCATGAACGTTCTACATGAAGGTTTAGCAGATGACAAGTATGCACCAGCACCCCTTCTAATCGAAATGGTAGAGGCAGGTAAATTAGGTCGTAAATCTGGTAAAGGATTTTACAATTATTCTTGATAATATAGTCATCCATGCCCAAGTGTTTAGTTAAGAAGCACACAGGACTTAACATGCGGAAGGCACTATTCCTATCTGGTCTGATGCTGTGCGTCATTTTTTTACCTATAGTTTCGGCAGTTGATGGTGATGGAGATGGGATTGATGATTCAATCGATATTTGTCCATTCGCGGCAGGTACTGCAAATTCTACCGCAGGATTAGGTTGTCCTGATTCTAATGGTGACGGACTGGCAGACTTTGAACAGACTGTTATGCACGATTGGGGCGAATCAATCAAAGAAAATATCGATTATGGTACGGTAGGAAGTGATGTTTACGGTCTTGCTTGGGCTAAGAATAATTCCATGTTTTATGCAGGTGGAGAAGACAACGATGTCCACATATTCGATGCCATGGGCAATCACCAAACATTGCTCTATTCAATGCCAGGTGATATCTACGGTATTGCAGCATCTCCAGACGGGGCGCACCTTGTAGTAGTTAGTGGCAATGGAGGTTGTAGAGTAATAAATTCAACAACTGGAGCATTGGTTGCAGACTTGTGGAATGGAAGTTCAAATAATGATGTCTATGAAGTTGATTGGTCTAATGATGGAAGTAGAATTATTGCAGGCGGTCGAGATTCCCTCGTAAAATGGTACTACACTAGCAATTGGTCATTAGAGCGTAACATATCAGTTGCAGGCTGGATCAGCGCCATTGATACTACTCCTGATGATAGATTGGTTTTCATTTCTTCCAATACTATACTAATGGGATTTTGGTCGAATAATGGCACTATTGCTTTGAATATGACAAACCATACAGAATACATTCGTAGCATGTCTGTAAGTCCTGATGGAAGATATGTTGCAAGTGGCTCGAATGATAACAAGATTATAATTACAGATATCGCCAGTCAAACTATTGTTCAAACAATCGATGCTGGTTCTGATGTGTATGATCTTGATTTTTCTCCAGATGGAGGTACTTTAGTTGCAACACGCAGGCAAGAGGAAGGTATTCGTACATACCGGACAGATACATGGGACAGTTTAGGTGTCATGGATGGCTTTGGTTCTAACAACAATAACCGTGGTGTTTACACAGTTGAATTCGATACAGATGGTGACAAATTAGCAGTTGGTTGGAGGAGAGGATATGTTTCAATACAAATGTCTCCTGATTCGTACATTCGTGTTCATGGAGAACACTACACTGCTTTGATGGAAAGCCCATGGCGTTCAACTTATCCAACAAATGATGAATCAGTTCGTGTTTGGGACAGAAATAGAGTGACTACAACTATTGATTTATGTGATTCTAAACACTATATTGGTTCGAGTACAAATGGAGTTTCGCCGCAGTATGCTACTAAAGATTCGAATTATTCAACAAATGGTGTATGGGATTGTAAATATACGAATGAACAAATTCTTGAGATACCATACGGTAGAACGGCTGGTGCATTAATTGTTAAATCCGGCGGAGCAACTGAATCCTGTTTGCAATCAATTGGCGGTTTGTCAATGGCTCAAGTTAGATGGATTACTTCTAGTCAAACTAAGTCTGCATTGACTACTAACGCAGAAATGCCAGGTTTAGTATGGTCATCGGTCGTTCCTAATGATGATGGTAATGGTATACCGGAATGGGTCGATTTAGATTCGTCATGCCCTGATAGTGAAATCGTTCTTTCCCATCGTTGGGAAAACCAAACTGACACCACAATTCTCAAAGAAACAGTTCTTTGTAGTAACTGTGTCGAAACAGATTCCTTGTATTCTTCAACTGCTGCACGTTACAGAGCAGTAGCAGGGGAGTTTAGGTCGGATGTAACACAAGGTGTTGCAGCCTCTGGTGGAGAAGGTTCTATTGGATTTACTGAATTAGTATACATTTTAGATAATTCAAATTCATACATAGTGCCATTGGTTGACAATTATACTCACGGTGTTGTCGATGCAATAGCAGATGGTGGATTAGCAGTAAACGCATCTGTAAATGCATCAAGATCGGGTGATTGGCCTCTCCAAACTGATATGAGGGCATTTATTGCAACCAGTCAAATTGCTGGTAATCTAAATTTCTTGAAATTCTTGCTTGGAGATTTGGGTCAGATTAAGTGGGAACAAATGGGATTCGTTGGCCTAAGTCCTTGGGCACTATACAATTCTTGGGCCAAACTTGGAATTGACATGTCATACTTACTTCCAGATGCTGATGATGATGGAGTCTGGGATGGCGCAGATAATTGTCCAGATACTGATACAGAATTAATTGCAGACCTCAATGGTTGTGCCGAAAATCAGTTGGACAATGATTCAGATGGCTTCACTAACGATTTAGATGATTGTGATGACGCAGCTGGAAATTCTAGCATTATTCTAATCGGATGTCCTGACTCTGATGGCGACGGCTGGCCGGATGTTGAAGATTCGCACCCTAGCGATTCAAGTGAATGGAATGATACAGATATGGATGGAATTGGTGATAATTCAGATGATTGTGTCAACGTTTCTGGTAACTCTAGTAACGACCTAGTAGGTTGTGAGGATACCGATGGAGATGGTTGGTCTGATGCAGGAGATTCATTCCCCGAAGATAATACAGAGTGGGCGGATTCAGATGGGGATGGCTTTGGTGACAATTCTGATATTTTCCCATATGAAAATACTCAGTGGCTAGATACTGATGGCGATGGCTTTGGCGACAACAACAGTGGTCTTGAAGGGGATGACTGCTTGGAAGTAAGTGGTACTTCACATGAGGATGGTTTGTTCGGTTGTATCGATAGTGACTCGGATGGCTGGGCAGATACAATTGATGATTTACCTTCAAACCCTGAGCAACACCGTGATCAAGATGGGGATGGTGTAGGCGATTCGGCATCTCTTGAAGATTACGACTGGTGCATCGATACTCCACAAGATGAATTATCAATGGTCGATTCCACTGGATGTGGGCCTTCTGAAAGAGATACGGATTATGATTCATTTACTGATGCTGTCGATCAATGCATAAACACGCCCATTACTCAGTCAACTCTTGTCAACACAACATTATTCCTAGATTCTGGAAATACGATTCCAAATCCAATTGTTGGTTGCGCCCCATCTGAAATTGACGCTGATGGTGACATGGTTTCATCAGACTTGGATTGGGATGATAATGACCCTGAACAGTGGGCAGATTCTGATGGTGATGGGTTCGGTGACAATTCAAATGTTGAAGGCGGAGATGACTGTCCTACTCAAGAGGGATATTCATATTACGACCAATTAGGATGTCTAGATTTGGACAAAGATGGTTGGTCTTTTGAGGCAGATTTCAATGATGGTGATGCCACTCAATGGAATGATTCAGATGGTGATGGTTTTGGTGATAACTGGGATAATCCAGATTGGAGCGAATCAAGGACTTATGGCGAATTTGTGGAAGGTGCTACTCAACCAGATAGATGTCCAGATGTTTACTCTGAGTTCCTGTATTCTGACACTCAAGGATGCTTGACATCTCTAGTGGTTGATGAAGAAATTAGCGAAGATGTTAGTTCTGATGAAGAAGAATCCAACATGATACTAATTATTGGGATAGCTGCAACAGGAATAATTCTCATATTGTTTGGTTCTATTGCAGTTCTTTTGAAAAAGAAACCTGCACCTAAGAGAAAACAAGTTGCGAAACAGTCTACTCCTGAAGAAGAAGTTCTCACTGAAGGGAATGATTCAGAACCTTCAGTAGAGAAATTAGTAGATTTTGTTGCAACATGGGAAGAATTGCCTCCTGGTGATTGGTTACCTGTTGACGAGAATGGAGTGAATTGGTACAAAGACGAGAACGGAAGGCATTGGTATTCTGATTCTGACGGGTATCGTATTTGGGATCAGTAAGAAACACCAAAGGCCAAATCCTCCCCCTGAGTTTCATGGAAGGGGCATATCTCGTAACTGGTGCATCTAAAGGAATTGGAAGATCTATTGCATTGTCCATCGCCCGAAATGGTAGCCCAGTGATTGCCCTGGCGAGACAAAGTGACGAACTAGAATCTGTACTATCTGAGTTGTTAGAACTGCAACCTGATTCAATCACCATTGCTTGTGATCTTGGTTTTAGTTCACAAATATCCGATGCTGCAACATTAATATCTGGCAAATTTAGTCATCTTTCTGGAATTGTGCATAATGCGGGTACTATCCATCCAATTGACAGTATGATGAATGCAGATATTCAAAATTGGTCGAAGTCAATACAGGTTAATCTCATTGGAGTACAAGACCTTACAAACCAACTTGATGATTCAATAGGTGGTGACAGGCACACCAGAATCACTTCAATCTCTAGTGGAGCCGCCAAGAGGTCAATACACGGATGGAGCGCATATTGTGTTTCCAAAGCGGGGCTTGACATGTGGTCTATGTGTATGGCAGAAGAAGGTGAAGAGCGTAATATCTCTTCAATATCCATTGCTCCTGGTATTGTCGATACAGGTATGCAGGAAGACATCCGTAGTGCGAATCCAGAATCATTCCCTTCACTGGAGAATTTCATTGGATATTATGAAAATGGAGATCTTACAAATCCCGATGATGTCGCTGAAAAATTGCTACCTTTTTGTTTGGGAATTAAGGGTGAAAATGGTAATCGATTAGATGTCCGTAATTTATGAGTGGTTAAACGATTTGATGACAACGGTCATAAGCCCGAACCATAGCCTAAGGATGAGGGAGCCAAGTGCCAGGTACAACCCGTGTGGAAATTAGGACATTGAAGGTCGGCCGATACTGCTGTGTCGACGACAAAGCTTACAAAATCAATTCGATATCAAAGTCGAAACCTGGAAAGCATGGTTCTGCTAAGGCGAGAATGGAATTGGTTGACATATTTACAGGTCAGAAAATATCTCACGTTGGAAGCGTAACTGACTCAATCAACGTCCCTCTTATCGAGAAAGGTACCGCTATGGTTACCCACATCGATGGTTCAGAAGTGCATGCTATGAACATGCGTGACCACTCAATGATGATTCTTCCTCTTGAAGATGGATTAGAAATCGAAGGTGGAATTGAAATCATGTGGATGGAAGCGCTTGGTCTATTCAAGATCATTCGTGACCATTGAATCTTCCCTAATTTGGTGAGAAAATGGGTGTCAAGAAGTCTGCATACCGCCAACCGGTAACGCCGGAAGGACTCAAGGCTATCGAAAAAGGCACCTTGACATGGCTCGACGATGAGATGTACAACAATCTCAACACCGGAGTTCTAGAACAATATCTTGAGGAAAAGAACCTTGAGGAAGCATTCGAAGTATCTCACTGGGATACTCGTAAAGTATTGCTAGGAATTGCAATTGGAGCAGTTTTCTCAGGAGTTACTGCCTATATTGGTCTGAAACTCGGTCTAGCAATTTCTGCAGCATGGTATATTGCATACGTGCTTGGAATGGCCCTCAAGTGGTCTCCTTCTGAAGTTAACATCGCAACTTCAGCAACTACTGGTGCAACTCACGCATCTACTGGATTCATTTTCACTTTCCCTGCAATTTTCTTGTTAGCTGCTGATAAACAGTATTGGTTATCGGATGGCCCCCTAATTGTATTAGGTGCAGGTGAAACTATCAGATTAGCATTCGTTGGTATTGTAGCATCGATGTTTGCTGGATTCTTAGGAGTAATGTATTTCATTATATTCAGAAGGGTTTGGTTGGTTGAAGATCCTCTCCCTCTCCCCGGTTTCGAAGCGACTCTCAAGATGTTAGATATCGCAAGTGATGTCAGCACAGGTGCTGTTGAGCACGCTAGGGAGTCACTGAAAACTATTGGAGTTTGGACTAGTATCACAATGGTTGCATTGTTCATTATTGAATACCCTCTGATTTACATGAAGGGCAAGACTATTGCTATAACTGACTATTTGGCAGGTCTCGCATCAACTGGAGGTTTCGGTGTAGCATCATTCTATTCGAAGGCAAAAATCCACCAACCTGGAGAAGTTGTCGATGGAGTAGCTAAAGGTCCTGCACATTATGATCCCGAACAATGGTACAATCCTTTCATGTACACATATGTTGGAGTTGCTTTGACTCCATCCATGTTCGCAATAGGTTGGTTCATGAAGACAAGAGTCGCTTTCTTGGTTAACCTTGGAACAATTGTCGGTTGGTTCTTCTGGTGCCTCTTGCAGTCGCTTTCAATGTGCCTGTATACGAAGGTCAGCTAGGTGCTAGCATTCCGCTACAAGATTTACCCGGTGCACTATATGCGTCATGTATGGCTTCAGCAGTAACTGAAACTGAAATTAATGCCTGTGGTGTTGAAACTGGAGCAGTTCAAATATTTGCCTTCTCTAAGGCAGTACGTTTCATTGCAATCGGTGCTATTGTAGGTGGAGGAATATTTGGTCTTCTTAAGATGTGGAAAACATTCGCTAATATCTTCGTGGACATCGGCAAGGCGTTCAAAGGTGATAGTGGAAAAGAATACATGAAGGGTAAGGGCTGGTATGAATGGCCTCTTGCACACATTCCAATATTCATGTTGCTAACATTTGGTTCGATGATCATCATCTTCATGCTTGGTGATTTCCCAATAATAGCAAGTATTGTCTTCTCACTAATTCTTCTGATGACTACATTCCTGCTAGGTGCGATTGCTGTTAGAGTGATGGGTGAAACTGGAATTGAACCTGTATCAGGAACTTCTTTCATCGTTCTATTGATGCTATTTGGTGTATTCTTGAACTTCGATGATGCCCTCGGTCTATCTACACAAGAAGCAGTTCTTTTGGGACTGGTAGGAACTACTGTATTCGGTTCTGCGATTTCAATGTCTGGAACAGTAATTGGAGACTACAAGAACAGTCTATACATTGGAAACCGACCTTATCACATCTCGAAGGGTAACATCATGGGTGTTGTTCCAGGAGCAGTTATTGGGGCTGGAGTTGCAATCTTCTTGGCTAATGAATTAGCTCAAGGGAGAATCGATTTGATCGCACCTCAAGCAAACGCATTCGCAACATTCTCTGTCATATTCGCAGAAGGTCAAGGAGATTTGATGTTACTATTGCTTGGTTTCATGCTTGGAGTATTCGTTGAGTGGGCTACTGGAATGGGAACTTCATTCGGACTAGGTATGTACCTGGATGTTCCTCACACACTTCCAATGCTAATTGGTGGAATGGCCCGTGACAGTTGGGAAGATAAGAAACTGAAACCTCGTATTGAAGCGATTAAGGAAAAAGAAGGAACAGTAGTTGCTGAAAAGCAACGTGCTCTGATTCTGCTTGGAACATTTATGGTCGCAGCAGGTCTACTGACCGGTGAAGCATTCTTCGGAACAGAAAGCAGTATTCTTTCGTTCGTTGATTCACTGTGGTCCCCGGCATTTGGCACAAGTCTCACATGGCACTTCCTGAGACTTGGAGCATTCGTAATGCTCAATGTTATGATTGGATATCTAATCTATGCTCTGTTCAAGAGAGCCGGAGTAATCGGTGGCTCAGAACCACAAGATGCAGAACTTGTCGAGGCGTGAAACAATGTCTCGTACACCTCCACTTGTGTGGGGTTTGCTAGTCGCTGGAGTTCTAGGTGTATCCTCAGCAGGTGCGATATTATCGCATGTGGATGAGATTCCTCCTTTGATGCGTGCTTCTTGGAGATTACAGATCACCGTTCTGATGCTTATGCCATTTGCAATATGGCAGTATCGTGAGATGGAAGTATCGGCTAAACAAAGGCTTACTGAGAAAAGAACGGTACTGATAATTCTTGGATCAGGACTTGCACTGGCAGCACATTTTGGCACCTGGGTGTCATCACTAGACCACACATCTCTTGCTCATTCATTGCTATTTGTTACAAGCCATCCAATCATCATTGTAATCGGTACAGCATTGCTTGTTAGAAGGCCACATAAGTTGGAA
This sequence comes from Candidatus Poseidoniaceae archaeon, assembly GCA_045568475.1. GTDB lineage: Archaea > Thermoplasmatota > Poseidoniia > Poseidoniales > Poseidoniaceae > MGIIa-K1. Next base: position 1,708 of record JBJLAY010000042.1, on the reverse strand, counting down.
ACTATGGGTGCCATAATTGGAATGTTAGGTGCAGGTATTACATTGCTTGATGCGAGTAGTGATGGTGAAGTAACACTATGGGGAGATATGCTTGCTTTTGCAGGTGCCATTACAGTAGTTGGATACATTGTAGCAGGTAGGATTCTTCGTGAATGGATGCCTGTATTCGTTTATGCAGTACCTGTAACTCTCATCGCTGCAATTCTTCTAATTCCATTTTCTATTCTGATGGGTGAAAAAACTGCTGCTATTGGTTGGATAGAATCTGACCTTCTATCTTGGTTCATTCTTTTGGCATTCTTAGCAGGTATAGTTGGACACACAGGACTAAACGCATGTCTACGTTGGATGCCACCACTAACGATATCATTTGCAGTAACCCTAGAGCCGATAATTGGTGCATTCATCGGGTGGTTCTTCTTTAGTGAAGGAATCCCTGGTCGATGGACTTGGATTGGAGGCTCAATCCTAATTGTGGGTATTTTGTTTGTGATTAAAGGAGGAGCAGAGAATGTCTTGGATACTTCTGACCAATGATGATGGGATTGATGCTACTAGTTTACAGATACTTGTAGACAGGTTACATGAGAGAGGTCACAAGCTGGTTGTATTCGCTCCAAGCGAAAACAATTCAGCAGTAAGTATGAAAATTTCACTAGGAATACCCTTGACCGTAGTCAACAGAAATGATGTGCGGGAAAATGTACACCAATATGCCATTGGCGGAACTCCTTGCGATTGTGTAATCGCAGCATTAGATGGTGGACTGAAGAAGTTACTACCTGGAATTATTCCAAAGTTAGTTGTCAGTGGAATCAATCTAGGCCCAAACATGAGTCAAGATGCATATCATAGCGGAACTATGGCTGCTGCTAGAGAAGCCGGAATGTATGGAGTGCCTGCAATAGCTGCCTCTTGGTCATCTTTTGATCCTGAAGGAATGGAAATTTCAGTAGATGCAACAGTTGGATTAGTAGAGGCTGCATTAGCAGTATTGCCTGAATCACCTGCAAACCTCAACCGTCCTCACATCGACATTAATGAGCCTCACCTAACTAATTGGCCAAAGAATTCAGATCGTTTGTGGAGTGATGAGCCAATCAGCGCTTTGCGAAACGCATTTGCTGCAGGAGAGATGTTCCTGAATCTCAATGTCCCACCAGAGTGGAATGGTAAGTATAGTTCTACGAGATTGGGAATGAGATGGTATCGTAATGCAATTACTTTCTCAGATGATACTTCGACATTCAAACTAGGAGGTTCTAGTATTGATGTTGATGAAGTTGAGCGAGGAGATGTGGATGCAGATATGCTAGGTATGGCTAGTGTGTCATGTCTACCTTCATGGCCACAGACCCACCCGTTAGAAATCGATGTTGACTTGTTAGCGTGGTCATTAGACAACAGCCCTGAAGGCCTTCCCAACTGGTTGTAGTGAGTTCCCACTTGAGTTTTGAATGCAACATTTTATGTGCAGGACATTGATAGTAAGGGTATGAAAAGAATTCTAATGGCACTGTTCATAACTTTGGCATTTACATTAAGCACAACAAATGTACAGGCACAGGCAGCGACACCAACAGTAGATTTGCAGTGTGATAGTCAGATTTTTTTTGATGTATATCCTGGTGCAAATACAACATCGATAATGAATTGTACTTTGTCAAACCCAACTCAGTACAATGAAACAATAGAGATGACAAATTCA
>JBJLAY010000041.1:0-20024 GCA_045568475.1 Candidatus Poseidoniaceae archaeon | reverse complement strand
AAATTTCATTTAAAAGCGTTGATATTTTAAATGGTAATTTTTTTGGATCCTTATTGGCGTCTTTTATAATTTTTTTAATAATCCTCAACTGATCACTATCATCGAAAATAGTAAAATTTTGTTCAATTCCGATTTTTAGTCCATATCTTCGAAGCAGAAATGCAGAAAGACTATGAAAAGTAAAATGTTTAAATTCGAAGCATCGGTTAAGTTCATGCATCTTTCCCTCATTTCTGGGCGGCTTTATGCGTACCCACGGTAATCAGAGATGCCGTTGTATCTGTGAAATTTCCAGTAACAGAAGCCGATGAAATTGGCCTAGATGAATAGCCGGATTGACCGGTTATGTATTGCGTACCTGCGCCTGTATTCATCCATGTACCATTTGACAACATAACGATGGATGAAGGAATATTCCAACCATTACCTTCACCGAAATATCTAGTCGCTCCAACAGATAGTTCTCGAACCAGTGGAGTGTAATATTCGTCATCAGTACCCATCATTATTTCGATATGAATATCCGGATTAGAATCACGATCTATACTTGCAAGTGACAATGGCAAACTCATATTTTCGTGTCCATCGATGATATTACCTGTTACATCTAGTACATTGACACCGTACCAAGTATTGTTTGGAAGAATAATGTCTGCATCAACGAAACCATTCCCTAAATCATGTGTTGAGATTGCCGGACTAGTCCAAGAACCTTCAGTTTCAAACCAGTCAACTTCCAAACCGATGTTATCAACATACCAACCTGCATATTCAATTGATGAGTCTGAAGTTTGTCTAAACTTAAACGAAATATTATTTCCTGAAAAATTTGAAACATCATATTCCATATCAACCCATGGAATATTCACATTGGTGCTGGTGCAGGAAGATCCGCCTGAAGCAGTGACATACTGACGGCCATCCCAAACATCAGTTCCTGAATAAGTTTGACCGTCATACCAGTTAGTCCCGTTAGGATAATTGACATAAACCTTCGACCATGTTCCACTATTCTGAGAAATAAACAACTCTCCCCCATCATAGTTGTCTTCTGTGCACATCCAATGTTTCCAGACAAATCTAGCACTGGCACCTATGGGTACGAAGTAGTCTGGTGAAATCAAAGAATTATCTGAATTTGTATCATAACTTCCACATAGATTCGTACCGAATCCTAGACTTGCGCTAGGGAATGAACTTGGACCACCAGTGTATGATGAGCACAAGGAGCCGAATTCCCAACCGGTTTGTCCAGCGATATTGCTTGTAGTCCATCCGCCAGGAGGGAGGGATGAAGAGTCTTCTAGGCTGTATGAAATTGACACTCCCCCACTACCAATCTGTAAGAATGCCCAATCATCAGTTGAACCGCTTATTCCATAATGAGTTGCAGATGATGCTGTTGAGAGAGATTTCGTAAATACAGCGTTTCCAGAATTAACAACTTTGAACCAACTAACAGATAATCCCTCCTTAGTATCCTGCGTTCCACCATATCCAAAGGACGTATCGGTTTCAACAACATATCGAATCTTTGATTGACTAGTCGAACCTATCATTGAAGCGGGGATTGCAAATTCTAATTCCACATATCCTCCAGAGTCATCACCCAATGTTGTACCATTAGGCAAAGTGTATCCACTACCAGGAATTGCACCAGTTCTTGAGCGGCAAGAAGTTGTTGTTGAACTCGTTGATGAAGAAATATCAGTCCAATTATTTCCATTGTTGGTCGATAGTTCAACACAGAAATTGTCCCAGGAACTACCTTCGAGATCGAATTCTAGACGTGTAACAATTTTGGCTCCTGCTGTTGAAGATGACAAATTGATGTCGCTTTCCAGCGCACCTCGGGCGTTATTGCTATAAGTGCAAGAAGTGGTTAGTGAATAGCAACCATGATGCCAAACACCAATCGAATTGCCAACATTTGTGATTTCAAAGTCGTCTATGAACCAGCCAGGTCGCAATGTGTTATTGCTATCTGTCCAAACTTGGAATCTGAATTGCATTTGAGAGGCGTTACTTATTCCGGTCAAATTATCTAGATTGAAAATTGAACTTGTCCATGAACTGTGGTTGCCGTCTCCAAACACCCCAAACCCACTGCTGTTTGCACCGTATGGCACAGAAGCATTAGTCGAAATCGTAGAAGGATAGCCACCCACTGGTTCAAGGTAGGTCCAATTGCCATTGTCTAACTTGTACTCAACCCATGCGCCATCATTAACGTCAAGGTGATGCCAGTGTGAGAATGTGAAATTAAAGTTGCTAATCGGTTGAGGGACGCTGAATTGAGGTGCTGCAAGTGAACCTGATGACCCAGAGGGGAGGGCTTGGCCTGGCAAAGTTCCTGCAACTACTCCTCCGTCAGCAGCAGCAGCTGGAACAAATCCATGTGCTAAACTTCTGGTTGATCCAGTCACTGTGCCGCCAAGACTTGAGGGATTCACTGCTTCCCAAAGAGTTCCAACCTGTGACCAAGAACCCGGCAATTGTAGATATCCAGAATTAAAAGTATTGACATTGGAAACAGCAATATCTGGTGCCAGTGACATGGCACCGTCGAATTTACCCATCAAAGTGTCACTGAATTGGCCTGAACTGAAATTACTTGGGACGTCTTCAGCGGACCAAGTAAGACCTGTTCCATCTTCTAAATAGCCACTTTCGTCAACATGCAACCATGCATCTATCACTGTTGAATTACCGGGAACCTCGAATGCATCAGAAACGTTTCTTGTTGCGCCTGCTAGGCCAGATGGGCCACTCCAAACGCTGGTTGCTGCAGCAGCAACATTGCTGAACATTAGTATTGAAAGAAAAATCGAAAGGAAAGTATTCCTGCTTGACATGGCTAACACTACGAACCCTACGGGTTCGATACAACCTATGAACTCTGCGACGACCAGTCATTTTCAAAATCTCAAACCTAATCTCGAATATCATCAAGATGATGATGGAGCCACCAGCGAGAATTGAACTCGCGACCTCCTCATTACCAATGAGGTGCTATACCGCTAAGCCATGGTGGCGTAACCGTGGCGACCTGCCGTTGCGATATAATCGATTCGGATTAGAAAATAGGCCTTTCCAACCGTTTCGGTTAAACAGGATATGCTTGTCAGCCGGTTTGCGGCCGAGATCGCATAGCCTGGTATTGCGCGCGACTGGAAATCGCGTGTCCTTGTGGCACGGGAGTTCAAATCTCCCTCTCGGCGCCTAACTTTTCACCATCTTCTTAGCAGGAAAAAATCTACGTCTAAAATTGAAATCTAACGTAATTACTGTTTCAAAATATTTTTCGGCGATTTGTTTAAATCCAAACTGAATCAGTTAAAGCCATGCAAGAAGAAGATGAGGGGCCAACAATTGGCCTATCTGCAATACTAAAACTAACTGGATTTCTGCCAATAATGCTAGGTGCCGCATTTATTTTATCACCAAGAACTGCAATAAATGTAGGCCCACTTCTTACCAAGTATGGTATCTTTGTGAGTTTGTATGTGGGAGTTTTTGCAATTTTTATTGGATTGTCCCAATGGGTCGTATCGATATACGTTAAGGAAAACCTACACATATTTGGACGATTATTCGCATTCGGTTTCCTTCTCACCATATTGTTGGAAATTTATGGTATGGCATCTGGCATTATGGAGTTCAGTATAAAGTTCATATTCGCTGCGATGCTGCCTGTATCTGCAGCTTTTGTTTTGTTGTTATATTCAATTAAACCTGAAGAATCGGTGACGGAAAATAATAAAGAAAATTAAGTCTACTTATGCTGATTATTGCTCAATCATCTCATACAAATTCTGTATGCTGGCAATAGGATTTCAATAATCCAACAAACCTATCACTCAACACGGCGGCTAAGTGCCACTACAACCAGTATTGATAGAGTACTGAACATTGTCAATCCAGGTAAAAGAGCCGGACTTTCATCAGTATAACCTCCTCCCCAATCATGGTAAAGTTTGACAGTTGGTCTTTCATTGCCATCTTCATAATCAGTGTATACAACAATGGTATCTCCAGCGTCAAGGTAATCATTGCCATTCATATCATAATAATCGAATACCCAATCATTACCCATATCGTCTGTACTTTCACCAGATTGTATTTGAGATAAATCAAATGACACATGCAAGGTAAATTCTTCTTCACCATTGTCATTGTATTCTGAAAATCCAAGATCTAATCTGAATTCATCAAGATGATTTTGGAAATTCATTTCATCTTCGATTATGAACGAATAAGGACTCATCCCATTATACGTGCAATAATTACAATCGCTAGCCTCTGCGATAATTGATTGATTCTCATCTTCACCATACGCTTGTGAACGCTTGAACCAGAATTCAGTTCCGGATTCTTGATCCCAACCATCCCACATTTCTAGGGTCTCTGAAAGTACAAAATACAGATATTCGTCATCCATCATCACTTGTGATAGATTCGTAGTGGTTTCACATGAATCAGTGGATTCTACATATACCGCTATTGTCGAATAACCAAGATTTGAGCATTGTAAATAATCATTTCCAGTTTGGCTATCTTCATCAATTCCAGACGTACAATCAGCTACTCCATCATTAATTGCAGCAAAAGATATGGTGGTATTTCCTTCATCACAATAAAACATAGATATGTGTTCTGAGACATTAAGAGATGCAGTAATTAGAGAATCTCCTTCTATTCGCAAGGTATGGAAAATTGGAGTTCCTGAAGGTGAATAAGACCCAATCCTTTTTGTCGTGCTAAAACCATTATTCCAAAAATAATCACCTTCAACATCGTCCTCAAATGTGTGAATCATATCACTACTTGGGTATTTGTCACCACACCATTCTGGAAGAACGACTATTGGAGTACTTTCTATTGAGGAATTAATTTCATCCTCGCTAACAATCTGGTTTGCAGGGATATTGTAGGATAGTTCACAATTCCAAATATATTTGGATGCCTGATAGTTAGTTTCTACCAATAATGGGGATGCCGCTGGTGGATAATCATCAGACACTTCCACAGTTATTTCATCATCATCCAATATCGAAATTGATGAGACAGTATTCTCAAATTCAGCGCCGAGGCCTCCTGAATCTACTGCCTCGACAATGAAGTTGACCATCAGAAGATTTTCATCGAAGTTGATGTAAATTACTCCTTCTTCATTTGATGCGGATATTGTTTGGTAACCATCTCCAACGCTCATCGTCCATTCTAATTCTGCAAAGTCCAAATCATCTGGAAATAATGTTTTTTGTCTACCATCTGCAAGTATTGCATCAATCTCTTCTTGAGTTACGCCTTCGTCAGTACCGTCTTGACAATGTACAAGTCCATCATTCACCCACTGCATTGGGATATCATATTCTCCTTCATCGCAAGTAAAATATGGATCCATACTGATGTCGTCTCCATTTCCTTTCTTTATTGCAGCATTTAGTAAATTGTTAGAATCTCCAATTTCATCATTGAGTATATACCATTCATCCTCAGAATATACGTTGATTATATCTCCTTTCTGTTTTACCTGATAATTCCCATATTCCATTCCATTTATTTTGTAGTTGTAAGTATAACTTATCGATTGGTCCTCGGCATCAAACATTTCGATGATTGTTACTTCTGTGTTCATCGAGTCACCATCAATCGTAGAATCTGTTTCCATTACCATTTTTACTCCGTATGTTTCACCGCCGGACCTTCTATCCTCTAGATCCGTGACCTGGGTCTGTGCTGCATTTTCCAATTCGCTTTGTGCCGCAGGCATAACACATGAGCCATCATCCTCATCGGCATCTGGATTATAATTGATGGCACCTGAATCTGTGCAATCTGAAATAATCTCATCAGAATCTCCAAAACATCCAGCTAGAGATGTCGAAATAAGTAGGCACGCAACTAAGGCATGTATTGGCTTCATGGTTAAGCGAAGTGGTGACGGTCAATAAGTACACTGATAGAAGATTAATTTGCGATTAGTTGATAGTTTCAGACCCTAAGCAAGGTCCATGTCCGACCCAGTAATGAGCCCCGATGGCAAATTCATGTGGACTGGAGATGAATGGGTTCCAGCACCACCTTCATCAGAAGGTAATCAAATCAATATGCAAGATTCAGTTATCGGTGGAGACGTAGTAAGTAATACTGTCATCAACAATGACCCTGCTGCAGTTACAACAGCAGTCATAACAGCATTGCAACAATTAGGGGTGCTCGGAGATAGTTCCCCTCACCAGGCCCCACCTACTCCCGAAATTGAACTACCTCAAGCCTTCCAAGTTGGAGATCATGTTGAATACCACAGTCCAACTAATGCGCGTTGGCTAAACAGATGTAAAGTTGTAGCAATAAATGAGGATGGAACCTACAGAATTGAAGTTCCTAAAGACACCTCAATTGAAACTAAATTGGCGGTTGTAATTGGAACTTCACCAGGGACTATTCGACCAGCAAGCATACCTTTCAAACAGGGCGATCGAGTATTTGTTAATTGGCAAAACCATGGTCACTATTTCCCCGGAAAAATCGCCAGTGAGAACGAAGATTTCACATTCAACATTCATTTCGATGATGGAGACGTAGAGTATAATGTCGAATGGGGAAGGATTGAACCTCTAAATGAAGAATCTAAAGAAGTTCAAGATTATATCGAAAATGAATCTCAAGAAGAAAGAGAACTTATCGAGGCATTCCAAGTTTTTGACACAGATAATAGCGGTACTATTTCTGCAAGAGAATATTTCAAAATCCTCACTGAAGTGGGTGATAACCCAATATCAATAGATGATGTAATGCAAGAATTTAGCGAAATGGGAATCGGATTAGATTCTGAAATAGACTATCGTTCTCTTGCTAAATTGATGCTTGGTTCTGAAGATTCTGAGTTGCCGCAACCCAAGCCTGAAGTCGTAATTCGCGATGCTATAATTTCCGATGGAATACTGAAAGGATATGCATATGCACATCCAAAGCTGGGTGAAGGTAAAATCAATTCTTCAGCCATTCAATCTGTTACATATGATGAAAGAGCAACTTCTAGGGTTGAAACAAAAAACACGATATATGTGGTTGGGCCAACTGGGTGGACACAAAAGCCAGATGATCATCCATTCAACAATACATATTCTCGAGGTATGCAAATCAAGGTTGAGTGGAATGGAAGTTGGTGGGACGCAATTATCAGAGATATTTCAGGTAATACCTATCTAATACACTATGTTGGATTTGATTCAAGTTGGGATGAATGGGTTGATGTCTCAAGAATGAAATGATGCTGATGAAAAGTTCATTGGCTAGCCTTTGATGAGAAAATTTGTGGAAGCCACAATTTTATTGCTACTTTTCACAGCATTTCTTGCTGCTGCATTAACGGTACCTGCTGGATTTGGTCTATCGACTATGCTTACCCCTGTGGTACTTCTAGTTCTAAACCCACATGAGGCAGTAGCAGTAGTAGCGATTGTTCATGGAGCCCATAATGGTGCCAAATATTGGAATTTGAAAGAGCATGTTGATTTTGATGCAATCAAACACTATGGCATTTGGCTCGTCATTGGTGCGGTATTAGGCGCATTACTACAGAGTCAAGTTCCCCAAAAACCCCTATTATTGGTAATTGGAATATTCCTAATCGTACTTCCTATTTTGACATTAAGTGAAAATTGGTCTGGATACAAAATACCTGAAGCAAATGATCGCATTGGAGGGTTTGGTTCTGGTTTCATGGGAGGTTTGTCTGGGCATCAAGGGGCACTCAGGGCTATGTTCCTGTCCCGAAGATTGACGAACAAAATGTCATTTGCTGCAACTGCAAGTGTGTTGGCACTTTGTGTAGACCTAACACGAATTCCAATTTACCTGTATTTCCGCCCAGATGAAATAATGCAACAAGTCCACTTGACTGGCATGTTGGTTTTGTCTGCACTGATAGGAGTTCGCGTGGGTAAAAAGTGGCTATTGAAATGGAAGTCAAAGACGATTCGAAACGGAATAATGGTCGGAATTGTTGCGAGTGGAATATTCTACTTGTATGAAGCTCTCATTTGATTCACCCACCTCCTACGGAGGTGCAAATGACCGAAATGACTCAAAGGGAGAATGCTCACCCATTGACATGGCGGAGGGTATCGAGATTGAAGTTAACCTTCCATTCACTGAGCATGATGAGATGCCTTTCCGCTTGGGAGACATCGTTCTTGACAAGAAATTTAGTGACCTCCACGCTTCATTAAGGCCAATAGATCAGATTAGACAGGAATGGAAATTTCAATTCCGTCTTCTAAAGGCCGAATGGGGTCAACCACACTTCCTAACAATGCTAACAGGGGTTTTGGCATTCCTATTGGGTTCGGTATCTACAGAAATATTCAGCGGAGGAGACCCTAAATTAGCAGGGATTGATGGATTTAAGGCAATAGGTGGATTCGCCTTCTTCCAGTTGATTGTATCTTCGATTCTATGGATTTGGTTCTTCGTTCAACTTTCGGTTAATTTCCCGGTTATGCGAGGCCATATCATCAATGTGATGATTATTTGGGGTTCAATTTTCATTTCTCAAGTAGTCTTGCATGTAAATTCACCTGACTTCCCAGTAGGGGCAAGTCTAGGGGATGCTTTAGGAGGAGTTATTCTCGGCGCAGTGGGCTTTTTCTTCACATATTTCTTTTGGAAAGCAGTTGCTGAAACTCGAGATTTACATGTTGTAGAACACCATGTACATACAGATGTTCGAGTTATGGAAGAAGCAATGGCAGAACATAGTCTGTTTTCTTGGACCATCATGGTCTGCATTTGGGTATTCCTGATTATTCTGAATGGATGGTCAGGCTCTCATTTTATTGCTGACCGGGTTACCGAGGATTATATTGCCTATACAATTCACTTGATTAGCGGAGTAGCCCTAATCTATGTATTGATGCACATGCTTTGGTTCCCTCAAAGAATGTTAGGTGAAGGTACGAGAGTACAAACGAGGGCTGCTGCAGCAGCAGATGCTGATCTATTGTTTGATGGAGTTATATTAGTTAGCGAAGGAGAATGTCCGTCATGCAAAGCTAGTGCCCCAATCAGCAAGAATAATGCAGGTGATACGGTTGTGGATTGTGCTAGTGCTGATTGTAATAGCAGAGGCCCTGCTGGCAACAAATGTGAAGGATGTTCTGAAAAGTACCCTACGAGGTATACATGTTCTAATTGTGGAGTAAACAGTCCGGTTGGCGACTTTATTCCAGATTCGGAGGCATGGTGATGTTTCAAGAGAAGAGGGAAGATTTCCCTACATTATGTGGAGATAATCCTCCTGTATACTTGGACAATGCATGTATGACATTACGTCCTAAGCCTGTAATAGATGCAATAAGATCTTACTATGAAGAATCCCCAGGATGTGGTGGACGCTCAGTACATCGTTATGCTACAACTGTTTCTAGAAAAATGGTAAATTGTCGCTCAAAAATGAGCAAGATGTTTAATGCAGAAACTCCGAGTGAAATCATATTTACAAAAAATGCAACACATTCACTTAATCAGGTAGCTAAAGGACTTAGTTGGAATAAAGGCGATGTTGTTTTGACGACAGATAGAGAGCATAATTCTAATCTCGTTCCTTGGCTACAATTAGAAAATGAACAGGGGATTGACCATCGCATAGTCCGTTCAAATACAGATAACACATTTGATTTGGAAGCTTTCGAAGAAGCATGTGCAAACGCCGGTGATAAATTACGAATGGTTTCGTTATCTCATGTCGGCAATCTTGACGGTGTTGCAACTCCTGTTAAACAAGCAGCAAAGATTGCGAAAGATCATGGCGCAATGGTTTGTATTGACGGTGCTCAGTCAACTCCACATATGAAAGTCGATGTTCAAGATTTGGGAATTGATTTCATGGCCTTTTCCATTCACAAAATGATGGGTCCTTCCGGAATGGGAGGTCTTTGGGGTAAAATGGAACTGTTAGAAAATATGCGTTCGATACAATCTGGTGGAAGTACAGTTGATACATCGAACTATGATTCCTTGGTATGGTCTAAGCCTCCTGCAAGATTCGAAGGAGGACTAGGGAACTATGCTGGTATTTTGGGGACAAATGCTGCAATTGATTACATTTCAGAAATTGACCTAGACCAGGTTCACGAACATGAAGTATCGCTCAATAAAGTGATGACCTCGATTATCAAAGATGTCAATGGAATCGAAATTATCGGGCCACAAGACCCATCACTTCGCGGTGGAATATGTTCAGTTCTGTTCGATACAATCGATGCACATGATATTGCAATACTTCTAGATGAAGCCGCTGACGTTATGGTTCGCAGTGGAATGCATTGTGTTCACTCTTGGTTTAACGACAAAGGAATAGACCAAGGCTCACTTAGAGCAAGCGCTTATCTTTACAATACAGAAGCTGAAGTCAGATTGTTTGCAGAAACACTAGTTGAAGCAGTAGAAGCATTGGGTTGAGGTTAATGGATGATCACACAACGATTCCTAACGCTGAAATCCCTGATGATATGGATTTCATCAAAAAGGTCACAGTTGTTGCGATTTCAGTATTTATGATTGCAGTAGCATGGGTAATTTGGCAATTCTTAGTCGATGAGTTAACTGCAGGACCTTCTGCTGAAGCGCTCCAAAGAGAACGAGATTATGATGCATTAATTCAGTACGAAGATGTTGATGGTCTTTCGGGAGAAGGAGTAGATGTTTGCATGGTAGATTCAGGAATAGACACTGGGCATCCAGATTTAGATAATCTTGTACTTGCAGGTTGGTCTGATTTTATCGGCAGTAGTAGTGAACCCTACGATGACAATGGACATGGAACTATGATGGCAGGGATACTTGTCGCAAGTGAGGGTTACACCGGCATTGCAAGAGATGTTGACCTATATGTTGCTAAAGCACTTTCAGGTACTGGTCAAGGTGATGATGAAACTGTTGCTGAAGCCATAGATTGGTGCGTTACTTCTGGCGTGGACATCATTTCACTATCACTCGGTGGGAATGCATCAGGATTTTCGATAATTCTAGGCGATGCAGTAGAAGATGCTGTTGATGCTGCTTACGACGCAGGGATTGTTGTTGTGGCTGCTGCGGGTAATGATGGAGGTTCGGATGATGATGGTGATGTTGCCTCTCCAGGAATTGTCAGCACTGTAATTTGTGTTGGAGGGGTTGATATCAATGGAAATATTTGGTCAGGTTCATCAGTAGGTGATAATGGCGCAAGATTATGGCCCCCTAAGTTAGCAAGAAACAGTCCAGATGAGAAGCCGGAAGTAGTTGCACCAGGCCACAAAGTACCGGTTATTATGATTGGAGAAGGTTGTGAGGGGTCTGAATATTGCTGGGGAACTTCATCTGGAACAAGTGCAGCAACTGTGTATGTCACAGGAGCTATTGCGCTGCTATTCGAAGAATACCCAGACTTACAAGATGGTGGAACCGACATGTTAGACAACCTGAAACAATGGATTGCTGATTCCTCAAAAAAGAAAAGTGGCCAAGAAAATCATGACGACTATTACGGATATGGGTTGTTACAAATCGAAGCGCTTCTAGATGAAGCGGCTTGAGATTACTCTCTAGGTAACCATGCTACAATTGTTCCTCCGAACAAAGGTGCGAATGCAAGATGATGAGTTTCGTTAGAATCTCTAATCAATTCCATCCACTTATTGAAGCCAACAACTTCAGGATCATCTGTCTCTCTATCTCCAACAGGAGGTGTTGGTTCAACAGTAAATAGAATACCGTTTTTTGAGAGAAGAGGTAGCATTGATTCAATTTCACCTGCTAATCTAACCAGTGGAGCATCGACAATAATTACGTCAGCACTGGGCAACATCGGTGCATCTCCAGACTTTGATATGGACCATGCCTTCAATTCACTAGATAGTAGAGACGGTGAGCCCACTACAATACTCGACGGTACTGAAGAATATCGCTCTTTCAATCTAGTAAGAATTACAGCGAATCTGTTTCCTTCTTCTATCATTTGGAAATGTTCTAACTCGTTTTTCCCATCATAGTGATCTAGAATCCATGCAGACAAATGACCGATACCTGCACCTGTTTGAATAATCTTTTTCGGTTCAATCAACGAAATAGAATCACGAATCCTCCGTCGCACCGATATAGACCAAGTCGACAAACCCATGTGTTCCAGTTGAAGGCCGATATTTGCAGCAACTTCAGGTTCATCACGGGACAGTTCTTTGTTAGCAGACAGTACTGCTGCCAAAACTTCCTCGCGCATGCCCACTGCTCTTGTCTCCCCTTCACAAGCCTTCGCATATGCCGACAGCCTCAAAGGTGAATGGCATGGCCCGCAAATAGGGAGGAGTATGTATGGACGACGAGTTCGAAGATGACACAGAAGAATATGATGTCGAAGAGCTCGTAGAGAATGTCACCGACTGCCCTGGTTGTGGCCAGCCCTGTGGTCACGAGGTGCTTCGCGAGAAAAAGGCAGGCACTGGGACTGATTATTTACTAAAATGTGAAGAGTGTTCACATATCCACACCGTCCAAATACGACCTCCAAAAGAAGTAATTGTTCCATTCCTACTCAGTGAGGGTTCTGAGACTGTAGTGATAAACATCGATGTTGACGATGACGAAATTCTTCGAATAGGAGATATTTTCGAATATGCTGATGCAAGTTGGGAAATAAATAGAATCGAAAACAAAGAAAACAATCCGGTCAAGAAATTGGTTGCTTCCGAGGTAGGAAGGGCAAATGCAGTCCGATCTGATGTCGTAATGGTCCGATTGACACTAACAAAGGGTGAATTCTCTGAAAGTGATTCCATCTTTGTCGAACGTGATAAAATGTTCAGGGCTGGAACCGTGATGGAACATGATGGGGAGAAATGGAGAATCCGTGCAATCCACACAGGTGCTGGAAGGACTATGACAGGGCGAGTTGTTGCTCATGACATCAAGAGAATTTATCTTCACGAACCACCTAGACCGGAAGAAAGGGAAATTCCAAGAACTCCTAGAGAAAGAAGGCAGGCATGGAAAGAAGGAAAACTTGGAGAAAATCCAAACCCAGTTATGCCGGATGCTGAGAAATCAGGTAAACCTAAGCAGCAAAGGCCTGGCCGAAGACAGAAGAAAAGACGTACATAATCACGGACGATTTGTCCACGGCATTAGGAATGCTTTGGCTACTTGAGTCCCGATGGTTGGATTCTCTTTCAATCGTCGAATTGAATACTCATACCATTTTTCACCATAAGGAATGTAAACTCTAGTTCGATGACCTTGATTGCTTAATTTACGCCTCATTGGACCTCTGACACCAAGTAGCATTTGGAATTCGTAACCAGGCCCTTTTTGCTTTCTTTTCTCTCCTGAATTATCGCGAGGATCTGCACTTGATGGCCCCATGCCTCTGCTCTTCAGGGCTTTCAAGGTATGATTGATTACAGGATGGTCATGGCTCGCAATACCAACATAGGCACCTGAATCCAACATAGCATCAATGCAAGCATTTGTTGCTTCAATAATTGGCTGCCTTTCGGTGTGTGAAATGTCTGATGGCTCCAAGTATATCCCTTTACAAATCCGGTAATCAGCATTTGGACCAAGTTTACCTGCTATCTGCTTAATGTCATCTAGGGTTCTAAACAACCTTCCTTGAAGCACGACTCCAACATTCTTCAAGCCTTTTTCATGCATATCAAGCATAACTTCAATCGTGTCATCAGTCACTCGATGATCTTCCATATCGAGTCTTACAAACATATCATGCTCATTAGCCATTGAAACTAGAGATTCGATGTTATCCATACCTTTCTCACTATCCAGGAGTAATCCGAAAGCAGTTGGCTTAATTGACAAATTAGCATCAAAATTATTTTCACTAATTGCGGTGATCACTCTCTTGTATTCTTCAAGAAAAAACGATGCTTCATCCATTGAGGTGATTTCTTCTCCAAGTACATCGATTGTGAAACATGCCCCTTCTTTGGAGAGTCTTTGCATAACCTTCACTGCATCTTTCAATTCAGGGCCAGCAACATATCTTCGGCTCACCCAACTCACAAACCAACGTGGCATGCGAATGGTCATGCCGACTATCATGCGTGAAAACAGCCCGACCATGATACTCGCCAGTGACGACGATTCTTGACCGTTTTCATCAGATGATTTCAGCACGCTTGAGCAGGGGTACATCTATTTCTTCAAGCAAATCACGAATGGCCTGTCTCTGCCAGCCCTTGAACGCCTTCTTATCCATACTACAAACAATATCTCCGCCAGGATACGCAACCTTAGTGGCCGCAATTGCTTTTCGAATACTATTTTCCCACATCCCAGATATGTTTCCACTTTCATCCCTTTCGAATGGTAGAGCGTAAGTCGCTAACATGTGACCAATCCAAATGCCTTCGTGCAACCCCAACATATTGGCTCTAGGTGCGTAATGCCCTCCACCTAGTGTAACCACAACTCGACCATCGTTTTCCCACTTACCCAAACCATTGGTGCCGTCCAATCCAAGACCTCGATAAATGATTCCTGCCAGTACTACAGCAGCATCTTCGTGACCCCAAGTTTTAGCAGTAGAACCAATCTCAATGAATAGTGATGGTGTTTCGATCCATGGCCCATGGTGAGTTGTTTCTAATGACAAGTCAAAGTCCTCCATATTGCTAGCAACGCGATTCATTTCTCGCCACCAAGCCGCAAGTCGAGGGTTTGGAGGTGGGCAATTTGCGGCCTTTCCACCATATTCTGGAACTTCTCCATCCGGGACTTGCATAGTTCCGATTGGATGTAGAGTGAGCGAGGCATTTCCACTGGCTGCTGAATGCCTGGATGGGAAAATTATCTCAGTTGGTCTCTCACCAGTAGCTAATTCCCATCTTTTGTCAAGGTCATCTTCCCACAGACAGCCATCGTCCATCCACCAAATACGAGCATGCAAAAAGGAATATGATGGCTTTCCTTCCACTGGTTCCAGTGTATTCCAGTCACACAACTTCAGAAGTTCTTTAGCCTGATTTGTCGATGCAATGTCTCCTCCAGAGACAATAATCAGGCTGACCATGTATCTGCGTAAGTAGTTAGACTATTGAAGGAATGGTTCACAAGCCTAATCGTTTTCGCAAGTATATGGAGGGTGCACCTTGGAGGATTTTTCATAAAAATGATGTCGAGGTCATCATTGATGTTGAAGGTGGCATAACTATCGACGGCCATACGGCCAAACCTTTTCCATGTGAAATTACGCATGCTACACTTTGTGATTCAGGAATAGTAGCGACTTGGGTCGATCATGAATTGCGACTTGCTCGAATGGCGCTTTTGTCACTTGACAAGGAATTGCAGAACGGACCATCAAAGGCCGAATTGAGGATTAATCGGGACTTGATGGTCAACGGAGCCGAGTGGTGCCATATTGTTGACGCTGAACCTTTGGCTGTAGAATCGAACGGAGAAAAAATTGTTTTTGCATTGTGGTCAAGAGGAATATATTGTATAGACTCATCTGCAAACGAGATGTGGAGGTCACCACTATTCGCAGATGGAGGCAAAGCTCCTCCAAGGTCTAACGAAGTTAGTTCGATTACTATCTCTGGTGACGAAATTATTGTTTGGTCAAGAGGGGGAACTTATAGGCGGATTTCTATGGAAACCGGGGAAATAATGTCGGAGAATTCTATTGGAGTCGAATGTGATTTAGAGCGAGTTTTCAGTTCTGGAGACAAGTACCTTTTGTCCTCGAAAAGTGGCTGGGCATGGGAACTAGTCGATGATACAATTACGCTAGCCCGGAAATTCAGGGGCACGATTCAAGATGCGGTGCACGATGGCGAAGATTGGAGGGTAATTTCTTGGAGAGAGGATTCACTCCTCAGAGGTGAATCAAAAATAAGAGATGAACTCGGAGTTCAAATTATCAGAACAGATGACTTGGACTGGATGGTCTTAGACAATCAGGGTAATCGCAGCCCACACATGGGCTAATTAATCACTCGTTCTTAACTGTAAAACCGCACTTACCACACGATTTACGATCTTTGTGGACTGCCAAAAATACACCAGGGCCACATCCAGGTTCTGGGCAGAATTCTGCCTTGCGAACCAATTTACCGTCGTCGATAGAGTACTTTGACCACTTTGCACCAGCTTTAGGACCGTCAGACATCAAGCCTCACCTCCATCATCAGCTGCTTCTTCTGTGGGTTCTTCTTTGGATTCTTCTGTGGATTCTTCCTCTTCAGCAGGAGATGAACTGCCAGAGCGCATACCAGAGTAGCGGTCATGCATGTAAGCGGGTTCAACCTTCATTGATTCTGCATCAGCATACACAATTCCAAGTCCTGTTGTTGAACCCATACCGAATCGTGTATTTACATTCTTAATGACAATCAAATCACGGTTAGAACCAGGTTCTATTGAAGCAATTCCATTCAACATTTCAACACGAGATGGAGTTGCTGTACCTTCATGGTTCCAGCGGAATTCAATCTCGACTCTTTTGAGTAGCGGGTTTTCTTTACGGTCAATAATTTCCATTTTTATTCCTCCTTCAGCGGATGTTTACCTTGAGTGCATAGTTTCCAGGGAGTGTTATGTTGAGACGGTTTGCAATCTCTGAGCGAGATGGATCCATCACAACAACATATCCTGTCCAATCAGATGATACTGGGGCGGAAGGACAACGAGAGCATTGGTTGACATCGTCTGCTAGAATTAGGTGGCATTCAGAACATGCAAAGGGATTTTTAGCCATTCAAAACACTCCTATTCAATTTTGGTCCTCGTGAATCCATTCGTGACTTCCCAGTCCAGTCTGCTTGCATGTCAAACCAATCTTGGAGCGACGTGGGTCACTAGTATCTGGAGATAGAGACACGACTCTAGCTCTAACTGAACTTCCAACACCTAATTTACGGCCGCTTTGACGGCCTTCTAGTACTCCCATTCCAGCATTGATATCAACGTGGTCCTCCATAATTTGGGACTTGTGAAGAAGTGCTTCCATTGGGCCTATTCTAACGAATGCTCCAAAATCATTGACTTCAGAAACAGCGCCTTCTACAACTTCATAATCTTCAATGCAGAACAGTACTGCATCGAATCGAACTTCTTGGTAAATTGCTCCGTCACCATGAATTATTCTTCCACGACCTATTGGTTCGTGCTTGGAAGTTACTAGAACGAAGTTGTTATTGTCATCGAAACGACCTTCGAAAGCAGATGCTGCAAGGCGATCAATATGTTCATTCAATGACTTGTCATTACGGATGTATTCCGCAGGGATACGAATAGTGTCCTCCTTTGTGACGACTTTATACATTTTTTTCACCTCATTGTCTCCTCAAACCGATTCACTGCAGGATAGACGAGTGAGGTGATTGTACCTCATCCGTCCTTCACCGGCTAGTGCCTCGGGAGAGAAGTGTGACCGAAGTCATTCACGCCACCAGCGACCCCTATTTGAATGATACCCCGCTTAAACGAGGCATACTGAACTGAAATTCACTAATTTCGGCTATAGAAATTCACCTTAATTATGCCTTTCTCATGGGCCCGTAGGGCCCAAAGCCCTAACAACCTCGCTTGGCCCCCTAATCTTAGGTGGGACTGGTGAAAGCGCAATTTCGAGCAGTTCTGATGTTACTAATTCTAGTGGCTTCAACCATTTTAGTTCCGGTCCCAACATCTGCAGATGGAGATGATGATGACGCATGGGACCCGGTCTCACAACCATGGGCGCAGTATGGAAGAGATCCTGGGCATTCGCGGCTATTGCCTGAACATGGAGATTCAGGTCTTATGACCATTGAAACCCCTGCTATAAATTGGGAAGCATTCGATACAGGAAATGGTGCAGATGGATACGGAGTTGCTATTGCTAACCTTTCAAATTCAATAACCTCGCCAGAAGGTGCGAAGGAAAGGTGTGGAGAAAACCACCTTTTCGCAGTATTGACACATACAGAAAATGTTGACGAACGTCATCTATCAATAATCGAAGGCAATACAGCAAAGGTGGCATGGCAGGTTAACCTTGGAAGTGTTGATGTGATTCGCTCCACACCAATAATCGTTGATGTAGATGGTGACTCGAAGCAAGAGATTGCAATAGTGTATGACTCAGGAAGTGCACTGGAAGTTGACTTGTGGGCACCAGAGATAACTTGCGATGAATCAGGATGGTCGGTATCTGGCCATTCTAATGAAAAGTTGTGGTCTTGGTCGGATGCTGATTTGCGAATAGGTATCGAAAACGCTCACTTCTGGACATCGCCTGAATCTGTAACTCAGCCACTACTAGCTGATTTATCGCTCGATGGGGCGCCAGAATTAATCATTGCAGCAGTTGACACCACCACTGACGAACCAACTGTTGTTGCACTGCCACTAGGACTACAAACTCCAGAAGAGGATTGGAAGGTTGCATTGGATAGAGGAACTCACCCCTCGGACCCTGCCTTTGCGGCTTTAGATGACAATAGCGGTTCTATCGTATTAACGACTGTAGATGAAAACAGCGGCAACTTTTGGATATGGAGAATAGATGGACCAACTGGATCTTTAGATTGGGAAAGAGTATCCATTCAAGGCACAGATAGTGATAGCAACACCCCTCGTATTCGACTACCTGGGCCAGTTATTACCCAACTGGACTCTGACGCTGCACCTGAAATGATACTCACATTACCATCAGATGAAAACCAAGATGAAGATGGAATGGGAGCTCAATACATAGGTATGGAATTGACCAGCACTGATGAGATTTGGAGGTTCAGAGCCAAAAACGGATATGCAGATGCTGAACCGTTGGCTGTAGATACCACTGGTAACGGAATAACAGACCGTGTTTGTTGGGTAACATGGTACTCCACAGGAGTGGGTACTACAGATAGAGATGGACTTGCTGGTTGTCACGATATTACAATTGATCCGCCATTTAGAGAGTGGTCAAGGGTTTTGCAAAGCGGCAGTGGCAACGATAACGAAGGTGAAGTCGCAATCTCCTCGCCTATTGCTATCGACTTAGATGGAGAAGATGAACTAGAATTATTGGTCGCATATGGAAAGAGAATTTTCGCATTTGACGGAAATACTGGAACTTCAGCAGATATCGGAGTTGGTTGGTCATCACCAATAGATATCCCACACAGGACATGGGCTGCACCAGCAGTTGCTGACTTAGATGGAGATGGTTATCTCGATATTCTAGTGGGAGATACTCTAATTAGCGAGGCAAAATCAGATATTGCACCTCTAGCAGATGGAAGAGGTATTGGGTTTACTCCAACAGATCCAGACCCTGGAGAAATGGTAACTATTTCAGGCCAATACTCGAATATTGGCATAGTTGATACTGACGAAGCCGTAGACGCTGTTCTTATGATGAATGGAATTGAAATCGAAAGAAGTAGGGTGAATATTGCTGAAGCTACTGCACCATCTGGTGAAGGGGGTCCAATCACATTCAGCGTCGATATTGAAGCAACTCTTGGAGTTCATACTGTCGAACTCCTTTTGGACGTTAATAACAACTTAACTCAAACTCGTTATGACAATGATAACTTTAGTACTACGTTAGTAGTACTGGAGCCTTATGTAGCACAATTACAAACTCCAGTCGAAGTTTCCCGAGCCTTACCCGGCACCTCACAAATTGTTGATGTTACAGTAACTAGTTTGGGAAGTAGAAATGCTGCTTGGACGCTAAATTATGACAGTAGTCAGTTACCAGATGGCTGGACATTTAATCCTGTGAATGCGAATGACCTTTCACTTAATCTAGAAAGGAACACTCCTCAAATTGTTCAATTTGAATTCTCAGTACCTCAAGGTGCAGTAGGTTCTGATGACGCACAAATCCCTCTTAGTTTGGTACTAGATCAAGACCAAAACATCACTTCATTTGTCACATTACCACTAGAGGTTGAACGAACACGCGGTCTTTCTTTACAAGGCCCAACTGGCCTACCCATGGGCATTGGATATGGCAGGCCAGGAGATGTTGCCCATGTTTG
>JBJLAY010000040.1:0-61373 GCA_045568475.1 Candidatus Poseidoniaceae archaeon | reverse complement strand
GAGATTCCATTCGAGTACCACTTGGCACTTGAGCGTGAACTACAGGCTGCTCTATTCGGTAGTAGTGACGCTAAGGAAGGAATCGCTGCATATGTCGAGCGAAGAGTTCCTAGTTTCGAAGGCCAGTAATCATCTTTGATTACAAGTGCGAGCATTATGCTCCATGCTATTGCAAATGCTACACCTACGTAGTGCCTTATTGCTAGATTTTCTTTGTAGCCGTAATTTAGCTGCGGATGGATTTACTTCAGGACATGTTCTACGGTTATGGCCTGGATTGTAGCAGTGCGTACACAATCTGTTCCCTTTAGATCTCAAGTTAGAAATCCTATTCTTTTCAGGGTACAGGTCAGGACATGTACGGGAGTTATGGCCAACCTTGCCGCAATTAGTGCAATGCCGCCAACCTTTTTTGCTAATTTTGAGGGCCTTTCCTGGATTCAGTATAGGACAAGTTCTCGAATTGTGGCCCGGCTTACTACAATGTGAGCATCTACGTCTGTTATCTCTTGCAGAAATTTTTTGATTTCCCGGGTTTTTGACTGGACATGTTCTGGCATTGTGGCCTTTTACTCCACAGTATGAACATCTCCTTGCAGAGAGTCTCTCCTCTCTGGTCGTGGCTTTAGCAGGGTTGGTTAGCCTACAGGTCCTAGAGTTGTGCCCTCCTTCTTTGCATAAGGAACAGACTCGAAATTCCTTCTTCTTTTGCCGAGCTCTGTTATTGTAGTAACATTGTTTGCTTGTATGCCCGGTTTTCCCACACCGGCCACACGTACTCTGCATGGCTATAAGATTCAAAAAGTAGCATATATTTCTTTCATTATTATTACAATATATTTTTCGAACTTGCCTATTTTGGAAACGATGTTTTCAAGTCCTTGAGTAAAGTCGGCGGTTTGATGGCGACCAAGTACCATGTTCCAGCAGATGTTCCTGACGAACTTATCGAGACATTTATCGATAACATGGATGCAGCGACTTGTGGTACAGGCAAAATGAATCTTTTTGCTTGTGACCAGAAGATTGAGCACCTCAATGACGACTTCTACGATGGTGGTAAAAATATACCATTGTCATCTAATGACCCTAAGCACCTTTTCGAGATAGGTGCTAAGGCTCATGCTCAAGGTACAATCGGTGTATTCGCTGGACAATTAGGATTGATATCTCAGTATGCGAGAGATTATCCCCAACTCCCTTACTTGGTAAAACTCAACTCAAAATCTCATATGGTTGGAACCAGTCAAAGAGATCCCGTATCACAGGCTCTTTGGGATTTAGATGATGTAGCATCATTACTTCACAATGGAATTAATGTTGTTGGAATCGGCTATACAGTCTACATTGGCTCAGAATATGAGCACGAAATGCTAACAGAAGCGGCAACTTTCATCCGCCAAGCACATGAAATGGGAATGATTTCAGTTGTTTGGATGTACCCTCGTGGAAAAGCAGTAACTGACGAGAAAGATCCCCAGTTAATATCTGGGGCCGCAGGTGTTGCTGGCTGTTTAGGTGCAGATTTTGCTAAAGTGAACTACCCACGTGCTTTCGAAGGAATGACGCAACCTGAAAGTTTAGGCATAGCCGCAGAGGCTGCAGGTCGCTGTGGTATCATATGTTCAGGAGGAGGATCTCTTCCGCCTGAGGAATTCTTAGAGCGATTAGTTCAACAGATGCAAGTTTCTGGTTGTAGAGGAGCGGCTACTGGGAGGAATATTCACCAAAAAGGCACAGAAGATGCGGTTAGAATGACTGCTGCATGTAAAGCGGTTATTTGTGATGGAGCTGGTCTTGAAGAAGCCCTTGCAATTTACAGTGGTCAGTAATTTTGAACCATTCCGCAAGATGTACAGACTGATCCTACGACTAGGCCACCGCAAAAAATACACATCCCGCTTGTAGCAGGTAGTCTTATTGTCATCTGAATCAATCAGTTGCGCCTAATCAAATCGTTTGTCTGAACGTTTCCTTCAGAGTCGATGATTAGTGGTTGACCTTCTTCCCATCCTGGGCAGTTATCAGCTACCCATGTTCGAGTAGCCCATTCGCAGATGTCGTATCCGCCAGAAAGAATGCCGGACCTCTTGATGTATCCTACTTTGACGATGTCTTTGTCCTTGGAGAGTACATTTCCTAATTGCTGACTAGTGGTGCCATGGCGCATAGTACTGTTAATGTGTTCCAAGATCTCTGCCGTGTTGCGAGGGCGGTCACCTAGGAACTTCTTGATTTTCTCACGTATTCTTACTGTCTTCATTTGTCATCTCCTCCTTGTCATCCGGCCAAATCCTGCGTGTCGGGTGGGCCGTTAACCTCAAGGAGCGAAGCAGCCCATATAACCGTTCTGCCGACGAACCGTTCGAAGTTACATTAACTGACTCAAAAAACGAAGTAAATAGTGGTTTTATTGTTAAACCGAGTTTATTAATTACAATCTCCAGTGGAAATATGTAACAAAATGTAACAAGTTAAGTTAAAGTAAGCAGAAATTTTGATATGAGAGGGGTTAGTGGTATAGTTTGGTGACAATGGTGCGAAGTAACCGTATTCGTTCCACTTACCAACGAAGAATCCTAGATTGGTTGGCAGATGGCGGAGGGACCGTAACTGAGGTTTCCAATGCATTGGGACTTAGAGTTCCACACGCATCTGCAGCATTGAAGAAATTGCGTGAATCGGGGGACGTAGCCCGAGATGATCACAATTTACGCGGTTCTAGGTATCGACTTTCATCTCAGGGATTGAGTCGTCTAGAAGGAGATGGTTTAGCTCGTTTGGACGAACTAGTAAGATGGCCTCCACCTCCTGGTGCGGCTGGAATTGTGCTAGCACGAGAAGGCTCAATGTTACTACTTGGTTACGCATCTATGCCAGCAGGACCTCTTCTTGGCCTGCCTGATAGACCTATGAATGATGAAAGTGGAGTATTAGAAAACTCCAGTGGAAATGAGGGGGCGTCAATATCATGGCAGTGGGCTGTACAAAGAGGAGAAGATCCAGTGTGGTGGGATTTGGAATCTATGCGTCGAGCCGTGGCTCCTACAGATGCTAGTCCAATGACACTTACCGCTTGGATGGAACGACCGAAAGTGATGGGAGTTGTCCGAGCTAAACTTCTACAGGATTCCAAGCCATGGCCATTAGGAGTGGGAAGTTGGTTCACATCTTTACCATCTGGGCACTGGCCCGAACTACCTGATGTGTTACGTGATGGTGATGCAGCTATTGGAAGAGCGGGTAATTCGGGTCCACAAGTAAGGCCTAGAGGTGGAGTCCATGCCAGATTAGGTCGCCGAAGTGAAAGATCTTTGATTGTTAGAAATGCTCCTTCGAAATCCTTGAAAATAGTTGATGGCGATCTTCTATCTATTCCTGCAAACCCTTTGCCGAGGGGTATACTTAGAAATTGGTTGAAATTAATTCACCCTAGGCTTGGTCAAAAATCGATTGATGAAAAATACAATCGCCTTCTAGAGGATCTTGAAAACTCATCATCTAATGCATTAACAAGAAAAGTGTTGAATGATTTTCCCGGAAGAGTTTGGACAGATAGTTTTGACAATATAATCGATACTAGATCTATTTCGCAACGTGCTGCAGAATCTATTGTCAATTTTTCATTAGAAGCTTCTAATCTTCCTATTGTTTTGGATTGGCGTTGGCCTGCTAATCATAATTTGTTAACTAGGTTTGCCAGTGATGGCAAATGTAGAATGGTAATTTGCGAAATACCTGATATCGGCTTACCTTTTGTTCTTACCTCACAAGAGGGCCAAGGTAAATTCGATTTGGAAATGCCTGGCCGTCTTCATCTGCCAATTAGTATTGATTCAGAAATTTCTGTACCAAACGATTGGATCCCTCCTTCGAATCCTAGAGAATTGAGAAGGGGCAATTCATCTTCTGCCAAAAATTCAGATAATCAAATCGAAGCAATGTGGCAGGCATGTAAATTGGCAAACGGGGATGAAGAATGGGCTGACCGCCACGAGAAAAGTTTCCCACTTGCAGCATGGATTGCGACACCAAGGGCGGGCCAATCTGCTAGATGGAGGAGGATTGGAGAATACCTGAATCCAGTATGGGCAACCTTAGCGACTTTGGATGACTTTGACACTTCCACTCTTGCAGATCTCGCATTAGTGGACAGTGATGCACTAGTCATTCTAATGGAGAGAATAAGGAACAATCCCCTCAGTATAATTTCACTTGATACACACCATCCCGCCATAGCAACTGTAATACTACTCAGTTCAGAATGGTTCGAGGAAGAATTGGATGTGACCGATACATGGTTATCAAATCCATTAGAAGTTTCGGAAGTACTACGTAAGAATTGGAACAAACCTGGAATCGAACGTTTAGTAGTTGCATGCCCTCATCATAGTAAGTTATTGAATCAAGATAACTTTGAGCGCGAAGATGCGTTAGGAATAATGGAAGATGTCCACTTTTCATTATGGAAAAATCAATCAACCTCTTGGTTATTGATGTGTATGTCATCAACCCTAGGTCGTTCAGCACTTTCTCTACTAGACTTACCTTGGGCCGCTATATTGTTTGAGCAAGATTTGAAAGCAGAAGATTTGGTCCTGGTTCATCACATGCCTGAAGGCATTGGGACAGATTCGTTAGAGGATGTTGCAGAGGCTCTAAAGGCTGCAGAAGAAGGAAGACCTCCCGTTTCAGGAAAAAGCCACCCATTAGCAGGTTGGCTATTCCAAAAGCAGATGCCTGAGCCGCCACTGACTACTGACTTCAACCAAGAAATCCATCTTGCTCTACACCGACGGTTTCAACAATGATGTGCTTTGAGAGCCAATTGGCCGCACATGCAACATCGCACGGAGAGCGTCCGCTCAGTGAACTGCGATACCAATGATAGCGGCCACGTGCCATCGACGAAGACCAGGGTGACTCCTCGGAGAATGACCTCTGATGCAAACCGATGGACAATGTGGTCGGTAATGGGTCCTCGCTGGACGAGAGTATGAGAGTGAGACAACCAACCGGCTGCACAGATAAGCCCTGACCCTGGGTCAAGCTCCCGAGGAGACTGTGACAGGGGCTGTTACGGGTCGGGGCACAGCTTTCTTTGCGATTCATTGAATAGCCATCCAAACACAGTCGATAGTATGGCGAAGTTGGAACGCTGCTTAGTAGGCGGCACCTTCGATAGGTTTCACGATGGCCACAAGGAATTGCTTCTTACTGCTCTTGAAGTTGCTGAATTAGTCGAGGTTTGGATAACAAATGATGCGATGTCGGCTTCAAAATCACCATTCCTACAATCATTCGAAGATCGTAGAGAAGCTATACTTGCTTGGGCAGATGAAAGGATTTCAACCCATGAGCTGGAAGATAGCATGGGTCCTGCGCCCATTCGAAAAGACTGTGACAGCATAATCTGCACTCCTGAAACATTGAGTAATTGCCAATCAATTAATGAAATTAGGTTGAAAAATGGACTTGTACCCCTTGAAATCATTGAAGTTTCACACACTCTAGATGAGACTGGAGGAATCATTTCCAGTACCAGAATAAGAGCAGGCCTTATTGATAAAAATGGTAAACAATGGTTGAATGAATCTGATAGGAGTAAGACATACCTCTTCCACAGAGGTTTGGATGCTGAACTAAAAGAGCCAGCCGGCGAATTATTCCTTGGTCCAGAAGAATCTCCTGAAGTCGCAATGTCTGCAGCAATGGAGAACATTGCGCCGGGCGGAATTATAGCAGTAGGAGATGTTAGTGTTGAGGCTCTATTGGATATGGGCGTAACTCCAGATATTGGTTTAGTAGATGGAATGACTAAGAGAAGCGAACTTACCGATAAAGTCGACTTATCTTCATTCGATATCCTCCTAAAGGCCGATAACCCGGCAGGTGCCATTACGCCATCACTCATCGATTCCATACACGCCGCTCTACATAACGATCAGACCACTTGTATCGAGGTTGAAGGCGAAGAAGATCTCGCTCCAATTATTGTTCATTTGCTAGCCCCATTAGGCACTAATGTGATTTATGGGCAGCCCGGTAAAGGTGTAGTTCTCAGAATCACAAGTCTGGAGGCCAAAGAACAGTGCCGAGGGTTATTGTCCAGATTCGGGGTGAAAGAATGACTCTTGTTTCAGTTGCTGTTTGCGTTAGAGACGGTATTGATTGGATTGATGGTTGTCTTGATTCATTAGTCAATCAAACTCACAGTCCTATTGAGATAATTTTAGTCGACGACGGTTCAAGTGATGGAAGCCAAGATAAGGTCAAAGACTGGGCTGGACATGAACTAGTTACCGTCATAAATCAAAGTGCTATTGGATTATCAGCAGGTAGGATGGCAGCATTAGAATCTGCAAACGGTGATTGGTTTGCAATTACAGATATTGATGTTAGACCAGAAAAGGATTGGATTGAAAGAATGCTTGAAGTCTCTAGATCTAGAGATGGAGAAGAGGTAGTTGCAGTAACTGGAAGGACTGTATTCGGGCAAGCAGACGATGTGATATCGAGGATAAGGTCTGTTGAAATTGAATCAAAATATCGATCTCGTCCACGTAGCACGAAATTAGCAAACGGTCCCTGTTCGATGTTTTTGACAGAAAGGTTGCGCTCGATAGGCGGTTTCGACCCTTCTTGGTATCATGCAGAAGAT
Source organism: Candidatus Poseidoniaceae archaeon (assembly GCA_045568475.1). Taxonomy (GTDB): domain Archaea; phylum Thermoplasmatota; class Poseidoniia; order Poseidoniales; family Poseidoniaceae; genus MGIIa-K1. Next base: position 54,712 of record JBJLAY010000040.1, on the reverse strand, counting down.
ATGGAAGTATCACTGAAGTTAGTTCAGGATGGTGGAACTATTGTATATACTCCAAATGCTGTGGTAAATCATATTCCTGAAACTGGTCTTGGAAGATTTTTGCATAAGAGAAGAAGAGATGCTAGAGCACACGTCCGTATTCATCGCAGATACAAAGGAGTAAAGCACGACTTTATCGGTTCTTCATGGATTGTTCTGTGGATGGTTCCTTTGCTAGTCATGGGATGTTTTAGTACATCGTTATACATCGAAAACTTACTTTCTTATGATGAGATTAATACAGATTCAGCTTATTACTCACTATCTAGGGAAGTGCTATTACTTTCACTTCTTCCATTATTCTGGGCATCTTCATTCTTTAGAAGTCACTTGCCTAAGAATGGAATCAAGCCATTATTCGTATTGATTACTTGGTCATTAACACTATGGATTGGAATTATGCAGGGTTATTTAGACGCTTTATTACGTCGAAACGGGCACTGATTATTCTTCCTGTTCGACAGATGCGAGCATTCGTAGTACTAATCCAACAGCCATCATAGCGATCGACCATGAATATACACCAGGGTCAATCCATGTTGTGGAAGTGATTCCCCAGTAGAAGTAGAATACGATACTTCCTAACATCGACCATGTACCGACGATTAGTGACCAGCCACCATTACCTGGTTCGACAAGGTCGTTGTACCATTTACTAGTAAGCATTGATGACACCCATTCTCCAATTCCGTCTTCCCCTGATAGAGTGCGGACTCCAAGTGCAGCAATTCCGCCGCACAGCATGATGAATACTGCATCTCCAATTGCGAATGCAGCAGCAGTGTCTTTGTCCCCGAATGCATCATTGGTATATTCGAAGGTAAGCAGTCCGCCCCATGAAACATGGTAGTTTGGATGAATATTGTTTGTCAGGTTCAGTACAGCAAGGAATAATCCGAGGCTACCTATCCAGAAATACCATGTTGCCAAGGTTTTCGAGGGTTGTGTCAGAATCTCGAACATACCGTTCTTTCCATTCTCAACATCAGTGCTCATGCGCCGTTCGACCTTGGACGCGTTTAAGAGTCTTGGCATAGCCCTCAATAGGCTGTAAATGTATCAAAGCAGACTTTGATGGCGGTACTTTGCCGAGAAAACCTCGGTAAGAGTAGGTTCTGCCTTTGCCATTACATCACATGGGTCAATGTTTGTTGGAATACATGAATTGATTTCCTTACTCCTTCCGTATCGTCCTCTTGAGATTGTTTTTGCTGTAACCAAGCCCAGCATGTCAAGATTAGATATAATTCCTGAGATTCTTCTTGCTGTCAGGAATTGCTGCCCAATGTGGGTGCATGCTTGTTTGTAGATGTGGTAAACTTCACCAGTCTGAATATTTCTCAATCCATTCTTTTCATTGATCAATACAGATGCAAGTACTAACTTTTGTTGAGTTGGTAGAGTTCTAATCACAGGAGTTACTTGGTCAGATTCAATTTGAGCTTGGGCGATTCGAACATGGTTCTGTTCAACCACGTCAACACCCTCTTGCTCAGCCTTTTCAGTAGATACGCGTAATAAATCGAGAGCACAACGTGCATCACCATGCTCTTGAGCAGCCAAGGCAGCACACAATTCAATCACTCCTGCGCCAATTGATTCACTATTAATTCCAAGTTTAGCACGTGAGCGCAGAATGTCCTGCAACTGTTCAGCGTTGTATGGATTGAATACAATATCTTGCTGGCCGAGTCTACTACGAACTCTTGGGTCAAGGAAATCTGTGAACTTTAGATCATTTGAAATTCCGATTACACATGCTCTAGCATTTTCTAATTCAGCATTCAAATTAGTTAGGTTGTACAAGAGGTCGTCCCCAGCTTTCTTTACTAGATGGTCTATTTCATCCAGAACTAGAACATATACGCCTCCACGCATGTTCATTCTCTTTACCAATTCAGAGAATACTCTGTCGGTTGGCCAGCCTGTGAAAGGAATCTCGTCTTTCTCATGATCTTCGAGTAATGCATTACCAAGATGCGATAAAACCCTGTATTGAGTATCTATCTGTCGACAGTTTACCATTACTGGATGAACAAATCTTCCAATAGATTCACCCTTGCGTTGAAGTTGGTCGCAAACATATCTAGTGACGGCTGTTTTTCCAGCGCCAGTCACGCCGTACAATATCATGTTTGAAGGAATATGCCCTTTGAGTGCCTCTACTAGATTGAATGAAAGTTGGTCTCTTTCTTCATTTCGGTGAGGTAGAGATTCTGGCTGGTAAGTGTGGCGCAGTACTTCTTTTTGAACAAATAGAGTCTTCTGGTTGAGAATTCCATCGAAAATATTTCTCTTCAAAAAATAACACCTCCTCTATTTGTCATGCTCGTTGATTGCTCGGCCCACATCATGCGTGATGCCTACGGGGAGTCCGAGTCCGCCATATAAGTCTAGTCCCAATCCACCCCTTTGTAGTGAGGATTTGCTAACATATCTCAAACCAATTGGGGGTATAAAAAGGCTTGAAGCTTTTCATCTATTTTGATATAAAAAGGCTCTACTGTAGAGTGTATTTTTATCTTGTCCGCCGAGGACTATTTTTTCTTTGATAACCTGCCGTTTTGAGAGAATTTATTATTCCATGCAATTGAATATAATAATACAAAAACCGAAATAACAATTTTTTCTTTGCATCTGTGTTCGATCGGCAGATGATTTTTTAGGGTGCACTAAAAAAAACAGCCTTGTTGTTATTTTTTGACTATTTTATTCTAACATAATGAGCCATTTGAATCAAGCTCAAATTGCATGTTATCCTCGCCATGAATTACGTTTTCAGGAAAATTCGGGACCTCTTTGGTAAGAATCTTGTAATCTGAATCAATGTATGTATGTGTTATTACAAATTTAGTCTCGGGGAATTTATTGGCTAAATCATTAATGTCACTTGGCTTGTGATGATGCTCAGTCTGGACATATTCAGGAACTGCCATTTCAACAACTACAAATTTGCACTGTCCAATTCGATTCCACAGTTCTTCACACGGCCCAGAATCTCCTGAATGTAGCATTGACCATCCCTGCTTATTGGTAAGCATCCATCCGTGAGGGTCAACTTCTGGGTCATGGAGAACTTCGAACCTCTCCATTGTCCAGCCTTCTACCTCTGGAATATCTACCCAGTTAATGCTCTCAATGATCTCTTCTAAGGAGCCAGGGTATGCTAGATTACACAGATGGGTCAGCCTCTCTTTAACTCCTTTAGAGCCGGCGATTGTAAGCGGCTTCAAACCCTCTCTATCAGAAATGTATTTCCTTTCTAGAAGCAAGAATGGGAATCCAAAAACGTGGTCGCCGTGAACATGAGTGATCAGAATCGTGTCAATATCTGCAGGACTAATTCCTGCAATTCGTAAACTAGCTAAGGCTGTAGGGGGGCAATCAATGATGATGTGTTTGTCGATTACTAGGAATGAATGGAGCCTTCCTGAAGGAAGGAAAGCATTGCCACTGCCGAGCAAATCTAGTACTACCATATGTGATTGCAGGTACTTCAACTCTAAGACATCATCGCACCTAACATTCATCTATCCGGTTCAGGTGGGCGGCGTGTCGGTGTACACTATGGCCAACTGGAGCGCAAAAAATCCGTACCAATCTAAGATTACAGAGTGCTATGTCTTGAACGGCGAAGGTTCTCGAAAAGAGACCCGGCACATAGTTTTCGATTTAGGAGATTCTGGATTAGATTACAAAGTAGGAGATGCATTAGGTGTAATCGCAGAAAACCCGGGACATACCGTCGATTTGCTAATTGAGACGGCGGGCTGGAACAGCGAAGACATGGTTATGACTTACAATGGTGAAAGGACAATCAAAGAAGCGTTGAAGATGGACTTTGAAATTCATCGTGTTAACAAGAAATTCGTGAACTCCTTGACAGAGAAGGTGACTTCTAGTGGAATGAGAATTACCGTCAAGATGATTGATAGATACCGAGAATCTGTTGCAGGTGACGGGCCCGGTTGGATGAATGAATCCGTATCGGACACCGTTCTTCTACCATCCATTCCTGGCGATGACCCACTGGGTAGATTGGAGAATCTTACTACAGATGGTAAAGCAATGGAGGATTATATTCACACACGCGACTATATCGATGTCATGAAAGATTTCGATGTGAGTTACTCTCCTCAAGAGTTTGTAGAATTAATTGACAAACTCAAACCACGATTGTATTCTATTGCTAGCAGCCACGATGCACACCCCGGTTTTGTAGAGTTGACAGTTGCAATCGTTCGTTATTCTCACCACGGAAGAGATCGTGGCGGCCTGTGTACTGTTTACATGGCGGATGAAGTTGAAGTAAACAAGACAGATGTAGGGGTATTCATGTCTCCTACCAAATCCTTCGTTCTGCCAGCTGACAAATCTACAGATATTATCATGGTTGGACCAGGTACTGGAATCGCACCTTTCCGCGCTTTCATGGAACAGCGTGTGCATGATGGTGGAAGTGGGAAAAATTGGCTATTCTTTGGCGACCAATCTTCAAAGACTGAATTTTACTATCAAGAATCTATTGAGAACTGGCTCGATGAGGGCCACCTATACCGGTTTACTACAGCTTGGTCCCGCGATCAAGAAAAGAAAATCTACGTCCAACATAGGCTCAAAGAGCATGGAGCAGAAGTATGGGAGTGGTTCGAAAGAGGTGCTTACTTCTACATCTGTGGTGATAAGACCTACATGGCAAAGGATGTCCATCGCGCATTAATTGAAATTGCAATTGAACATGGTGGAATGTCAGAAGACGATGCAACTCACTTCATTGAGAAGACAATGATGAGGGAAGAGAAGCGTTACTTACGTGACGTGTATTGATCACGCTTCGCCTTCAGGAGGAGTTGGAATTTCAACTCCAGGAATGCCTAACTCGCGCCCGCGCTTAATCATAATAGTAGTCCACTTGGATTTAGGGCCGGGGAATGCTATCAAGTGAGTCGCATGTTCTAGCATCTTGTCACCAAGAGTAGGGGATGCTTCTGGCCTACCGGTGTCTTCTAATCCACCTCTCGGTTCATTCCATGCTTCGGTGAAAATAGCCATTGGTATCGCATGGTTGTTAGCCCATCTCTCGGCTAAGTAATCCACACCGCTAGCGCCTCCAATAATGATTAGATCAGGGTGAGCATTCCATTTTATCCACTGTTCTAATTGTTCTTCTAACCATTCATAATCATAAAATCTAGAGTTTCCGCAAATCACCAGATTTACGACTCTTCCGTCTTGATTTAGATCTCTACCTGCCAACCGCTCGACAGTCGCAGCACCCGTGTTTCCATCATCCGCCATAATTTCATATTGGTTGGGTAGGCTATAAGGAAATCCCTATATTTGCACTTTTTTAGACAATATCTAAGTTTTCTCTTCCGGTTTTCGGGGGCGAAAATCGCCTTTTCCCTGCCAGTTCTGACCGCTTTCATCATAGAATAGGTTCGGCTGGACACACCCATGGGATTCAAGCGTGTACTAATTGCGAACCGTGGGGAAATCGCACTGAGAATACTCAGGGCCCTTCGAGATATGGGAATTGAAGCAGCGATTATTCATGGCAGGGAAGACCGGCTATCGTTGCCTGTGCAAATGGCAGATATTGCATATCCGATAATGAGATCCAACCCCTTGGACTCATATTTGGACATCGAAGCAGTAGTACAAGCTGCAAAAGATATGGATTGCGATGCCGTTCATCCGGGATACGGATTTTTGGCAGAGAATGCACATTTCGTTAAACGCCTCGAGGAAGAAGGGATTACTTTCATCGGTCCTGCAGCGAAAGTCATTACACTTTTAGGAGACAAGATTGAAGCGAGAGCAGCAATGGAAGCAGCAGGCCTTCCAACTGCCAAAGGAAGCAGTGAGCCAATTTCCACGCCAGAAGTTGCCAGTAAACTAGCAGATGAGATCGGCTATCCTGTAATAATCAAAGCAGCAGCAGGCGGTGGCGGAATCGGAATGCAAATCGTTAACCAAGAAAGCGAATTTGAAAGTGCCCTGAAACTATGCCAAAGCCGAGCAAAATCAGCATTTGGTGATGACAGAGTTTTCGTCGAGAAATATATTGAAGGAGCTCAGCACGTTGAGTTTCAGGTTTTGGGAGATGGGAAGAATGCAATTCACTTTGGTGAAAGGTTTTGTTCTATTCAGCGCCGCCACCAGAAACTTGTGGAAGAAGGCCCTTGGTTAACTGACGAAAAGAGAGCTGAGATCGGCGCATTAGTGTGCGCAGGTGCCGAGTCCGTCGGTTACAAGGGTCTTGCAACATTCGAATTCTTACGAGATAAAAATGGAGATTTTTACTTCCTAGAAGTTAATCCTCGTGTTCAAGTGGAACATACAGTTACCGAATTAATTACAGGGCACAATTTAGTTGAGTTAGGAATTAGAGTCGCACAAGGAGAAAGTTTACCATTAACTCAGGATGAAATTATGATTCGTGGTCATGCCATTCAATGTAGGTTGAATGCAGAGGACACTACAAACTTCGTCCCTTCGCCTGGTCGTATTTGGGAATGTCATTTCCCGTCTGGTTTTGGTATCAGGTGCGACACACATGCGCACCCGGGGTATGAAATGCCAGGTTGTTTCGACAGTCTCCTTGCTAAATTACTAGCATGGGGGCCTGACCGAGAGTCTGCAATACGCCGTATGAGGACGGCTCTAGATGAAACTATAATCACAGGTGTGGAACACCTTATTCCACTTCATAGAAGGATTATGGATGAGAAGGATTTCCTCGCTGGAGACATCACTATTGCGTATATTGATGAGCATCAAGACCTGTTGGGATGATTTGTATGGATGTTCTAATCGTTGGCAGTCTGGCCTACGATTCTTTGGAAACACCCTTGGGCTCTAGGAATGATGAGTTAGGTGGTTCTGCATCATATGGTGGGTTTTCAGCGTCATTCCATATGAGGCGAATGCAAGGTAATGGAGTTTCTTTGGTTGGAGTTATTGGTAACGATTTCAAGCAAGAACATCTAGATTGGTATACAGAATCTGGCTTAGAAATTAGCGGAATTGAATCTAGTAATGGTCAAACATTCAGGTGGAAGGGGTCCTATCATGGCGACATGGCAGAGGCTGTAACGCATGAAACACATCTCAATGTGTTTGAGCACTTCCAACCAAAAGTTCCCGTAACTCATACGAATCCAAAGGTGCTAATGTGCGCTAATTTACACCCTTCTTTGCAGTCTTCTGTATTGTCTCAAACCGAAGCGCAGCGACTTACTATATTGGATTCGATGAACTTGTGGATCAATATTGCTCATGATGAGTTATTGAGTGTAATCAAACTAGTAGATATCGTTGTATTGAATGATGGTGAAGTTAGAATGTTGGCTTCAGATGACAATCTAATACGGGCCGCGAAAAAAGTTCTTGAAATGAAAGAAGGCGGAATTCTAGTTGTTAAGAGGGGTGAACATGGAGTGCTGGCTTTACACCCTGATGGGTTCATTTCGATGCCTGCATATCCAACACTTAACCTAACAGACCCTACTGGTTGTGGGGACTCGTTTGCAGGAGCTATGGCTCAGTTCTTGACTCAGAAGAATGGCCCTGTTGGTTATGATGAATTGGCAGAGGCATTGGTTCATTCAACAGTGACTGCATCCTTTACTATCGAAACATTTGGGACAGAAAGAATAAGAAATTTATCAGTAGATGAATACGATTTGAGGTTGAAGGAGTTCAGACGAATCTCTAGGACTTCTTGATTGCAGCATGCTCAAGAACAGGTCGTAACTCGCAGAGGTATGACCGTACTCAATATCGCAATGGTTGGTAGTGATGACTTGGCCAAATCTATCGCCAAGGCTACAGATCAGCGAGACGTACACACCTATGTTAACAAGGAATCCGGCCCAGAAGGAGCAAGAATCCTTTCGATTATTCGCCCAGCCAAAATGCCTGAAAGAATACGCCCATTCTTCAATTCATTATGTGCTGCAAGAGTTGGATTAATCGAAGTCACAGGAGTCGATGCAACATTTGGAGAAGTGCTTGTAGGATTTGCTTCTGCAGGAATAGGAAAAGGGATTTTCGTAATCAACCCTGCCGATGGAGAATGGATTGATGAGGACCAAGTTAAGGGTTTCATGTCACAAGCCGGACTTTCAGGTTGGAGGCAATGCGGTACCGATGGTATCGAATTAAGAGAGGCACTATACGGGCTGATGGATGAAATTTCTGGAGATTTAGAATCTGCAAAGAAGGAATCTTTGGTTGTACCTATTGACCAACATTTCAATGTCAAAGGAATCGGACTGGTAGCTATTGGTTATGTTCAAGCAGGATCGGTATCTGTTCATGACGAATTGCATTTACTTCCTGCTGAAGGCCCTGGTACAGTCAAGAGTCTACAAGTTATGGATGACGATGTTGAAGAAGCAGTTGCAGGAGATCGTGTTGGAATTGCATTACGTAATACCAAGGAAGAACACCTAACGGGAGGTTCACTAATCATCCACCCTGCAGTCGAAGATAAGAATAAAGGGATTTCAATTCCATTATCTTTAGAAAAGCACGAAAAAAGTTCTTTGGAGTTAACAATATCTCCATTTCAAAAGCGAATTTTAGCGGTTGGAGATGTTGTACATGCTAGTGTTGATTTACAATTTGTTGTAGGCAGAGTCGAATCGATAGGCTCCGGACTTGAAGTTACTTGGGAATCTCCATTATTTATTCGTAAAGAGAACCCTCCTACAGTGATAATTGCCCAACTAGATTCCAAACCTAGAATCATGGGTAGCGCTAAACTTTCTCGGCTTGGCTGAACTACTCCCAATAACGGCCCCCCTATGGGGGGGCCAAACGGTGGATTCATAACCTCGGGTTAAAGTTCAGCGGTTCGGGATGCGAATGGACACGAAGCCAGAGGGGCTCAGTGTCATAGGAGATCGGGTTAATTTCCGCTCCTTGTCACTGGAAGGAGTTCGAGGTAAGGTTAGGGCAACCCTTACCGAGAAACAGGTATCCTTTGAATCTAAGTCTGGACATGCATTAGACATCAAGTTAGATGCAGTCAAGAGAGTTCATCATCATCATACAACTTTAGTTCCAGGCTGGCTTGCAGCCGTCGGTTTGATATTAATCTGGGTTGCGTGGAGAGGCCTTAACGGGAAGTCGCAAGCCTTGTTCGGAGCTGCAGGAATTGTATTGTCGACAGCGCATTACATTACAAGAAGGCCAACACTGACTATCGATACAAATGCTGATGATTGTCATACTGTTTTTGGGCCAGATCTTGCAATGATGAGACTTTGTTCACTGATTCAGCGAATTCAAAATGGCATGTCACTAGTTGATGCAAAAGCTAGTGTCGATGCAATGGTTAGTGATTCAGAATATCCGCGACATGAAATAACTCAGGAGTTGGAATTGATTCAAGAACCAGTAGAGATATTCCCTTCTCCAGTAATTCCACATTTCATCGACATAATGGATTCATCAGATTCAACGGGCGTAATCGATGCGGAGATAGTTAGCCCAGCAATTTCAATCGAAGATTTAGATTTGCCAATGTGGGATGATGAAGATGAACCTCAGGTGCAGGAAATTCCTTCTGGTTTACTAGCAAGATCAAAAGATAATATGGTCACACAGAGAAACCAAGTGATTCAAAATGGATGGCAGCCTCCTGAAGCTTCTGCTGCGTATAACCAAGTACACAGAGGGCATCACATCGGGACTTCCTACGAAATGCTGAATCAAAGACAAACTCATGAATACTCAGTGCCGATGCAAAAACCCGAGCCAACTCCGGTTCCAACTCATTTCCTACCATCATTCGTTGGAGCAAATGGTGTTCATGTCCCTGGGGTTTTACCTAGCGAATTCTCGGTTCCAGATTCTCCGCTACAAGCACCTGTCGAACCTGAACCAACTCAATCACTTGTTGCTTCAGCGAGGAAAGAAGAATCTGTATTAGCAACACCAGTCGTCGAAGAACCTGAATCTCAGAAGGAAAGATACCCTGGCGTCAATAAATTATCTGCCAAACGCACATCTCGTAGATTAGTGTCTTCGCGCAAAGGTAGAGTAAGGCGTGGTGCGAAGAGATCAATTCTTTCGGAATTAGTAAAACCGATTGGCCGAGCAGGAGCCTTTTCTCGTAATTTGATAAAGCGAAGGAGGACTACTGATGCCCTGCGGGTTCAAGCAGAACATTCCAGACAAGAACAACTAGCATCTTCAATACAAGAATTGGCTAAGAGTAAAGGTGGCGATGTTAGTGATGAAGAGGTATCTGAAATGATTTCACACCTTTCTCCACCTGCAGTAATTCCTTCAAGTTTCAGTGAACTAGTAAGCACTGGTTCGAAAAACAAAGGAATCGAAGATGTAGAATCGATACCTAGAATCGATGATTGAATCATTTTTTCCTTTGAGATAACATGTGTGCTTTGATTGCTTTTGCAGCATCCCATTCACTATGTTCTTCATCTGTCTCTGGTTTGAATTGAGGAATTGGAATTGGGCGCATCATTGAATCGATTGCAACCATGAAGAAGTATCCTTCACAAATTTCAGTTTTAGTCCAATCTGATTTATTCATTGCCCATGCTGTAACTTTAGCACAAGCGGTTCGATTCGAGGTATACACGATTTTAGCAGTGACCTCTATCAAATCTCCTTGACGAGCTGGAGCCTTGAATTCAAGAGTATCTATCGAAATAGTAACGAATTCACGGTGAGCGAATTTAGCACATACAATTCCCGCCGCCTTGTCCATCAAAGAAAGCAAACGTCCTCCAAACAATGTATTGTATGAGTTAGTGTCCTGTGGAAACACCTCTTCGATTAGTGTGACCGGTTCTGTACTGAATGGCTCCATGCTCAAGGGGAATGGACTCCCCTCCTTCAATCCATGTACGATTTCCCCACTTAATGTGAGATTTGATGAAGTATAATCTACGCCGTTGTATCATGGCGGGTATTTGCATAGCACTCGTTAGTGGAGGGATTGATTCCCCAGTAGCAGTTGCTAGAATGTTGATGAAAGGCTGGAAAGTCTATCCTTTACATGCATCTCAAGAGCAGGTGACCGGTCCTGCTGCTGAGCAGAAGACAATCGCATTACTCAGACATTTATTAGAATTGGAAGGCCCCCTTGGTGATGCAGCCAGAGAAAATCTATCCAGGGATTTAATAGTAGTTCCAGTCGCTGAACAATTAGCACTTTTCACCGAAAAATGGAATCACACAGAATACTTCATCCATATGAAACGGTTATTCAATTCTATTGCAACACTCCGAGGTAATGAAGTGGGTGCAACGCATGTACTTACTGGTGAAAATCTAGGCCAAGTTTCTAGCCAAACACTCGGGAACTTAGGAGGTGTTGAGATCGCCACTGATTTACACCCCCTTAGGCCATTATTGGCCTTCGATAAAGTTACTATTATGACAATGGCTAGGAAAATCGGCACACTTTCTATCAGTGAAGGACCAGAAGTATGTGACGCTTTAGGGCCTAAGAAGCCTACAACAGTGGCTAATAAGGAATGGTTAGAGCAATCCGAAGAGAGAGCCGGTGGCTTGCAGCACCTCGCTTTCACAAGTTTTTCGCAATCTAAATTAGTGTCTCTTTGAGATTACCGGGTACCCCCCTAAAGGGGGGAACCCGCTCAGACACTTCCCCGTCGGTCTTTTATGTCAGACTGGACTGGAAGAGGAGAGAGGGTAGCCCCATGAATGATAATAAGAATGCAATAACCGCTTTGGTATTCACATGTTTGATGCTTATTTGCCCATTAGCAGGAGCCGCAAACATCACCACATTCGGCAGTAATGGAAGTGAAGTTACTGTTGAAGTTAGAGATGGCCCTGATTACACAAATAGTGTGGACGGAACCATAACTCTTCCATCCGGCGATACGGTTACAGGGGCTTCAATGATGATTTCAACAGATATGGCTACTCATGAAACCTATTCATCAATCAATTCTGAAACCGCTCAATATGTATGGGACCCTACATACAATAATCAACAGACTGAATATTCAACATTATCCGATTTTACATACAATGAAGACACGGTACAATTAGTCAGCGGAGGCCTTTCTACTGACTTCGAACGCACAGATGGCTCGTTTGTTGATTTCACTCAACCGCCAGTTTTCGAAGCGACTGGATGGGAGCATGGTCAACTAACAGACAACATGGTTCTAAATGAAAAGTGTAACACTGGTAATGAATGCTGGGGTACAAACATCTATGATTTCGATAATGATTACACCACTGATGACGAGGGTGGTACATTTTCTTACAGCATGATAACTCCATCTATGGAAGTTGATCCAAACTCTCCAATTGCTAAATTCTCAAGTTGGCATGGACTTCATTGGACTCAAACAAATCCGGGTACTAATCCAACAAACACATACTACGACTGTGGCTATGTGATGGTTAGAAATTCATCATCACCGAATTTCCCTCCACCAGAAACAGGTTGGAGCCACATCGAATTCGATGCTACTAACTCTACCGGAATTAGTTATGCTAACGGTCTTTATCCAATCGGAATTGGAAATGGAAGAATACAGAGTTGTGACAGTCTGACTGGTACTGATTACGCATTAGGCGGAGAATCAACTCATCCTACACAAAACCCAGGTGGTTGGGCAACACTAGCTCTCAATCTCAATGAGCACGTGCAGAAATATGTCCAACTGAAGTTTGTTCTAACTCACAATTCAGGTAGCGGTGCTCCTGAAAACACAACCATGCCTGGTTGGTTCATTGACGACTTCCGCATGGGAGATCCTCTCCCTCAATCAGGCTCAATGACAGTCAAAGGCTTCACTCCAAAACAAAGTCCTAACCCAGGTTTCCCTGATGGATACGGAATCCTAAATCTCGAACATGAAACCACTCCTACTAACTCACTAACAGTAACAATATTACGAGGTAGCACAACAGAGGTTGTGGTAGATGTTGATGGTAATCAGATGACCGGTTTAGAAGGGCCAATCATCGAACTTTGGGGTATCGATTCATCAGAATACCCTGTGATCGATTTGAGGTTTGATTTCGATACAGGCCAATACAAGTTGTCAACATCCGTTCTACACGGTCTGAACATTGGCACTAGAGTTGGAACTGGATTAAATGACACAAATGTCGTATTAGATCCAATGGTTATTGACGGGGTTTGGCAAACTCCGGGAGAGGGCAACCTTTTGTTTTACACGCCTACAATAGTGGACAATTCATTCGACCCTCCACTGTACAGTACGAGATTCTCTCAACCAATAGTTGGCGTCACCCCAGTTGTTGTAGATGATTGTTTAGAAGAACCAGCAGTCGAACTAAACTTACGGAACAATTCAATTGTTAATCTTACAGTTGGACAAAAATGGATACCTGATGTGCCAATTTTAGGATTTACTGGTCTAGTTTCTTACAACAACTCTTGTGGTATGTCTGAAATCTGGTTCGATCTCGAATTCGGGCATAATGCTGAAGGAGTAAGCTTAGATATCGCAGAAGATGGTGATGTCGAGTGGGCAATGAATGAACCAGCATTCGGTTCATTTGGAAGACAAAGTACTCTATGGGCAGGATTTGCTAACGGTATGAATCATGGTATGGACAAGGCAACTCTCACATTAGACACCTATGGTGAAGCATCAGGTGGTAGCTTCATGCTCCCAATGGGTGCTGAAGTATATTTGGCCGACGTCATAATGTCGAACAATTCTGCTGGTGCATTTGATATCAAATTGGTATCTAGTAGTGGGCAGGAATTTGATTTGGGAACAGTTGAAAACAAATCGTTGATATCTTACGACACCGTATATCCAATGCTTCAATTGAAAGATGCTTTGAATTCTATACTTACTAATCCACTTTTACAACCATCATACATTGATGAATATGATAACAATTGGGCGACTTTCAAATTCGAGATTGTTAACATAAATGCATCCAGTGGAACTGAAGTGACAATTAGTCACCTTGACGTGTTCTACGATTGGGAAACCTCTCTTACTAGTTCACATAACTTCGACAGGGAATTGAATCAAGGTATTGCTCTAGGCACTGGTGCTAATGTTGACGTTCCTCTTTCACTGTCTGCTGGTAGCGGAGGGGCTGTGCAGTTCTCAGACCTTTCAATAACAACTTCAACCGGCTATGACTCAACACTAACTCTACCTGGTAGTCCGGAGGGGTTGTATCCTAATGGCGATATTGTGGAAGCAATCTCTACTCACAGTGTTGATCAATCGACAGGCTCTACATTTGTTGAAGCAAGACTACGTATGGAATCATCTAGTGGAGTCGTGGAATTAGCATTCTCAGAATTATCTCTTTTCACAGAGGCATACGACCCTCACAATTTAGTGACTATGGAATCTTCAACATACACCGAAGCGGGTGACGAGATGCAGGTCACTTGGAGATTCAGAATTAACACTGCATGGGAAGATACAGCTGAGTTAAGGTTGTATGCAAGCCTAATCGCATCTGATGGAGTAAATGGCCTTCCTGGCGCTGTAGTGCTAGCGCCAGTTAATGGAAATGCAATCGAGAACGATGCTATGATTTCCACTTTCCAACTTCTAAATGATGCTGGAGTTGTGCAGAATTTAACATCTGCAAGTTCAAATCAGAATATTGAACTGGTCGGAACTATCCGTCTCGAAGGTTTAGATATTTCACCTGACCCAACCTCGTACAACCTCTCACTACAACGCTGGGATGTCCAATCAATCAACGGTTCTGTTGTTTCAGAATGGGTAGAAGTCTCTAATTCTACAGGAATAATTGGTGGTAACTTCAACTGGGAAGTAAACCTTGGATTTACTGCTGCAGGGCAGGCAACTTACAGATTCATGCTTGATGGATATGAGGGTGGAGATACGCTATGCCCTCCAACTCCTATTGTATCTGATGAGGACTGTGCAATTCCTTTCAACCTATCAATCGATACATTCTCTCCGAGTTTGGTAAATATCTCTGTTCTAAAATCCTCTAACTATGATCCTACAATTTGGTCCAACTGGAGAGGACTTGTAGATGACACCTGGGTTCTACCTAATTCCCAACAGAAGGTCAGAGTTCTGGCTCAAGATATTCCTGCTCCTCCTAGCACTTTAGACATGTTCTACTGGGTTGAGTATGACCATGACACTGACATGGACGGAATTGCAGACCCTGATGAATATGCATCCTTAGTTTTAACAAGTGATGGAAATGCACCTACTGCAAATTACTCTGGAATATTTAGCGATGATGCCAATAAGGGGCAAGACCCTCCCGGTAAGGTAAGTATCTACATTGAAGGTGCAGACCTTGGTGGAAACAAGATAGAAGGTGGGTTACCTGGTTTCAATGATGACTTGGTGACTTATGTTTCAATGGATGCAAAGACTCCAAACATCAGAAACTTCTTCATTGAAAATTCAGATGGTGAAAGGTTACACAATCCTAACGAAGGTGCTCCGTTCTATCAAGGACCATGGAATATGACCATGTACGCTGGTAATGAATACCACTTGATAGTAGAGGCAACCGATGAAAATGGTTGGAGAGATATCAATTACTTCGAAATCGATCTAGGGCCTGAGGATATGGTTGTGTACTATTCACCTCGTAACGAGACTGCTTGGACAGACTCCACGGATATCGAAATCGTTACAGCGAGTAATGAGAGCGAAGGTCCAGAAGTTCTACGAATGGATGGCGGACGCTTAGTAGATGCATTCGAAGATGAATTCTATTTGGATTTACCAATTAGAATGAATTGGGATATTATCGGAATTGAATCTACCACATATGTTCCTCAGTTGAGGATTAAGGATATGGATAGAGATCCATCTTTGATGAGTGAATCTGGCGGTAGGCACAAGCAACGCTGGGTCTACAGCGATGGAATCCAGTTAGATTACAGGAATGGAATCAGTCCTACATTTACAGATGTATCTGAGCCGTTCTCACAAAATGTAGAAGTTGCATTCGTATTCCCTCTTGATACTATTACAATGGAAGGTAAATACGCTTATGTTGATGGAATTAACAATGGTGTTTACGTGTTACCAGAAGGAGAGTTTACCCTTGAGGTTACCAGACTTGAAGCTACAATGGATGGAAGTAAAGGATACTTCCCATACCCTGCAGGCGGCGCTGATGGTGCCAAGACAGATGGGCCAACTTTGCATACTATTGACGGAGGAGCGTTCAGTATCAACATCACAGCCCCTCCAGTTACAAATGAGTACACTTACACATTCCGCCTGGTAGACTTACCAGATGGTGCAACTGATACTACATCTTCAATTTGTGATGGAAACAATGCATTCGGTTGTAGTACTTTCAAGATAAAGGTAGACGGTATTCAACCAGAAATGGATGATGATTCATGGTCTGCAAAATCTGGAATAAACCAGGATGTATTAGGCAGTACCATGCCTTCATCTACTATGCATTGTGTTGATGTTCAAGCAAAGATAGAAGAGAATGCGGCTCTACTTGCTGGAGAAGTAAACTTGCTGTGGTCTTTCTACACAGATGCAGACTCAAATCTAACATGGCCAGTTTACGGTCAGCGCTTCGGCGGTGCAGAGCCTCAGTCTACCCCTATGGATTTGAAGATCCAAGGTGGCGATTACTTGGTCAGTGCAGATTGTGTTGATTTGTGGCCAGACCCACAAGACCCAACACAGGCACAAATCAATTCGATTGATCTAGTAATGTGGATTGAGGGTCGTGATTCTGCTGGTTGGTCAATTGATGGAGGTGGCCCAAATAGTGCTGGAGGAATAAGCTCAATTTATTCTGATGATCCAGTTCATAATTCTCAATACCGATTGGTATACGAGGAAGCAAAGTTCGAGGTAATCGCTGTAGCAATGACTCCAAAGAATCCAGAAGTAGGACAGACTCCTTCATTGGAAATTTTGTTACAGAACATCGGTACCAAGGATGGCAATATTACTCTAGAGATACAGTCTGTGAAAGAAGGAGGATTCCCTACTACAGAATATACATGGACAACTGAAGACATCGAGCAAGGTACAATGTCAGAAATAGACGTTGATGAACTCGAGATATTTGCTAGCCCAACAAGTGGTATGTATTTCTTGATTGTAGACGCTGAGTCCAATGATATATTGTGGAACGGTTCTAAAGAATCTAAGTCTTTCAATGTAGCAGAACAGTCTGCTGATGAAGGTTTCTTGTCAGGTTCTGGAATGCTTATTGTTGTAGGTCTAGGTGCATTAATTCTGATTCTGTTAGTTGCTGTAGTAATACTAGCAAAACGTGATTCTGGCGATGGAACTTACGAGTATGAATATGAATTTGAAGAAGAAGATAAGACCTATGCTGAGATTCCAGTAGCAGGCCCTCCAACTTCTGGTCCACCTGCTGCGGCACCGAGTGTAGATCCAACTATGGCTGCGGCTCTCGCCGAATTCCCTCAATGGGATCAAGCAACCATCCAGGGATACTTTGACCAAGGGTGGGATATTGCTACACTACGAGACTGGGTCAACGAAAATCAGTGATTGAGCATGAATCTCGATTGGGAAGATATTCATTGGAAAGACCCCGATGGTGGCACAATAGTGCTCCATGGAGTCCTACCTACGGTCGTTATGCCCAATGGGATGCGCCCTAGGATTACGTGGCATGGTCTAGCAATCATGGGTTCTAGTGAAGAGCCAGAAGTATGGGACGAAGAAGATAAGTCAGAGTCGGAAGATTCGGGTATTAACTTAGATAGCGCAATTCTGAATGGTGGTCTAGATGGCCTCTATCTAGAAATGTTGACCTGGGTTGAAGGGTTACAAGTAGGCAAGTTCCCTGACCCCGAACCACGTCGCTTACACAAGGCTGCGGTCAATCATGGGCGCTCTCTGTTTTTTGCAGAACCAGATATGGATGATGAAGACTGGGCAGAATTCCTTGAAAAAGAAGCTAAGGCTATGACTCGCCCTTTCAAATTACTAAGGATAGTTTTCACCTCTAGGAGGTGGCGCAAATGTATCAAAAAAATGCGTAAGCACGTTGTTGACCAACCTGTTAGAGAACCAGATGGTTTGCAAGCAGCAAGCGCTTTAGCTGCAACATGGTGGACTTTGAACCGAGAAAACTCTGATGAGGAACTAAATATTGAGAAAGATACGAGGTTTGCGGCAAGACTGCGTGGAGGATTAGCAACCCTTAGGGAAGATCATGGCGATGATGCAGTTCTGATGGTTCCATTACAACAAGCGAGTAAGGAATCAATGCTGATAGCATTAGAAAAACTACCAGATGCAGAGGAGAGTTCATCACTCTCCGTCTCTTCGGATAGAGAGGAGGAGTGATTATGGGTTCTGCTAACAACATCGAAGTTAGGGTTGAAAACCTACTAGTTAGGTTCACGCCTTCGCCTCCAATTGATCTTGAAGAAGCGATTGAGAGATTGGGCGGAGTAAAGAATGGTGATGTGATTATCAAGATGTTAGATGCCCCTCGTGCAACTTTGATTATCGATGCAGAAGGCCGAATAATCGTTCATGGTACACACCGCATAGAGGCTGCAAGAGCTGCAGCGAAGGAAATGCTACTGAGAATGGGTCGTGATGATTCTGGATTGGTTGCAGAACTTGGGCCAATTGTGGCATCATTCAACTTTGGAGAGCAAGTTCCAGTTCACAATCTTCGTATGAACCTTGGAAGTGGAACAACATCCTTCGATGAAAGACTAGGATGTTTGAGATTGAATGACACAAGGCATGATCTCGAATTACTCATATGGGCCGATGGAAAGTGTGTAGCACTAAATGCTCGTCATCCAAATATGGTTGCGATGTCAGCAATTCATTGGAAGAGTAAATTCGCTGACAAGAAATCGCTTAAGGCGTGAGAATTATGGATTGGAAAGGGCCAATCCTTGACGACCATTTCCATCTTAACCGGAAGGGTAGGTATCTCGATGCTGCAAAGGACTTCATGCGTGCCGGCGGTACAGATTTAGTACTGGTACATTGCCCTGATTTCTCTCAACCGCCTACAACAAGAGATGGGCATTACAATGCTTATGCAGACACCATCAAAATGGCCGAAGAAGTTAGAGGTCTAGGTTTGACTGTGCGGGTAATTTTAGGCCCTCACCCAGCAGCATTTGCTCATCAATTCGAGTCTCTTGGTGATCGTGCTGAGGAGAACTACTGGGATAGCATCGAATCGGCCCTAGAGTTTGTTCATGAAGGCAAAGCGCACGGAATTGGCGAAGTAGGAAGGCCTCACTGGGAAGTTTCTGAAGAGATTTGGAATCGTTCTAATTCTCTATTACTTGAAACAATGAGCCTTGCTGCTAGGGAAGGAATACCTCTTCAATTGCATGTGGAAGGGGAATCGGATGAAACATATGGCGATTTGGCGCAAATGGCTGACAAAGCAGGCCTCGCTAGAGAAAAGTTGGTTCGCCATTACGCTCCCCCCAAGGTCGACTCTTCGTATACTCACGGTCTAACGCCTAGTGTATTGGCAGGGAGTGGTTCTATCGACGAATTGATGTCGACGCATGCGGCTTCATCTCATGGTTTCATGCTTGAAACAGATTACATGGATGACCCTCGCAGGCCTGGCGCAGTACTAGGTCCAAAGACCGTACCGAAAAGAACCCGGCAATTACTTGCGGCCGGCTTGGATGAAGAAATATTGTATAATTGTCATAAGGACTTACCTGAGCGTATTTATGGTGCATTGTAACCAAGACTTCATGACCTTAATTCTCCTCGGAATGCTTGGTGGAAACTATGAAGAGAGTAATTTTAATCTCAATTCTGATGTTTTGCATGTTTGTGCCAATGAATGCACAAGCACAAGGAGCGCTTGTTGGTGTTGAACTTGAATGCACTCAACAAACAATCGGAATTAATGTTCATCCTGAACAAAACACTCCTGTAGATGTCAACTGTGTCGTTAAAAATACAGGTTCTGTTTCTGAGACAATCAGCTTGGACAGTGAAGTAGAAGGAAACAGTTTCGCATTATCTCTTTCTGAATCATCTTTTGATTTGGATGCAGGAGAAGATGCTAACTTTGTAGCGACATTCTCGGCGTCACCTCGTATTTCTGTCATTTCGGAAGATTACACTATAACTGCACGAGTTGATAGTTGGGGCCAAGACCCATTTAATATCCCAGCCTTCGACCCATCCAACTCATCAACATCTGAGGTAGGTGGGGAGATCAGTTCATTGGCATACTCTCGAATGACATTCCAAGTATTGGACAAAAGCACAATCACAATAGAAGAGGCCGTTGACGATGAAGATGATTTTGAAACAATTCAACTAACCATATTCAATGACGGAAATGTTGAGGATAACATAATTGTCGAACTTGTGAACTATGATGAATTGGATGATCTTGGTATTGGATACGCATTCTTTAGCGAATCTCCATTGTATGTTGGTGTCGATTCATATAGAGAATCAGTCGCTCCAGGTGCTACCTCTAATGCAGGAAAAATGATTTTCGGAATCGATGAGTTGCCAGACGAGGATATTTCTTTCGAAATAGAACTCCTGGCATATTCATCCAATGATGATGATACTGAGCCAGTTAAGGTGACAGTAGATGTAGTAATTGCCGGTGGTGGCTCGAGCGCTTTAGGGCTAGACTCCGTTTCAAGTAGTGATTTGAAATTAATCGGAATGGCTGGAGGCGGTCTGATAGGAGTAATTGTCCTTTTAGTTATGATATCCCGCCTTACAAAGAAGGCTACAGGCAAACAAAAAGTTGCGGCTAAAGAAGCTAAAAAGGCTGCTAAGCTACAAAGAAAAGGCCGCAAGCCAAAGAAGGCCAAGGTCGTTGAAGAAGAGTACGATGATGACGATGATTTTGACTTCGATGATTTCGATGACGACTTTGATTTCGAAGATTTGTGAGAATTTCCCATTTTTCGGCATTATTTTTTCACCCTCGTAATGGCCTTGGTGGCCTAATTTTGCATGGCAACAGTCATAGGCGTGGTGGCAAGGGAAACACCTACCCTAAGGGTAGGTGCCAATCATGCTTGGTTTACAAGGTAAAGTTGCATTCGTATTCGGTGTTGCAAGTGAAGACTCAATCGCATGGGCGATTTGCAAGAGTCTAGCTGAAGCAGGGGTGACACTTTACCTCGGATATCAGAAGAGATTCATGTCTAGAGTATTCCAATTAAAGGATAAACTTCCAGCCATTGCTGGATTCTACCCGCTAGATGTTGCTACCGATGCAGATACCAAGGAATTCTTTGACGCATTCGGTAAAGAGAATCCTGGTCTGAAAGCAGATATTCTAATTCACGCAATCGGGTTCGCCCCACGTGAGTGTTTCGACAGACCTATTTTATTCGTTGAAGATGAGAGTATCAATACTGCATTCACAATTTCTGCCAATTCATTACAGCGTTGTCTGAAATATGCATTGCCATATCTCAATGCGGACTCTTCAACAATAACTCTGACTTATGCGGCATCTACCAGGCATGTCCCTTCCTATGGAATAATGAGTATGGCAAAGGCCGCACTCGAGTGCTGGACTAGAGAATTAGCTTGCCATCTTGGGCCTGAAGGGCACCGCGTTAATGCGATTTCTAGTGGACCGATTCGTACTATTGCAGCCAGCGGCATCCCCGGCTTTGACAATATTCTAGATCATGTTGCAAACAATTCACCTCTTCGCAGAAACGTAACACAGTCAGATGTTGCAGGCTGTACAACTTGGCTTGCAAGCCCACTTTCATCAGGCGTTACAGGACAGTGTATCCATGTTGATGCAGGATATTCGATTACAATGGTTCCTTCGAGTATAATGGGGGAGTGAAGAAATGACAATCACCACTGCCAATGGAAAACCGGTCGACGGCCTAAATCAGGCGCCATTTGAACCGATTGCAATTATCGGCATGGCCGCTCTAATGCCGGATGCAAAAAGCATCGATGAATTCTGGCAGAACATTATCGACGCTCATGTTTCGATAAAAGAGGTTGACAAAAGCAGATGGGACCCTGATATTTACTGGGAAAATGGCGCACCAGGGAATGTCACAGAAGGTAAAACATATTCTAAAATCGGTGGATTTGTTGAAGGTTACGAATTTGATTGGAGAAGGTGGAGGCAACCTCCCGGGACGCTACCTCAAATCGATCCATGCCAACTTTGGGCAGTTACGGTATCTGCTGACGCAATTGAGAATGCAGGGTATGGTGAAGACGGTAAAACACTTGATCGTGCAAGAACAGGAGTAATTTTTGCTAACGCTCTTGGAGGAGAAAACCGCTCTGAATCCAATTTACGAGTATTCAGTGCAGAGATGCGCAAGATTGCAATTGATAATGGAGCAACTCCAGAACAGGCAGATGCCATGGTTGAGAAAGTCTGTGAAGGTAAACCAAGAATCGATGAAGATACAATGCCGGGTGAGCTTGCGAATGTAGTGAGTGGCCGAGTTGCGAATTTACTTGACCTTCAAGGTCCAAATTATTCGACAGATGCAGCATGCGCATCCTCAATGGCGGCATTACTGGATGCTTGCAGATTACTACAGACAAGACAAGTCGATACCATGTTGGCTGGTGCTACAGACCGTTGCATGGAAGCTCCAACCTTCGCTAAATTCAGTGCAATAGGCGCCCTTTCTGCAACTCACTCAACGCCTTTCGATGCACGTGCAAACGGATTCGTAATGGGTGAAGGCGCAGGGGTATTGCTACTCAAGAGACTTTCAGATGCAATTCGTGATGGAGATGATGTCAAAGCGGTAGTTCGTGGAGTCGGAGGTTCATCAGATGGGAGAGGTAAAGGAATTACAGCTCCAAGTCAAAGAGGACAAGTCCAAGCGGTTAGCCGTGCTTATTCGCAAGCAGGATATGCTCCTTCAACTGTAGAGTTAGTTGAAGCACACGGTACATCAACCAAGGTAGGAGATGCTACTGAGTTGTCTACTCTTTCTTTACTTTGGAAAGGACTTGATGGTGGCGATCACATCGCAGTAGGTTCAGTAAAAAGCCAAATTGGGCATCTGAAAGCGGCTGCAGGTATTGCTGGAATCATGAAAGCATGTAATTCTGTATACCACAACACAATCCCTCCAAGTGCAGGTTTCCAAACTCCAAACCCTACTGTGGAATGGGGTGAGATTCCGTTCTTCGTTCCAACCGAAGCGAGAGATTGGCCAGAACCGGAGTCACATCCTCGTCGAGCAGGAGTCTCTGCCTTCGGTTTTGGTGGAACGAACTTCCACGTAGCAATTGAAGAATACAAACAGCAGTACCATTCTGAATTGGTTTCACATTGGGACGGCAGATGGGAAGCATATGCTGGCATAGAAGTCTCAGATTCAAAGCCTACAATGACTCATGATGAATTGAAATCTGTTGAAGGAGGATTGCTATTACTTTCGGGAGATTCTATCGCTACAGTGAAGTCTAAATTGAGTTCAATAGCGTTTAGTGGTCCAAACTTCGATGATGACCCCAGGGGGATGAGGCTATCCTTTACTCTCCAGGACCACTGGTCATATTCAGAAAGTGACTCGGTTAGGATGGCTATTACTGCTACAAGTTGGGCTGAATTGAGTAAGCGAACCGATTTGGCTGTAAAGGCAATGGATGATAAAGAAAAATGGGGATTCTTGATGAGTCAAGGAGTCATGATCAGTGACGACCCTGCTCTTCCAACTAATGCTAAAGTCGCTCATATGTATCCCGGACAAGGAAGCCAATATGTTGGTATGACCTTGGACTTGAGTAACCGTTATTCTGGTGTAGGAAAGGTGTGGGAAAAAGCAGATGTCACAATGGTAGATGTTTTGGAAGGAGAGACTCTCTCATCGTTCGTACTTCGAGAAAACCTATCTGCTGAAGAAAGAAAAGAAGCAGAGTACAAACTCAAGCAGACCGAATATACTCAGCCTGCAATGCTTACATCCGATTTAGCAATAGAAGCAGCCTTGAATTCTCATGGGCATAACCCTGACATGGTCGCTGGACACAGTCTTGGAGAATACGCTGCTTTGATGAGTGCCGGTATTCTTGACATGGATGGAGCACTTAGAGCAGCAGCAGCCCGTGGTACCGAAATGGGCAGTGTTGAAATCGAAGATAAAGGACTGATGGCAAGTGTAACCGCTCCTTATGAGAGAATTGCAGAAATCATAGATGAGATTGATGGATATGTAATTGCAGCAAACAAGAACTCTCCAAAGATGACAGTCATCGCTGGCGAAACAGCGCCCGTCAAGGAAGCGATGTCAAGGTTTGAGGCAGAAGGATTCCAGTCTGTGGCATTAGCAACTAGTCATGCATTCCATTCCAGAATAGTGGCTCCCGCTAACGAGCCGCTACGCAGGTTCCTCGAAGGATTGGATATCCGTTGGCCTACTATTCCAATAACAAGCAATGTCGATGGTGGCTGGTATCCAATGGATGATGGCAGTGATTCTAAATCAGCAGTGTTGTCAAAGCTAGCCCCTCAAATGGCATCTAGTGTTGAGTGGACAACTCAAATCAATACGATGTATGAAGCAGGCGCAAGGATATTCGTCGAAGTTGGGCCTAAGAGGGCTCTAACAGTATTCGCCTCACAAATCCTAGAAGGAAAGGCAGCCCTGCCGATTATGACAAATCATCCAAAGGCCGGAGGAATCTCAACGTTCCTCTCAGCCCTTGGAACCCTCGCCCTTGCAGGTCGTATTCCTGATTGGCCAGGACGTAATAGTCCTCATCTTACAGAGGCGTTCAAAGCAGGCCCAATCGAAGCAGATAATGGAGTAGTAGCACCTACAACTCCTCTCAAAGACAGAAGTAGACCTTTACCATCTAAGGGAGGAGAGACAGTCACAAAGACTGTAGTTCAATCTAGTCAAAAATATGTAGATCCAGATGCGGCTAAGATTGCATTAGTTGGAGAATTAATCGCAGTACAATCCGGTTATCCTGCTAAATTCTGTCAAGGAAATGTCGACATGAGGGCTGTTCTTGGTATGGATGATTCTCAAATCCAAGTAGTAGTTTCATCCGTACATGCAAGATGCAGTACAGACCCTGATTGGGATATTACAGTTGCAAAAACACCTGCTGATATCACAAGATGGATAACAGCAGCCCCTTCAATCGGAAGTAAAAACCGTTCAACCAAATTTGACGATAGGGATGATGATCCATTCGTAATCACTGGTATTTCTCTTGGATTGCCTGGTGGCGAGCGTGTATTCGATGAAGGCAATTTCGAGAAGTTAGTCAGAGGAGAAACCTGTATCAGTGAAGTTACTGATGACTACAAGCAGAGATTGCTTGACAAGAACATAGTTCGACTAATCAAAGGAAGAGACGGCAGTGTAGGGATGGAGGCTGCTACTGAATTCGGAGACATACCTCAACTAGCAGGAATTAAGTCCGCATTTGATCCATCAGAAGAGTTTGGAATCGATGCTAAAATCGCAGCCGCATGGGATATCGCAACTCAACTAGCATGTGCAGCAGGATTAATCGCTCTCAAAGACGCAGGTATTCCGCTAAGCCCTGTTGAACAGGTAGGAAAAGGTGGACTACGACTTATTCGTTCATGGCAGATGCCATCTTCTTACAGAGATAGAACAGGTATTGTTTTCGCATCATGTTTCGCAGGGCATCAAATGGCTGCTCGCCACGCTAAGGTTAACGGAGACGACGGGGAAGGAAGATTTGACCGTCGATATCTGTTCCAGATTTTGAATATGGGTCATTCACAATTCGCACAACATGTCGGAATCAGAGGCCCTAATACTACTATCAATCTGGCTTGTGCTTCAGCCACATCAGCATTCGGTGTCGCTGAAGATTGGCTTGCTGCTGACCGTTGTGACCGCGTGGTGATTATATCTGCAGACGATGTTACTGGTGACGATTTGTGGGAATGGATTGGTTCTGGTTTCGCAGCAAGCGGCGCAGCAGCTACAAGCAATGTTGTCGAAGAAACAGCACTGCCATTCGATCGTCGCAGGAACGGACTAATTCTGGGAATGGGAGCTGCAGCATTCGTTGTCGAGAGAAAATCTCAGGCTGATGAAAGAGGCGTTCAACCGATGGCTGAACTTCTTGGAACTAAGATTGCAAACTCCGCTTTCCATGGAACAAGATTAGATGTTGAACACGTTGCTTCAACCGTTGATACCTTCATCAGAGAAATGGAAGAAAGATGGGGATTGGATCGACATACAATGGCTCCCGATATGGCATTCTTCTCTCACGAAACATTTACTCCTGCAAGAGGCGGTTCTGCCCAAGCCGAAGTCAAGGCCTTGAGAGATACCTTTGGTGCAAGTACAGATTCAATTGTTATTGCCAATACCAAAGGTTTCACGGGACATCCAATGGGTGTTGGAATCGAAGATGCATCGATGTTCTATGGATTAATGACGGGAAGGATTCCTCCTATTGCAAACCATAAGGAAGTAGATCCAGAACTTGGAAACCTGACTTTATCTAAAGGTGGAAATTATTCCAATCTGAAATATGGAATGAGATTTGCAGCAGGATTTGGTAGCCAAATCGGACTTTCATTAGTTCGAAAGTACGATTATATTGGTGACAGAATCGATAGACAGAAGTTGCTAACTTGGAACCAATCTATTGCAGGTACATCAAATGTCGAACTTAGAGTTCTACAAAATAAGTTAGTTGCCTATGTTGATGGCGACAACAATCTACATGGCGGTATTCAAGGAGAAGAGTACGCTGTAGCCAAAGCCACAGCACCTCCTGTAGTTCCAGTTGTTGCAGAAACTGTGCCCAAGCCGGCTGCAGAACCAGAACCTGTCGCAGAACCAGTAGTTGTGAAACCTGCCGCAGTCGCTGCAGTCGCTGTAGTCGGTGACATTACTCCTGCTGTAATTGAAGTAGTAGTAAACCACACAGGATATCCAGCAGACTTCGTAGAATTAGACCAAGATTTAGAAGGAGAATTGGGAATCGATACGGTCAAGCAAGCAGAGATTATGGCTGATATCAGGACATTGTTCGAATTACCAGTCGATGAAGACTTCATCCTGTCCGATTATCCAACACTCAACCACATGATTGCATATATTCACAAAATGAAAGGAGGGGATGTTTCCGCTCCTGCAGCAACCCCTGCGCCAACACCTGCTGTTCAGCCAGCAATCGAAGCCGTAGTAGAACCTCCTGCTGAAGTCGTGACTCAGACATCATCACATTCAGCAGATGTAAGCGATATACAGCCGAAATTAATCGGTGTTGTAGTCAAACATACAGGTTATCCTGAAGATTTCATTGAGATGGATCAAGACCTAGAAGGCGAACTTGGAATTGATACCGTAAAGCAAGCCGAAATAATGGGGGACGTTAGAGAAATCTTCTCTCTACCTGTCGATGAGGACTTCGTTCTATCCGACCATCCAACATTGAATCACTTTGTAGCATACATTCAGAAAATGACGGGTGGCGTAGTATCTGTTCCTGTAGAAGTGGAGTCTATTCCTGTGGAACCAGTTCCAGTTCAGGTGGAGGCAGCACCAGTCGCCCCACCACCTAGCCAATCAGGGGATGGCGGAGACATTCAACCAAAATTGATTGGAGTCGTAGTAAAGCACACAGGTTATCCTGATGACTTTATTGAAATGGATCAAGACCTAGAAGGTGAACTTGGAATTGATACAGTAAAGCAAGCCGAAATAATGGGTGACGTTAGAGAAATCTTCTCTCTACCTGTCGATGAGGACTTCGTTCTATCCGACCATCCAACATTGAATCACTTTGTAGCATACATTCAGAAAATGAAAGGTGGAAGTGCATCCACTACCGTCACAGCAGAACCTGTTTCTGCACCTGTTCAAGCGGTTGCAACCCCTATTGCGGATCCGGTCGCTCCGGCTTCAAGTCCTGCAAAAACATCCACCAGAAGATGGCAAGTTGAGGTAGAACCCTGTCCTGCTGTGGCAGAAGGGCTCCCAATTGGCGGAACCATTGTCATTACACAGGATAGTTGGGGAGTTGCTGATGCTCTAGCAACCAGGCTAACCGAAAAGGGACTTTCAGTTGCTAAAATTGGATTCGAATTCGGTGCGAAGTCAGTCACTGAGCAAGAGGAATTATCTGGACATACTTTCAGAGCAAATCCAAATAGCGAAGAACAAATTGCAGAAGTATGCTCAAGAATTGATGGAGTTGGGGGAATAATCCACCTGGCACCTTTGTCCCTAACTGGAAGCACTTGGGAATCTGAAGGGCCTTCGAACCAAGTTGCACTTGCTGCACAATCATGGTTTGGATTACTCAAGGGATTAGATTCTCAATTAGGTGTTATTTCAGCAGGAATTGTTGGTAGTGTGACAGCCATTGACGGAAGGCATGGTAACCGTGGTGACAGATTCAATGCGCTAGCCTGCGGGGCAAGTGGCGTAACCAAGTCCTATGGTTTTGAACGTGAAAACCTCAGATGTCGAGCCTTGGATTTGCATCCTGAATTGATAATCGATGCAGCAGCAGCAGCTGAGATTATCGATAATGACATGTTTAATTCAGGTGGCGATGTTGAAATTGGAATTGACAGAGACGGACGAAGATGGACAATGGTCTGTTTTGCAGAAGATCTAGTTGATGACATCAAACCACTACAATCAGATGATATTTGGTTGGTAAGTGGTGGAGGATCAGGCGTAACTGCAGCATCCATTATCGGTGTTTCAAATGCAAGCAAAGATGCAGGTGCAACATTCTTGTTGCTGGGCAGAAGCAAACTCGCTGAAGAGACTGCATCGTGGTTAGATTGGAGTGATGAGCAACTCAATACTCGAAAGATGGAACTTAGAGAATCCCTAATCGCAGAATCTGAGACCGGCAAAGTAACGATGGTTGAATGGAATAATGCCTGGACTAAACTAACTCGCAGCATGGATATTTATCGTACAATTAAGGAGATTGAAAACGGTGGTAATCAAGCAGAATATCATTCGGCAAATGTAACCGATTCAACTAGTATTAGCGCCGCAGTCAACGGAAGAAGCGTGACTGGTATCGTTCATGGTGCTGGACTTGAAGAGTCCAAATTAGTCGCTGACAAAGAATGGAGCACATTCGATTTGATAGTTCGAGTCAAGGTCGATGGTTGGAAGTCTCTCTATTCAGTAGCAGGCGATTCTTTGAGATTCGCCTGTGCCTTTACCAGCGTTGCTGGAAGATTTGGAAACGGTGGTCAAACCGATTACGCAGCAGCCAATTCAATCCTAGACGCAGAGATGGCCAGACTGACTGCAACAGGAGATTGCAGAGCAGTAGCTATTGGATGGACAGGATGGCGAGATGTTGGAATGGCTACAAGAGGTTCTATCGAAGCAGTCTTCGAGTCTGCTGGAATTGAAACATTATCTGTTGAAGACGGAGTTGAGATATTCGTTGGAGAAGCGCTTGCTGGTGGCAAAAGAAGAGTTCTTGGATGTGGCTCATTAGGTCTGATGGATAGATACGATTCCTTTAGAGAAGCCCCACTAAAACTTCCCGCAGAAATGGCAGCATCAATTGCAGATCCTCGCAGATTCCCATTAATCGACAAGTTAGTATCACTAGATGAAGGCAAATCATTGGTCTCTCAATGTACTCTTTCGGTTCAAGACCACCCATTCTTGGTTGACCATGCAATCGATGGAGTGCCTTATCATCCCGGTGTAATGGCTATGGAAATGTTTGCTGAGAACTCATTGCTGTTGATGCCCGGACACTGTATTGCTGGTTTCGAAGAAGTTTCATTCGGCCTTCCTGTCAAGATAATGAAAGGTGCGATGACGGTTAGAGTTGAAGCAAATTTGGAAAAGACCAATGGAGATTTATCGTGGGTGAATTGCCGATTAGTTTCAGATTTGGTAAACTCGAAGGGAGAAATATTCGGTGA
This sequence comes from Candidatus Poseidoniaceae archaeon, assembly GCA_045568475.1. GTDB lineage: Archaea > Thermoplasmatota > Poseidoniia > Poseidoniales > Poseidoniaceae > MGIIa-K1. The sequence goes on along the minus strand of JBJLAY010000040.1, from coordinate 24,790 downwards.
GCCAAGATTGCATCATCAAGCAAAGGTTAGACTAGTTGCCTCAAGCGATGACTTGAGCACTTTCTTGCAATCTGAAATCGAAGCACTACCAGCAATTGGTACACCTGCAGATGGCGAATTAATGCATCATTCAAGTTTCATCTATCTAAGATACTTCCACGGCCCTAGGTTCCAATCCCATGGAGGAGTATTGCGAGGAGTTGAGAATGGTGTAGATGGAATCGCCCTGATGCGTCATCAATTACCAGCAACAGACCAATTCGCTTTGGAATCAGAAGGAGAAGAAGTCCTCCTTGATGCATTACCTATGCTGATTGAGGCAGGATTCCAAAATGCCGGACTGGCTGCAATGGAAAGTGAAGGATTCTCTAGCCTACCTATTGGAATCGAGTGGTCTACAATGCTACGAGTTCCTGAAGCAGATGAGAAATTACGTGTTCGTTCAATCAAACAAGCTACAGAAGATGCAGGAGTAACTGTACATGATGTAGTAATAGTCGGCGATGATGATGCCCCAGTAATCTCTCTCAAGGGATTACGCCTCAAGGCCATGGGCGAAGTAGCAGAGGATCAAAGATTCACTCTTGAGAGGTGATTAGGTGGAAATTATGGATCCTCCAAAGGGTCCACGCATGCTAATTGCGCGTAAGAGAATAGAAGAGTGTTCGAGCACTCTAGCCGAAGAGATTCCTCGTGCAACAGATAAGCGAATAGCAGACCATAATTCTGGACGCCTACTATTGGAGGAATGTCTCAAAACATGGAATATTCCTATCGATTCAATCGAAGTGTTACGAACTGAAGAGAGGGCTCCATATCTATCGTGGCTAGATGGTGTTTGGAAAAATGAACCTCTGCCAGATATCAGTATCGGGCATTCTGGGGAATGGGCGGTTTGTGCATTAATTGAGCCAGGATATTGGGTTGGAATTGATGGTGAGCCTAGCGATAGAGGCATTCAAGAAAATGCATTTGACATGATGGCTAAAGGTGAAGAATTAGATTGGTTGAAATCTAATTCAGATCAAGCGATTAGAATCTGGACTGCCAAAGAAGCAGTACAAAAAGCAGAGAAAAAAGGCATGCATCTGAATCCTAGAGATATCTCAATAGGAGAACATCAGGTAGTGTCTTTCATCCATGATGAATTAATGGTTTCAGTTGCATGGAGGCAGGCCGGAGATAATCCAAGGTCTGCCGAAGATGACCTCTTAGATGCTACTTTAGAAGCAATGAAAGATAATCCCAACTTTTCGGTTGGATGTAAAACAACCAGAAATAATGTTTGAATCACTAGTTCCAAACTCTACTAGATTCCCAAGGTAGACCAAACAGAATTCCAATCTCAGTCAGTATTACATAATTCAGTAATAGGTAACTCAAGTAAGAGATTATTATGATCATTATTGATGTGTTAATGATTTTCCTTCGCTCACGTTTTGCTTGGTCTATGGTGCAAACACCCTGGCTTCTGAAGTAGAATACCAACCCTACACATACAGTAATTGCTGCAATTGCTAGCATTAGCGGTCTGAACCATGAATATCCATCTTCGCCCCAGTACAATGTGTCAGATAATGCAGCACCAGTCGATACTGATGCAATACCAAACATCACCAATACTACTGATGGAAGACAGCACATTGATGCAATAACGGAAGAACTAGCGACAAGTTTCCACAACTTATTGGGCTGCTTTTCTTCTGAGTCAATAGCAGTTTGTTCTTCCTCCATGCGCAATAATGGCTTGATGAACTACAAAAAACATTGTCTAATTCTATCGCCTTTCAACTTTAGAAAGTTGTAGTTATCAATACACAGTCCAAAAGTAGAAACCGACTAATATTGATATTGGGACTATGTAGTATAGTGCGTGAATTATTCTAGACTTGGTTTTGCTTTCAGAGTTTAGAAATTCGCTATCCTTAGCAACAGTTTCTCCAATTGCCACTACAAGTTCGGAAATAGGGTCAACCATTTCCTCACATCAAGCATTTAGATTCCTGATTTCAGGAGTTTGGTCTGCAATAATGAATTCCAGCATTGCAGCCCACATTACGAACTCCATACTCTGTTCTAATTCTTCTTGGCCACCGACTTCTGCAATCATGTTATCGAGTGTATCGGAAGGTGAGTGGTAAGCATCATAATCAGCATCATATGCGCCTAGGTGGAAGATTGTTTGAGCTCCCAAATCACGGAAAGTAACGTGGTCTGAGCGTCCAAATGTGTCTTCATGAACATCGAATACCAAGTCTGCATGCTCATCCCAGTGCTGGTCACATCCAGCACCATAAGTACCATCGATTCGCAAATCACGTGGTGCGTTTAGTATTTCGAAATGTACATGTTCGAGAACCGATGTTATCTCAACATCTTGTACCTCAGGATCAGCATCAGGGCCTGACCAAGCATGGTAAGGGAATGGATCTCCATTTGACTTGTGAGCAGGCCAAGACATCCCCATCATATCCATGTTGATGTAGAATTCAAGTTCCTTATCTTGAGGTAGACAATAATCGCAGTTGTTGTTAGCGAATGCGTTGGAGCCGCGAAGCCCTTCTTCTTCACTGGACCAAAGTGCTAGGAATGTGTCACATTCGAAAGTCAAATCCGCAAAAGCACGAGCGTATAGCATCATTGCAACAGTACCTGCTGTGTTATCATACGCACCTTCGTAAGTTCCACCACCGGGGGGCCCTCCTGGAGGTGCAATATCCATGTGGCCACCCATTCCTTGAACGCAGTTGTCATTGCGTCCTTGTTTCCATGCAATAACATTGAGACTTTCTGGCTGTGCTAAGTTTCCGTGATCTGTGACCCTAAGCAAGTGAGTTTCATATCCGAGGCCTTCAAAATGACCTTTGAAATATTCCGCTGCACGCTCATAGAATGCATTTCCTGCACCCATCCATCGATTAACATAGCCTCCACATTTGGTCGTGTCTGTACAAATACTTGTGATAAAGTCAATCTTCTCAAACCATTCTTCACCATTTACAATAGGAGTTCCATTGGTAATAGGTACCTCGACTGCTTCAGTTTGTCCATCGCTACTCATGAAAGCGATGTTGACTTCTGTAGTGTAAGGTGTAGTCAAAAGTTGACCAAATACCGTATTATCTTCAACGATTACGCTATGGCTTTGAACATAAGTTCCGTTAATGAAAATCATTACATCAGAATCGGTAGAGATAGCGTTACCCTTTCCTTCTAGTGTAAAGTCATGAAATTCTCCAGATCGTAGAATCGCATCTCCAGGGTTAACGAAATCGATTTGGAATGAGTCTGCAGGAACTACTGGCTCCTTTTCTTCATCACCGAAACATCCGGCTAGAGGGGCCACAAAAAATAGTACAGTCAAAAATAGGGCAGATAGTTGACGGTTCATGCGCTTCGCGCATATTCCATTATTCTTCAATATATGGGGGGATTGCGAAAAGCAATCCGCAAATCAGCGCTAGAGATGGATGCGGATAGCGGGAATCGAACCCACGACATGAGGTTGGAAACCTCAGGTGATAACCACTTCACCATATCCGCGAAGTAATCTGTCCGAGGGCGTTCTCTTCTTAGCCAATTCGGTCTAATTCCTCGGAGGTAATCTGTCAAATCTGCTATTTTCATCCATCACATATCTGCCAGATTGGCGCTGATTGATGTGTTCTCTGCGCTCTGCCTTTTGTTTCAGATTGTTGCGGCGTGCATTGTATGCAAGGAATAGTGCCAGAATAACTGCTAGAGTCACCGCCACAATTTCTTGGATGTGAGGGACCTCTTGCGCCTGTTCTAGTAGATCATCAAATGAATCGCCGTCTGCCGAGTTAATCGCTTCAATTTGAATTGATGTGAAGGCCATAGATGACACAGCTCCCGGCTCACTGGCTTCAATAACAGAATTGATATCTCCTTTTTCGACAATTTGTCCAGAGAATGAAACACTTAGAGATCCTCCTCCTGGAATGACATGAATATGGGTGCGTACACCAGTATCAATCGCATTCATTGAGCGCCATTCAACCTTAACAGTCAAGTCATTTTGAATCATGTTAGTTACAGTACAAGTAAATTCCACACTTGGGTCTAATGCGATATCGATTTCGAATTCTACAGGGTCACAAGATAGTAACACTTCTGCAGTATTTCTTGTGCTATCATCTGGCCAGTGGTCTGCTAATTCAGCACCTGGGGAGTTATTGTCTCCATAACCATCGCCATCGGTATCAACGTGTTGTGACCCGTGGTCAGGGAATTCATCGCCAGAATTAGACCAGCCATCTCTATCATTGTCAGGACATCCTACTTTGTCAATTGAAGATGTACCTGCTTGTGCAGGGCAGTCGTCTCCATTCGTCCCTTGAGTGTTATCTCCTAATCCATCATCATCTGTATCAATCCATTGAGTTGAATCATCTGGGAGGAAATCATTGTCGTTTGACCAAGTATCACCATCGTCATCTAGACAGCCGATGCTACCGTTTGTTGACAGTCCTGCTAGTGTCGGGCAGTCGTCGATATTGTCTCCAAACCCATCAGAATCATTGTCAACCCACTCTGATGAATCAGTTGGGAATGCATCTCCTGAGTCTGACCATGTGTCGAAATCAGTGTCTAGACATCCCAATAAGTCTGCTGTGCTGTTTCCAGCAATTGTTGGACAAGAATCTGGATTAATTCCTTGAGGGTTATCTCCGTATCCATCACCGTCAGTGTCATTCCACTGAGTCATATCGAGTGGGAAAGAGTCGTTAGCATCGGCCCAGGTATCTTGGTCAGCATCGAAGCAGCCCAATGAGCCATTGACAGATGTTCCTGCCACATCAAAACAATCGTCTTCAACGTCATCGTACCCGTCACCATCTGTATCCAATATTCTTGTTGGATCTAATGGGAAATCATCATTGAGGTCAGAAACTCCGTCACCATCAGTATCCACACATCCTAGTCTATCGATGGTAGAGTTACCAAACACCTGTGGACAAACGTCAGCATCAGTTCCGTTTGGATTGTCTCCATAACCATCGCCATCTTGGTCAGAATATTGAGTATCGTCGGCAGGCAGTGCATCGATAGAATCTGCCCATCCGTCACCGTCAGAATCAGGACAACCTAGTGCTGTTTGGGTTGAGTTACCCCAAACAGTTGGGCAGGAATCTGGATTTGTCCCTCCAATATTGTCTCCATATCCATCTCCATCAACATCGTGCCATTGAGTTGGGTCCGATTCAAAGCTATCTTCTTGGTCAGCCCATCCATCACTATCGGCATCTGGACAACCAAGCGTACCGTTTTGCCATGAAGTTCCAGCAGTGCTAACACAGTCATCAGCTAATGTTCCTGTAGGTTCATCTCCAAAGCCATCGCCATCAGTATCATTCCACTGTGTTCCATCTGCAGGGAATAAATCGTACTCTACAGTTCGTCCATCGCCATCAGCATCAAGGCACCCTTGCAGAATCCAAGTGGAATTTCCAGCAAAGTTAGGACAATCATCTTCGTTATCTGAAAAGCCATCGCCATCAGTATCAACCGATCTTGTAGGATCGTTTGGCCAAGGGTCTCCAATGTTCGATACACCATCTCCATCAGAATCTAAGCAACCTTGTAAATCGATAGTTGAATTACCCCAAACAGTAGGGCAATCATCCCAGTTAGTTGCAGGGTTTGGATTGTCGTAGAACGCGTCACCGTCAGTGTCTAGCCACTGTGAAGAGTCATTTTCAAGGACATCATTCAGGTTTGATTGACCGTCCCCATCATTGTCAAGACAACCATTTCTGTCAACTGTGGAATTACCCCACGTACTAGCGCACGAATCTGCGCCTTGTGCAATAGTCCACAATCCATCAGGATTCGACCAAGTGTCAGAATCAGTATCTACGCAACCGAATCTGTCTGAACTTGAGGTTCCTGATAGAGATACACAACTGTCAGGAGAACTACCAGATGGATTGTCTCCATATCCATCTGAGTCGGAATCTACCCACTGTGTGACTTCGTTAGGGAAGTCATCGCCAGTGTTTGACCATCCGTCACCATCACTGTCCGGGCATCCAGACAAATCATTGGTTGAACTACCTGAGACAGTAGGGCAGTCATCGTTATCATCTTGGAATCCGTCACCATCTTGGTCACTTGATAGGTTAGTTAGAATGTAATTTGCATCTATTACTAACGCAAATTTCTGAGGGCCTTGGGGCACATTGCTTCCATTGATGTGGACCTCCCAAGTTCCTTGGGCAGGAGATGAAATCTTAGCGCCATACAAGTTGTCAATGTTGTTTCCATACTCAACCCAGTTACCGCTTGGGTCTTTCAAAGCAAAGTCTAGATCGTTGACTAAATTGGTACTAGCAACAGTTGTGCTTGGATAATCAGTCCATGATAACATAACATGCATATCCGGTGCAGAATTTGGAACTACAAATCTGAATCCTAGACTATCACCAGTGCCTACGGATTCATTATCGACAAACGTACTATTCACTGCTCTGTCCAAATCAAGTAATCCATGTCCTTCGTGATTGTTTGGAGCGGTTTCTCCAGCACCATTTGTGGCTGATCCATATTGCCCAGTCATATCATGAGCGGTGGCAGACATAATTCCCTTTATCAGAGCGCTACTCGGGTCTGTATGGCCAAGATTGTCATACATGTGCTGGTAAAGCAGTGCTGCAGCGCCAGCAGTTATTGGGCAGGCCATCGATGTTCCACCCATGTATACGTAACTGGAATTGTAAGTTCCCCAGCCAGTTGTAGAAGATGAACGACTTAGAGTCGATAGGATGAAGGAACCAGGAGCTGCGATATCTGGTTTAATTCGGGTATCGTCAGCAGGACCTCTACTCGAGAATGCAGTCATACCTTCGGAATTATTTGCAGCATGGTCAGTACCTACTGGGGCTGTTGAATAATTCGCAGGCCATATTTCCCCCCAATCATCGACTCCAGTTCCAAAGTGACCGTATGATATTGTAGGACGATAATTTTCTGAAGCACCTATGGTGAATACATTCTTTGCAGTTGCAGGTGAACCCATAGTGTCGAGGTCAACCTCTCCATCCCCATTTCCATCATGTCCATTATTTCCCGCAGAGGTTAGAATTAGCATTCCTGGATGGTTCATAGACGCATTGTCTGTCTGCATAGAGGTGGAGGTATACTCCCCATCAGCATCTGACCCCCATGAATTAGTGTGAATATTTGATCCGTTAGCAGCAGCCTCATCGAATAGTTGGTTCACGTCGCTAGGAATTCCTCGCAATCCATATCCATCTACTGCCCACCAGTAATTGTTTTCTGCAAATGTTGTATAATCAGCATAAACTTCTACAGCCTGCATGTATAGTTGAGCCTCAGGAGCAATCCCTTTGATTACTCCATTAGATTCGGTTCCATCTCCCAGCACTGAACCAGCAACGTGAGTTCCATGACCAGAAACATCACTCGCACCATCATTGTATGGAGGATTGACGAGAGACTGTAGGCCAGGGGCAACAGGGAACGCTTTGATATCCAAAATATGGTCCCTGAAATCAGGGTGCATGCCGGAATTATTGACTCCATTGTCTAGTCCGCTATCTGCAACAGCAACAACAACTCCAGTTCCATCAAGGGCCGACCAAGACGAATCTATGCCTGCCATTTGGCTAGCGGATTGTAATACATCGGCTGAGATTATACCGTCAGCAACATCATTATCCATAGTGAATTCAAAATTAGGTTCTATCCATTCAACCTTGGACTGCTCTGAGAGCCACTTTACTCCAGATGGGCTGACTGCAACATTTGCCCATCTCCATGAATGGTCGATTAAAGTCACGTCTCCACGGTCTTCAATTCCTTCTGGTAATTCATTTCCGGACAAAGTAATTTGTAAGAATCCCATTCCCTCTGAAATCATGTATTGCTTGATTTCCCCCTCCATAGCAGGCATTACTTTGGGATGTATTTTTGCAGATGGAGGCATCTCTGCCATTCCTTCCACTTCTAATCGCTCTAATTCAGAAGCAGTATGTCCATTTAGCTCACAATGGAAGGATGAGACTGGCAAGAATGACCAGCATTCTACTCCAGCATCAGCGAGTTCGTGAATCCATTCACTAGGAACTGGATATTCATGTGTTAACATCCAAAAGCCGTGATATGATTTCTCTTGCATTTCACCGATTGGAATTGATTTGACATCGCCATTACGCAGACCAATAAAATCCCCTTCTTCTACAATCGCTGGCTGCCAAGCAGCTACAGACCCAAAAGAGGATAGAATCAGAAGTCCGACTATTGCAACTGCTCGCATGTTACTTGTCATAAACGGGTAGGGAATGAATGTTCCCATCTCACGCAGGTTCATAATCCGGCTGCGGGAGCGAGAATATATGGGAGCGGGACACACTAGGTCTACTCAATATCAGCATCTTCCGCCAGAAGAGCTTAATGAGAATAAGACCGATGTTCTCGGCAAACAAATTTGGCGTGTAATTCCATATGGCCTGAATTACAAAAAGAGGGCTTTAATGGGCGTTCTAGCAAATGGAATGGCTAGGTTCGCAGATCTGTTGCCATTCGTTTTTATCGGGTTTGCAGTCGACTACTACTCAGGTAACAACACAGATGGTTTCTTTGGTTCTATGAGGGACTTTTTAGACGAATCTATTTTCCCATTATTAACCGACAACTTAGCAGTTGGATATGGTGTTCTAATTTTCCTTGGATTTGCGAGTTTGGCGGTTTTTCAAGGCATCAGTGAATACTGTTGGCAAACCCTTGGCTACAAAGTGCAACACGACTTACGGTTAGATGCAACTCGTTCTCTAATAGACATGGAAGCCTCATACTATGACTTGCGACAAACAGGGCAACTAATGAGTGTATTATCGGCTGATGTCAATCAGTTAGAAGACGTGATTAGTGATGCATCCACATCCATTATTCGTATTGTAGTGACTTTTGGAACCGCTTTCTTGATTCTGACACTAATGAGTTGGAAATTGACAGCAGTATTGTTTGCACCGCTTGTACTAATCATTCCACTTGTGTACTTATTTTCTACACGTGTTCAAAGAAAGTACCGTCAGCAAAGAGAGTCCACAGGTGACATCACTGCTGTTCTGGAGAACGTCATTTCAGGGATATCTGTTGTTCAAGCATACAATGCTCAGGAATGGGAGGCTAACAGAGTCGACCAAGAATCGACAGCATATCGTGAGCAAGCAATAGGTGCTAGCAGGGATAGAAACCGTTTCCTTCCAGGACTATACGCAATTGCAGGAATCGCATTCGGTTTGTTGGTCACAGTAGGTGGATATCTAACCAAGTCTGGAGATATATCAACTGGACAATTGGTAACTTTCTTGTTAATATCTACAAGAATGACCATGCCAATGTTCATCTTTGGAATGCTGGTTAACCAACTACAGAAAGGAGAAGCAAGTGCTCGCAGAGTATTCGCTTTAGTTGACTTAGAGCCAACAATTACTGACAAACCAGATGCTAAAGAATTGGAAGGGGCAATAAATTCAGTAGAGTTCGATAATGTGCACTTCACTTATCCTGGAACTTCAACCAAGGTTCTTGCAGGAATTTCATTCAAGGTTCAGGCAGGGCAATTCCTCGGAGTTATGGGCCACACCGGTGCTGGAAAGACTACAATTCTCAAGTTGTTAATGCGATACTATGAGCCACAAGAGGGTAGAGTTCTAGTTAATGGTACAGATGTTCAAGATCTAACTCTGGACTCTGTAAGGGCTGCTATGGGCTTTGTTAGCCAAGAACCATTCCTATTCTTTGGCACTCTGAAGCAAAATGTATCGTACAATCGTAAAGCAGATGATGCGGAAATCATGAAGGCCTTGGAATTAGCAGGTGCTGCTGAATTCGTCAATGATTTCGAAGACGGATTAGATACTATGGTCGGAGATAGAGGTACTAAATTATCAGGTGGTCAAAGAGCAAGAGTTTCACTAGCTCGAGCATTGCTAAAGAACCCTAGTTTATTGGTATTGGACGAGGCATCTAGTGCTCTGGATGCGGAGACTGAGAAGAGAATCCAAGAGAACCTATTGGCAAGCGGCAGTGATAGGACTACAATTGCGGTTGCTCACAGATTATCGACAATCCGTAACGCTGAAGAGATTATTTCTATGGTTGATGGAGCAATCGTAGAAAGAGGAAGTCACGAATCATTAGTTGCAAATAATGGAGTCTATGCAAGCCAATGGCAAATCCAGACCGGTGAACTATGAGGCGATTAAAGCCTGCTAGATTTTTCGATTTTTTTACGACGCTTTTCTTCAAGGTCGGGTGCAAATCTTTTGTCACCCTGAATTATGACGACTGAGAGAAGAAGAAATAGTGGGAATCCTACTACTATGGCCCATACTGAAAGCGATAAGTTGAACAGACTATGTTCTTCGAAAATCTCTGCTACGATTATTATTGCAATTACCAAAACAACTCTGATCAAAGTAATCCAACTTCGTATCATCATCCAGATTTCTCTTTCGTCAGTAGTGCCATCCGGCGCATCTGCTCTCTCTCGAAAAGTCTGCGCCATAAGGGCGGCTTAGCGGGGTACTGCTTAAGTTTAGTCAAGCAGTTCTGATCCTATCGTCAATCTGTTCGCCTACACCAGCACTACCGCCGGTCTTTCGAATCTCTCTCCAGGCTTTGTTTACACCGGCTCCATATGCCCAATGCGCCAAGAATACGAATAGAGGTGCGAAGAAAACAGTCCCTATGTTCCGGTGAGGGCTTGTTCCGATTGCTGCACCTAGCCACGATATGGCGATGTAAATTCCTGCGAGTCCTAGTGGTATGTGGAATGCGATGCGGGAAATGTCCCAGTCGCCGCTGAGTGTGAACCACAAATCAGCCGCGGCTCCCCCGGTAGCTGCTCCAAAGATTACGCTGATTGCAGCAGCGACTACAATCCACGGGAAGAAGCCGATAGCGGTGTGTGACCACTCTGAAATTTCTGGCCACCTCTTGTTAGCAACCATTCGAGTGTAACCGTAATTTCGCATCTGCTTCATGTAAGGTCTGAACGGGCGCCTTCTTCGGTGAGGCATTACATTCTCTGGGTCGATGAATAACTTGTGCCCTGCACGTTGGATTTTAGCATCGAGAACAACATCTTCAGCACCAATGCATCCATCTTCAAAGAACCCTACTTCTCTCAGATTTGCCATTCTGTGAGCACAATTAACTCCAGGATTATGGGTAATTGGAACCAATTTGCCTTTTGGCTGTGCGCCGTATCTTGTTCCTGCTGTCATGAACTTTGTACAGAATGCAACATCTGCACATTTTGCACCGAATGGGTCTTCATCAGGTGCGAAATTAGGCCCGCCGACTGCTCCTACCTCTGGGTCATCGAACCAACGAACTAACTTTTCAACCCAGTCCAATGGAGGAATGGTGTCGTCGTCGGTGAATAGAACAAGGTCGTGGTCCATTCTTTCCAATGCATAATTGCAAGCATTTGCTCGATTGCGAGATGGATCATCAATCCATGTGACTCCGTACTTGTCACAAACTTCCTTGGTGTGGTCTTTAGACTTTGAATCAGATATGACAATTTCAAAGTCAGTGTAAGTTTGTTTAGCCAATCTTCCTAGTACAATATCCAGTTCATCAGCATTGTTGATTGTTGGAATCAATACTGCCACTTTGAAGGGCGTGCCGTCTTCCTTGAGCAGCGGTGTTACATCTGCCATATCCCTGCCATCTAACACCCCTTGATGAAACCATCTCAACATTATGCGGAATTCGTAATCAACCCTAAAGGCGCGCGTTTTATGCCCCTTCTCAATTAGAAGGTTCATAAGCCTCCAAAGAAGCAAACAATGTATAGGGGTGCTCTCATGTTGAACGTCACAGCCCGTCAAGAACTCATGCGAACCATAGTAGATACACTTGGGGTCGTCGTTGAGGAGGCAAGACTAGACTTCGGAGAAGATGGATTATCTGTAAGGGTTGTTGATCCTTCACACGTAGCCATGATCAAGATGGAGGTCGATAGTGCGGCCTTCGATGGTTGGGAAGTTGATGAGACAAAGTTAGGCCTTGAAATGAGGAAATTGAAAGAGATTGTAGGTATTGCTGGTGCTGGCGACATGGTCGAACTTGCATACAACGATAAATCAGGACAAGCTACTATCAAAATCGGCCGAATCGATTTGAATGTGAGGCCTCTTGACAATACTACTCTTAATCCTCCAAACGTTCCATCCTTGGAACTTCCTTGTGGAGTAACTATTGCAGGTTCTGAACTTGCTCAGGCCCTTAGAGCTGCAAAAATGGCAGGAGACTTGGTACACTTCTCTCTAACAGATTCCAGTTTTGCTGTTAACGTAAAAGGATCAACTGATGAAGTAAATGTTGAATTCTCCAAGGATGAATTGTTAGCAATAGATTGCAAAGAAGCAGCACGTTCACAATATTCTCTGACATACCTGACTCCAATGGCTAAGGTATTCCAAGGAATTGAAAATGTCAACCTAAGATTCGGTGAGAATTTCCCACTAAAATTAACCTTCGACTTTGAAGATGGAGCAGGGCACGTAGAGTACTTCCTTGCACCTAGAGTCGAAGATATGTGATTACCTTAATTGGTAACATAGTACAGACAATGATTGTCTTCTAGACCGTGTAGGTCAATTTGTTCTTGAACGGTTAATCCTGCATCTTCTAACTGTTCTCTGATTTGATTGAATACTTCTCTTTCATCGGTATCTGTAAATCTTTCAGATGCTGCCTTCAGGGATAGTAAGCCCTTGCCACCAGGTTTCAAGAATCTATTCACTGAATTGATGAATATCTCTGCTTGTCCGGCTTGACTAACATCCTGTAACAACCAATCGACCTTAGTTGCAACCATAACTCCCCAAGCGGAATGCTTCCTTGCATCACCTAGTACCGGTACCAACCCTGGTCGTATTTTGGACAAGTGCACCAAATCTCTCAAACAGCGAGGAGATAGATCGACAGCGATAATCCTCCCACCCTTTTGATTGTCAGCCCCACAAACTTGGTCATGGAGATGAGAAAGAGAGGTTCCATGACCTGCTCCTAGGTATAGGCAGGTGTCACCTTCCTCTGGTAGTAAATCGTATTGTGTTCGTCTCGCTCTGGATAATGCAGCCCCTAACTTTGATCTTGTAGGGTCCCACCTTCGGTATTCAGTACCCTTGAATCTGCGAAGTGACTCTCCGTATTGTGAGTGTTTGAGTACAGCATTACGTGTCCAAATGGATCTGCCATCAATCATGACGGCCCATGATAGGCGACGCTTTTTGCCCATCATAATCACCTTTGAGGAGGAGTTGAGTTTTCGCTGCGAATAGTTTCCACTCTATCTGCTACTGCATCTAGTGATTCTTGGCTCCATAATTTACCACCGTAAGCGTCACATCGTACTGCAATCGTCGCTTTAGCTGCAACAGTTCTAGCGATTTTACCTCTTACCCAACGTGGTGAACGTGATATCCATGGGTGCATGAAAATGTGTCCATGTTTAGGCGATGGTGCTCCAGTTTTCAGGTGATTGAAAAACGCTTTTTCAGCACCTAGAATTTGCATAGTTCCCGCAGGAAGTCTTGCTAGGCGAGCACGACCATGCGCTTCAACACAGAGTCTTGCAGCCAAGATTGGACCAAGGAGTGCGGATAGTGAAGGCAGGTGCTGTGAAGCAAGTTCTCTTACTACATCCTCCATCTTTTCTAGACGGTTTTTGATTTCCCAGACGCTAGTAGCCCAGTCATGAAGACTGGCCCATTCTGCATCAGTTGGCCCTACTGGTGGCATTCCAATGTCGAGTGTAACTGCTAAATCTTCTAAGCTTGAAGAATCAATTACTTTTCTTGCTAATCCACTTCTATCTCTCTCGAATCTTGCTTCAGGAAGGAAAAGGCCCACCCATTCGACTAGTCTTCCTTCAATTGTAACGAAAGATGCACGTAACTCATCGGATGCTTTCAGAATATGTTCTAGGCGACGGTCTGGGTCACCAGCAGCAGCATCCACTCCGCGCTTAGAAAGTAAAATCGCAGCACGGTCTAGGCATTCCAAAGCCTCCTGTGACGGGATTGGCCAATCAGCATCTGGAAGTTCTTCGTCACCGTGAAGTAGAATCTTTGCGTCAGGAAATCTTTCGGACAATCTTTCCGCTTCTGGAGTTAATGCTTCATGAGCGATCATATCAAGCCGTGAACAGACAGCATCAGTATCCTTCCAACCGTCCCATGTCTCAACATCTAGGATATTCCCATTGGAGTCCGAAACTGCTGCAGATCTCCAGTCATACCACAGCCACATATGGTAGTCCAGAAGTCCCCCCTTGATGAATGAATTGCTGACGGTTCATCACAAATGTTGATATGTATAATCCTTCACCTGTTCCTATGTTCTGCCCTGAATGCGGTACTTTGGCATTCCCTACTCCCTCTGGTGACATCAATTGTACAAATTACAAATGCGGCTATCAAGGCCCTGCAAATGTGAAGGTCAAAGGAGTCGATGGAAAGGAAGTCGATCTTTCTAAAGCTAGTTCTTCGACCAAGGCTGAGACTCGAACCTATGAAGTAATCAAGGATTCAGATGAGATGAAAGGTGTTCTAACAGTTGGAGATTACATGTGCCCAAAGTGTGACTGCGTTGAAGTCTATTCTTACTTAGAGCAAACTCGTTCATCTGATGAACCTGAAACACGTATGCTAACCTGCAAAGATTGTGGTAATGGTTGGAGAGAATACTGAGGGGTTGTATATGCGAGCTCGAGTATTACTCGCGTGTCTGTTATTGCTAATTCCAGGCTGCTTTTCAGAGGAAAATCCAGTCTTTAATGGCAAAGACCTTGATGAGATGAATGTATTCAAGTTCACACTAAGTGACCAAGACCAGTCTACTTATTCTCTTACAGATGATGAAGGCAAGGTCGTTGTGTTAGCGTTTGTTTATACTAGGTGCGATGACGTTTGTTTGTTAATTTCAGAGAACTTGAAGCAAGTAAAATCTCAACTTAGCGACGATGAATTAGAACAGGTATCTTTTATCTCTGTAACAATTGATTGGAGGCATGACAGCCCCGAGGTACTCCGCAATTGGTCCAGCGAAAAGGGTTATGATTGGCCACATCTAACCGACTGGAACTCTGAACAAATAAGAAACACATATTCTGAATACGATATAGTACCGTATGATGAAGAGGAATACCAAGAACTCCATTTACAACCGGTTTACATTCTTGATTCAGACCTAAAGGGTCGTGTAATGTGGAGTGAATATGATTGGCCAATCGATCTTTTCATGGAAGATTTGTACACTGTAATTGAACTGGGGTGAGAATATCAGATTCACAGCAGTAATTCTTGCTCTGATTATCTTACTTCCCGGATGCATGTCTGATGAAGAAGAAGAAGTCCCAACCTACAATGGTCGCGATTTAGAAGGAAGTTCCACTTACAAATTTACTCTTGAAAGTGCAGATGGTGATTTATGGAGTTTAGATGATCAGTCGGGTAAAGTGGTAATTCTTGTGTTTATGTTTACTAGGTGTTATGAGACCTGTCCAGTAACAAGCCAGAATATCAAGATGGTTCAGGATACTCTAACCGAGGACGAATTGAAACAAATCAGCATAGTCTCAGTAACAGTTGATTGGAGAACAGACTCACCTTCCAAACTTCAGAATTGGACTGAAGAAAGAGGATACGATTGGCCGCATCTAACAGGTGGCGAGGAATATCTGAAAGCGGTGTATGAGAACTATGGAGTTTTTCCAATCGAACAAGATGATGATTCAGAAGAAGGATACACTGTAGCCCACCCGTCACCAACTTACATCCTCGACCCTGCCCTTAAGGGAAGGGTGGTTTGGAGTCATTACGATATCCCAGTAGATCTCTTTGTAGAGGATGTTCGAACCGTACTCGAGCACTATTGATTACTTTTGGCAAGATGGGCACCAGAATGTAGAGCGTCCACCTTGGACTAATCTTTCGATTGTTCCTCCACATTCACATTCTGAACCTTCTTTATCGTAGACTCTGAATTGATGAGGGAAGTAACCCAGAGTGCCATCAACTCCAGCAAAATCCCTGAGCGTTGAGCCTCCTGCTTGAATTGCTTCGGCTAGAATCACTTTGATTTCATTAACAAGTACCTGGCATTCCTTTTTGCTCACTTTATTTGACTTACGAGTTGGAGAGATATGGCTTCTGTTTAGAGCTTCACAAGCATAGATATTGCCCACTCCAACCACTACTTTTTGGTCCAGTATGCAGATTTTGATTGGACTCTTTCTGCGTTGCAATTTTTCATACAAGTCTTCAGCGGTCCAGTTTTCTAACGGTTCAGGGCCTAAATGGTCTAGTAATTTGTGAGATGTGCCTGTGAATATATCAAGGACTCCGAATCTTCTAGGATCGTTGTATACCGACATGCTCCCGTCATCGAGGTAGATTACAACATGGTCATGTTTGCCTTCACATTCACTAGCATCAAGCGTCCATTTGCCACTCATTCCTAAATGTGAAAGAAGAACATCATCGTTGTCAAGGTCGATTAAGAGATACTTTGCTCGCCTTCTGATGTCAGTTATCTTCTGGCCAGTCAAGCGTTTCTCTAATCCTTCAGGGAAGGGGAAACGCAAACCTTCACGGCGTAATTCAACCCCTTCAATTCGCTTGCCAATCCATGAACGAGATAGTCCTGTACGGACAGTTTCCACCTCTGGGAGTTCTGGCATGTGGGGGTGGCTTCGCTTGACATCAATAGTTTTGATGTGTCAAAGTCCAGATAATTTGTAACCGGTCCATATCGCTAGACATATCATCAATATTCCAGTTATTAGGTTCAGTAACCGCTGGTTTTTCTCAATTTTAGTCAGCATTGAGGAGTTAGAAAGAACGAGAGCTACCAGTACGTACCACACGGTATCAATAGTCATCCCCATGCCTGCAATAATCCATTTTGTCTCACTGGACATTGAAGGATCTAGGACGCTTGATAGTACTGCTAACATGAATACTGCAATCTTAGGGTTAAGGAATGCAATGAAGAACCCCTCTACAAAGCCCTCGCGTTTACCTTCTGAATGTTCTATTTCTTTTTCTTCGCTACGAATAATTTCTATTCCGAGGTAAAGTAAGAATAAACCTCCAAGGATTTGCATTAGGGTGAACAGATTTGGATTGCTATCCATTATTGCAACTAATCCAAACACAACCGATACCGCATAGAATCCAAAGCCTATGCCATGGCCTACTGCGCAAGCAAGTCCTCTACTACGCCCACCAATCATAGTGTTACGCAGTACTACTGCTAAAGATGGGCCAGGAGATGTAGCGCCGAGAATGAACATCACGGCAGCCGCAGAGATCGCTGTTATGTCCACATGCCTCGTAGAGTGCTAATGGACATGACCTTTCTGCTTGTTCAAGCGAGGTAGGTAATCGAACTTGCACCTAATCGCTTTGCCGTTTCCATAGATGCCCTATCGAAGTGTGCTCTCACTTCGACATTGTCTAGGACTGTTACAAATGCCTTGACCAATGATTCTGCTGCAGTCGGACGTGTTTCCTCAACTTTGCTCGCCATGATGAGTCATTACACTTCTACACCTATTTACTTTTGTCTCGATGCGTCAAATGCTGTATTGCGCAGCATTAGACGGAATCATGAGATTGAGTTCCGGAAGGTGGAATCACAATTTCCATTAGTCGGAATCATAACTTCATTTCATGGTAATTTATTGCCTGAATTAGATTGATTTTGATTTTGGTCTTAGAAAATTATACGGTGAGTCCATAAGCGAGCGGCAGCCGCCTCGAAACATGTCCCGTGAACTCATCCGTGTCGAGGGTGTCGACCGTTCATTCGGGCCGGTCACTGTTTTACAGGACATCAATATCATGGTCAATGAAGGTGACCGCATTGGGATTGTAGGTCACAATGGTGCCGGAAAGACCACACTGCTCAACACTATTTCCGAACAAAAGCAGGATGTCGGTGACATCGATTTTGCATCAGGAATTCGTATTGCTTACCTAACTCAGATTCGAGACATTGATGAAGATTCAACAATTGAAGAAGAATTATCTCGCAAAGGTAGACAATTCCAAGAGCTGGAAGAAGAGATTGCCGAGATTGAAGCACAGATGGTCGATCCTTCATTCTATGACGGGAATTGGCAACCAGTAATGGAGCGTTACTCCGAATTACAAACCATGCTAGGTGCATCTGGTGGTGGGAATGTTGCAAATATTGCAAAGGCGATTTTGGAAATGCTTGGTCTTGACCAGCATCCAATGGATATGAAAGTCAACAAATTATCAGGTGGAGAAAGGGCTAAACTTGCTCTAGCACGCCAGTTAGTCGGTCTAGCAGGCGTAGATGTCATCTTCCTTGACGAGCCTACAAATCACTTAGATATCGAAACCACTGAGTGGCTTGAGGAGTTCATCAACGATTTCGTTGGGGCGCAACTAATCGTGTCTCACGACAGGTATTTCCTTGACCAAGTTTGTACTAGAATTGTTGAAATTGACAATCTACGTAACTGGAATTACAAGGGTAATTACTCTGAGTTCCTAAAGCAGAAACAGAACTTCCTTGCAGCGCTTGATGATAGAATCAAGAATGTTGAAAAGAAAATTTCACACACTCAAAGCGCACTTCGCTCAATGAAATCAGCTAACAAATATGACAAGTCGATTTCTGCGAAACACAAGATGATCGAGAGGATGCAGCAGGAATTGAAAGCACTGAAGGCCCGTAAGCCAAAACAGCGCAAAGGATTGCGATTTAATTTGGAAGCAGCTGACAAATCCAGCAATGATATCATTCAATTCCTCGGAGCATCAAAGAGATTCGAGGGACTAAAGAGGCCAATTTTGGATAATCAAGACCTTGAGATTTCTAAGGGTGACAGAATCGGTATTGTCGGCGGCAATGGTCAAGGTAAAACCACTCTTCTGAAAATGATTACAGGAGATGAAACAATCGATTCTGGTTCAAGGGACTTAGCGCCAGGTGCCATCATTGGATACTATCACCAAGACCACAGAACTCTCGACTTCAGTCTAAACGCTGTGAAGCAAGTAGAAATCTTGCGCCCTGACATGTCATATGGTGAAATACGTGCCGCACTAGGGCGTTTCCAATTCGCTAAGGAGCAAGTTGATACCCCACTTGGCAAACTTTCTGGTGGCGAAAGAGCACGTATTGCTTTACTGAAGATTCTACTTGAAGAGAACAACCTTCTACTCCTTGATGAACCTACAAACCACTTGGATATGGATGCTAAAGAAACTCTTGAAGATGCACTAACTGAATATGACGGTGCTATCGTAACCGTGAGCCACGACAGATGGTTCTTGGACCAAGTCGTCAATCAGATATGGGAATTAGAAGATGGCGTCGTCACCAAGTATTACGGTAATTATACCGACTACGTCAGGAAGAAGAAGGGTCTTCCTGCATTGGTTGACGGAGAAGAACCGGTCCTGTGATCAGTGCTCTTGAGAGATAAGGCGGAATATCATCCGCCACCATTCCTGGCCCCATTTCTTTCTCTGCTAGTTCCCCAGCAACTCGCATTAGGTGGACACCGAGTCTAGCGGCACTCCAGGGTGATAATCCAAGCCCCAGTAAGCCGCCTATACTGCCAGCAAGTAGGTCTCCTGTTCCACCCATTGACATGCGCGGATTTCCACCTACACCTATTCCTCCGCGCCCTGCTGAACCAATGATAATATCTTCAGCACCGGTTCGAATAACGACTCTTGCTTCGCCTGAACCGGCTATTAATTCGGGTACTGATTCGATATCTCCAACCCAGTTCTCCAGTTCTTTTTGATGAGGAGTAACTACTCCGATTAGCTCCTGCGGCCATCCCTTTAGGGCTCTAATTGCGTCTGCATCTATCACTTTTGGAATATTTGGAGTTGCTTGAATCAGCATTTTTACCGCTTCTAATGATTCAGGAGCATCGCCCATCCCTGGGCCGATGACCATAGCCTGAACTCCTCTTCCTGTCATGCAACGTTTGACCAAATCTGATACATTGGTGATTATTTCTTGATCGGTCATCGATTCCTGAATAAGTTCACTAGGCCATTTCGCTCTAGCAGCGGCCGCTTTTGGCATTGCAACATGGACGAGGTCCACACCCATTCTAGCAGCGGCCATTCCTGAGAGAATTGGTGCTCCATGGTATGGGCCTCCTCCAACGATTAGCACTCTTCCTCTGTCCCCTTTGATTTGCCCATCTTGCGGGTGTGGGTATCGTAATAGGTCTCCAGGTCCAGGGTCGAGTGTTTCTTCTGGCCAACCAACCGGGGCGATGAATAGGTCTCCAACTTCTGGCAGTAATTTACCATTGGAGTCAACCATATTCGATTTAGGTGCTTCGAATGTTACAGTTCTGAAGGCATTGAAAGATACTCCTGAGCCGCAACCAGTTGGCATGTCACATGCCAATACCATCGGTCTTCCTGGAATATTTTCCATCATTTTGAGAACTTGTCCCCTTGGTTGGCCGAATGATCCTGCCCCAAGTAGGCAATCTACAATCACAGCAGGAGGCTCTTCAGGTAGATTCTCGATAGAGTACACATCTCCTTTCCAATCATCTCTTGCTCTTTGGGCGAGTGGAGTCTTTTGCTTGTCGTGAGTTGCTACAACTTTACAGCCCTCGAAAATCGTTGCAAGTCTAAATCCATCTCCTCCATTATTTCCCGGACCGCACAATATCCAGATTGGTTTGGGAGCGCCTTCAAGTGCGTTGGCTAGGTGTTCTGCGGCCGTTTTCATCAATTCATCCATATCTGCACCCAATGCTTCGGCATTGGAATCGAGGACTGCGACCTCTTGTGGAGACATAATCCATCTGGGTCGCATACGACTCGCACTAACTTCTAGGCCTTTGATTTGAACGGTATCATGATGAACGAATGTATGCTCCGTAGGAGCATGTCCGAGGAGGCGCCGGTGTTTGAAACAACAACCGGACCAGTTCGTGTAATCACCGCAGCCAGTCTTTTCGATGGCCATGATGCTGCGATAAATGTCATGCGCAGACTAATTCAATCCAGTGGTGCAGAAGTAATTCACCTTGGGCATGATAGATCGGCGAAAGATGTAGTCGATTGTGCAGTTCAGGAAGATGCACATGCAGTAGCTTTGACTTCATATCAAGGTGGACACATGGAGTACTTCACCTATATTCGTCAATTGCTAGACGAAGCAGGCTGCGAACACATTCGCATCTTTGGTGGCGGAGGTGGAACAATTACACCTCCTGAAATTAGAGATTTACACAAGAGTGGTATTTCCAAAATCTATTCTCCTGATGATGGTCGAAAGATGGGACTAATGGGGATGATTCACGATTTGATGGGTACTGCAAGCGAGGTCGACTTGATTGCAGACAGTAGAATCCAAAGTCTCAATGAACCGATTACGGCAGATGATATGGCCAAAGTGGGACTTCTAATGACCCTATCAGAATCGGCTAGTGCTGATGAATTCAAAGCGACACTAGACAAGGTTCGTTCCAGCGATAATGATGTTCCAGTGATTGGTTTCACAGGCACAGGTGGAGCTGGTAAGAGCAGTTTGTTGGACGAATTGATGCTACGTATTCTTCGTGACAACCCTGACAAAAAAGTGTGCTTACTCTGTGTTGACCCAACTAGAAAGCGTACTGGAGGTGCGCTACTAGGTGACCGAATTAGAATGAACTCTCTTTCCAATAACAACCTCTTCATGCGCTCTTTAGCAAGTAGGGGTAGCGGCTCAGAAATCAGCGCTAACCTCGATAGAGCAATCGAGGCTGCAAAGGCTGTTGGATTCGATTTGATATTCTGTGAGACAAGCGGAATTGGACAAGGTAGTGATGCGATTACTACAGTTTCTGACCGCTCACTGTATGTCATGACTGCAGAGTTCGGTGCTCACACTCAGTTAGAGAAAATCGAGATGCTTGATGTAGCTGACTTAGTCGTACTAAACAAGTACGAAAAGAGAGGCAGTGAAGATGCACTGCGTGCAATTCGAAAACAGGTTAGACGTAATCGTAACATGTTTGACGTCGAAGATTTGGAACTCCCAGTAGTTGCTACAATCGCTAGCCAATTCGCAGACCCAGGAGTTGATGTCCTTTGGCAGAAGTTAGCCGCAATGGTTGATTTCAATGCAAGTGAGCCGATTGGAGTAATCGGTGAACGCAAAGGAGTAATTCCTCCTGAGCGTGTCCACTATCTTTCAGAAATCTCATCTGTTGTTAGAGATTATCATGCACAAAATGGTGGTGTTGCAGAGAAGTTGCGAGTAATGCAGCATCTAGAGACAGCAAGCAAAGAGTTGCCTTCGATAAAGAGTGAAGTTGATGATCACCTTTCTGAATTACGCGAAGAGATTGCAGAAGCAAGTCAAATCGTTTCAGATTTCAGAGATCTAGCAGAACAGTATTCCAGTGGAGAATTCACCTACTATGTTCGTGGAAAACCATTCACAGTCTCAACAGTTACTGAATCCTTGTCTCATCAGATGATTCCTCGTGTTGCACTTCCGAAGTACTCCGATGATGGAGATATGTACAATTGGATTGCAAGAGAGAATGCTCCAGGGCATTTCCCATTCACAGCAGGAGTATTCCCATTCAAGCGAACCGATGAGTTGAGTGCTCGTATGTTCGCTGGTGAAGGAGAAGGCGAGAGGACTAACCGTCGCTTCCATCTTCTTTCTCAAGGCCAAGATTACGTCCGCCTTTCTACCGCATTCGACAGTGTAACTCTGTATGGGCGTGACCCTGACCGTCGACCTGACATTTGGGGTAAGGTCGGTAACTCTGGTGTTTCTATCGCTAGCATTGATGATGCTAAGCGTCTTTATTCCGGATTTGATTTGTGTGATGCAAATACTTCTGTTTCAATGACAATTAATGGGCCAGCACCAGTTATTCTTGCATTCTACCTCAATGCAGCAATCGATCAACAAGTCGAGAAACATCTGCAACTAGAAGCAGATGCGAGTGGCTACCGTGGTGATTTGCCTGAAGGACACGATGGATTCGGCCTTGCTACAGTCGGAAAGCGAGGAGACGAAATGGTAGACGGCGCAACCTATGCAGAAATCAAAGCAAAGACTCTGCAGACAGTTCGTGGTACAGTTCAGGCTGATATTCTCAAAGAAGACCAAGCACAGAATACCTGTATTTTCTCTACACCCTTCGCTCTGAAGATGATGGGCGATGTTCAGCAGTACTACATCGACAATGGTGTGCGCAACCACTACTCGGTTTCAATTTCCGGCTACCATATCGCAGAAGCAGGAGCAAATCCAATTACACAATTGGCCCTGACTCTTGCAAACGGTTTCACCTACGTTGAGTATTATCGAAGCAGAGGAATGGATGTTGCAGAGTTTGCACCTAACCTCTCTTTCTTCTTCTCCAATGGCCTAGACCCAGAATACACAGTCATTGGAAGAGTTGCTCGCCGTATATGGGCTGTAACTATGCGTGACTTGTATGGTGCAGATGCTCGCAGTCAGAAGCTCAAGTATCATATTCAGACTAGTGGGCGAAGTCTTCACGCACAAGAGATTGATTTCAACGATATTCGCACAACCTTGCAGGCACTATTGGCGATTCAAGACAATGCCAACTCGCTGCACACCAACGCATACGATGAGGCGATTACCACCCCGACCGAGGAATCGGTTAGAAGGGCGCTTGCAATCCAGTTGATTGTCAACAAGGAAAGCGGTTGGACCAAGACTGAGAACCCGATGCAGGGTTCATTCATCGTTGAGGAATTGACTGACTTGGTTGAGGAAGCAGTTCTGCAAGAGTTCGAAGCACTGTCTCGCAGAGGGGGAGTTCTCGGTGCTATGGAGACAATGTACCAGCGTGGTAAGATCCAAGATGAAAGCATGTACTACGAGCACCTCAAGCATGATGGTACACTACCTATCATCGGCGTAAACACATTCCTAAATCCAAATGCTACAGACTTCGACGAAGATTCCGCAGATGAGTTCGACATGGAACTTGCCCGTGCTAACCCTGATGAGAAACAGGCATGTCTTGAGAGAACTCAAGCAATTCCACGCGATGAAGAGGCACTCAGTAGATTGCAGCAGGTCGCTAGAGAAGGCGGTAACGTATTCGAGGAATTGATGGAGACAACCAAGGTTGCTTCACTTGGTCAAATCACAGATGCACTGTTCGCAGTTGGTGGACAGTATCGTCGCAACATGTGATTGGCATTTGGCAACCGATTCCTGCTGAATTGTTATTTATCATGATAGGGTCGAGCCTTCATGGATGCAACAACTGCTTTACTTCAGTTGTTGCTGATTATCGCTATTGCTTTACTTACTCCTGGTCCAAATGCATTAACTGCATTCGCTCACAGTGGCCTGTTTGGAAGAAAGAGTAACATCTCGTTAATCACCGGTATGGCGATTGGATTATTCATAATGGAATTTACAGTTGGATTAGCAATTGATTCACTAAGTGAAAATGAGACAGCACTAGTCGCCCTTCATTGGATTGGGATGCTATTCTTGTTAGCTATGGCTGTGGCTTTATTCAAATTTGATATTTCATCTCTGAATATTTCAGAATCCACAGGTAAACTGGGACTAAAAACAGGTATTGGCATGCAATTCGTTAATGGCAAAGAATGGGCATTCGTCATCCTCATAATGAGTCAATACATTGAACCATTAGGTGGAGGTGTTGTCGGCATCCTGTCTATTATCGCAGTTACATTGAGTATCT
>JBJLAY010000039.1:0-20581 GCA_045568475.1 Candidatus Poseidoniaceae archaeon | reverse complement strand
ATACATGCAGCCAGCAGCAGTAGTAATTCCTGCACAATCAGCCATGCCGTCGAACGAACCACAATTTAAGGATAAAAAAGGGAAAGCCATCAATGGATTTGTTGGGCTATTGCTACATCTGATTTTGAGTATTGTAAACTTAGGTCTAATGTTTACAGGACCGGGTGCAGCACTACTCTTAATCACAGGCCCATTGTGGCTAGTAATGTGGAACTCATACGTCATAGTTAATCCAAACGAAGCTGTTGTAACTCAGTTTTTCGGGAAGTACAAATCTACCATCAAGACTGAAGGATTCCAATTCTTCCTAAACCCACTTTACCAGAAATCAAAGATGTCTTTCAAGATCAATAACTTCGAATCGAGCAAACTAAAGGTAAACGATGTCAATGCAAATCCAATTGACATTGCTGCCGTAGTTGTTTGGCGAGTTTATGACGCGGCAGAAGCAATGTTCGAAGTAGAAAACTATGGCCACTATGTCCAGATCCAAAGTGAGGCAGCATTACGTGAAATGGCTACAAGGTATCCTTACGATGCAATTGAAGAGAAGGACATTGGCGGAATTACTCTATCCAGTCACCAAGATGAAATTGCAAAGCAATTGCAACAATCTGTTGAAGCTCGACTAGCAAGAGCAGGAATTCAAGTTCTTGAAGCAAGGATCTCTTATCTCGCATATTCTACTGAAATCGCACAGGCAATGCTACGCCGCCAGCAAGCAAGCGCAGTTGTAGCTGCACGCAGCGAAATTGTCGCTGGAGCAGTAGGTATGGTCGAACTTGCACTAGAGCAACTCAGTGCAAAGAATATCATTGAACTCGATGAAGATAAGAAAGCAACAATGGTAAGCAACCTACTAGTTGTTCTATGCTCTGAAACAGATACTACACCAGTGGTCAACACAGGAACCCTATACCAGTGAGGTGACAAGTATGCACACAGCAGCAAAGGTATTACTCATCATTGGTGCGATTGCAAGCGTAATTGGCATTGCCGGAATGGCACTGGGAGCTGGCCAAGTAGATGATTTAGAAGACAGTTGGAACACTTTTGAGTATGAAGATGCAACAAATGGCACAATCATGATTGAAGACTTAGATGGAAAGGGTGATGTGGGCCTGACATTTTGGGTCAAAGGTGTTTATGAAGACAAAGATGGAAATGATATCTGGGATGTATGTCAAAACACCAATGTTACAATTACAGAAAGTCCTGATGTGAACAATTCTTGGGATTGGGCTGAAATTTTGGATGGTAATTTCTACAACGAAGTTCAAGCAAATCAGGAATGTGATGCTAATGACAAAAACACAAATTATGATCGAGATGGCAAAGGTCTAGTCAAAATTGGTCGGGCTTGTTGGGGATGTTATACAGGAAATGTATCATTTGAATCAAATCAAAGTGTCTGGGTAACCTACGATGAAAAAGTTGGTGAAGAATTGGGCGAGGACATAGGAATACTAATCCTAGGTTTCGTGGGCGGTTTCGGCAGTATTTGTTGTGGAATCCTATTATTGATTATTGGTGGAATCATGGCACTGACCATGAAAGATAACAAACAAGAAGTGATGTATTCTCCACCTGCTGGTAATCAAATGATGATGGTGAATAATCCTACCACCACTCATATGTCTAGTCCACAATTTGAAGAGCCAAACCAATACGAAATGAATGCTCCAGCTACAACGCGTATGTCTCAACCCTCATTTGAGAAACCACCACAAGGTGGACTTTGAGGATGATTGAATGATTGAAACTAGATCTTTGATAAATTTCATTGGACCTGCCCTTATGCTACTTTACGTAGGATATTGTTGGGTACACCAGGGTTGTCATCACAAAGGAAAGGGTTGGAAAACAAGAGAAGAATCTCCAAAGGGATTCTGGTTTACGATTGTGCTTTTGTTAGTACTAAGCATTATAACAATCACTTCAAGTCTAATTCTCAAGAGGTGAATAAGATGAACAATAGAAAATGTCCCAAATGTGGAAGTTCAGACCTAAAGGCCCCTAGGCACATTCGAGCGAGAGGTGTGACGTCTGCAAAGTATCGGGATTTTAACATTATTACTTGTAGGAAATGTAGGTATACCGAATTTTATGAGATGACTGAAGACGAAGTGGCCCCTATCAACAAAAAGGCTGGGATGATCATCTTTTTTGCTGCAGTACTGCCAACTCTGATTGGAATTGGAGTTTCAGTTTGGTTAATTTGGGGATGAATATTACACAACAAATGAAGTGACAATTAACAAAAAATAGGTGGGGTGACTATGGATAAAAAAAAGATTCTTTTGAGGCTTGACCCCAAGCTCCACGAAGCCCTAAGAAGGTGGGCTGAGGAAGATTTCCGCTCTGTCAATTCACATATTGAGTTCCTGCTGAAAAAGGCCGTTAAGCAAGGACGTCGTGATGATGAAAGCGAATGAATGCATACACAGTTTGAAGTAGCAATTTCTCTACGGTTACACATGTCAATGCAACAGAATGTCCTAGGCCAGGATATCGGCGAGTGCTCATGTAAACCAATGACTGGTTGGTATAGAGACGGTAGTTGCAAAACAGACGATATGGATAGAGGGTCTCACACTGTTTGCTGTATAGTCACCCCTGAATTCCTAGAATTCGCTCGCTCAAAGGGAAATGATCTGATTACACC
Organism: Candidatus Poseidoniaceae archaeon; assembly: GCA_045568475.1. Taxonomy (GTDB): domain Archaea; phylum Thermoplasmatota; class Poseidoniia; order Poseidoniales; family Poseidoniaceae; genus MGIIa-K1. The sequence continues at coordinate 17,916 of JBJLAY010000039.1, read as the reverse complement.
AGCGCCACAGTTCAACTTTCCTGGGCTAAAGCCTGGAGATTCTTGGTGCGTATGTGCCAGAACTTGGCTTGATGCTCTTAACCATGGCAAAGCATGCCCAGTAGATCTAGAAGCAACCAACATCAAGGCGCTTGAGATAATTCCTCTCGAGTTACTTGAAGATAGAGCTGTGTGATTACTCACTCTCACTAATTGGTGGATTAACAGTCACAGCCACCATTGACTCAGCCGCAAACTTTCTTGCATCTTGTTTCAAGAAAGGCGTGTACAGCGCTGGTAACAAGAACAAACTTGAGACTAGTGCTAGAACTATTGCAACAACGAATACTTGCCCAAATAATTGTAGTGGAACTAATGAGGAGAAGTTCAGAACAGAGAATCCACCTGCAGTAGTAAGGGCTGCACCAAACATAGCACGACCGGTTGTTGCAGCAGACTTTGTTGTCCAATCCGCCGGATCAGCATTAGGTGCATGCTCAACTTCTTCTTCCAACCTCGTGGTAAAGTGAACGGCATAATCAACTCCTAACCCGAGAGTCAATGCCCCTATGGTAACCGTCTGTGAATTGAGTTGATACCCAGTCAGCCCCATTATTCCATAGACCCAGACAACTACTACCATTAGAGGAATCCAAGTAACGAAACCTCTTGCAGCACCACGAACGACATCTTTCTGCCTTACAGTGTTGATTCCAACTAGCATTATCAGAATTACCCCTGCTACAGTTGCAGTAGACAGGACAGCTGAATCCGCAACATCGGCAGTCACTTGTGCTAAAATCAGCGACCTGCCGGAGATTTGAATCGAATATTCTCCATCGCGATTGTCTTCTAATTTCAACAAATCATCACTTAATTGGCTTTCAAATTCCGCTGTATCTTCCCAATCAAGGGTTGCTGCTTGGAATGAAATCACTGTTTGTGTAGCATCATAATTTAGATTTCCAGATGATACATTTCTTCCTTCTTCAGTGAGGAGCCAAATTTTGAGCATTCCCCATGTCACTTCAGAATCATCTAACTGATTCATCAAATTATCAAGTTCAGAACTTGTTGACCGAGAATCTTCTAATACACCCCAAATCCCTATCGGTAACCCATTAATTTCATCAGAACTTGTTAACTCACTGATGACATCATCATAGACCATTTTACCTTCTTGAGAAATGATATCGCCATCAATAACGACGTATAGAGGAGAAGGACTGCTCTGGAATTCATCAGCAATCATTAGGAAATCCTGTACTACAGGTACAGAATCATCAAAGTTATCTCTTGTGTCAAAACCAACCTCTAATTGTTGGAATCCAACAAACATCGGAACTGAAATTATAACCGTAACAACGAACACTTGCACAGGTGTCTTTGTCAAAGAACCAATCCACGTCGAAATCGGCCCGATGTCGTTCTTACCAGATTTCTCAAGAGGCAAATTCTTCGGTGGAATTATCATCATTAGTGCAGGTAATGCAGTGATACTAAGCAGATAGATGAAAAATAGTCCGGTAGCAATTACTGTTCCGAAAGAAACTAAGAATTGTTGAGAAGAGAAACGGAATGATAGGAAGCCCACCATATCTGTAAAGATAGCAACCATTAGAGCCGCAGATGTTAGAATCGTTCCTCTGCGAATTGCAACCCTTCTTGCTTCTAATGAGAAATCACGCAATGTCATTCTTCCTTGCGGGTCATTCTTCTCTTGGTCTTGCAACTCTTCCCTTATTCTAGCAACTACGTGCAAACCATAATCAACACCAATAGCAAGAAGCAGAATCGGTATTGAATTCATTGCAGCATTGAACACCATGCCAACTCCAAATAGAGTCAGTAATCCTGCCATTCCATAAGTGGCTAAAATGGCGACAACTGTCAGTGATAACACACTTACAGTATCTCTAACACTGCGGAATTTTGTCCATAATATGAACCCAAGTAGCAGAAGACAAATTGAATTTAGAATTCCGAGTTCTTTACCCAAATTAGAATTCTGACCTGTTGAAAATTGTGAGAACGAGAATACTGAAACTTCTGAATCACTAACTTCTTTATCGGCTTGCTCCGATAATTCCTCTGCCCACTCTGTAATCTTGATTTGTACATCTCCAATAACATCAACCTCGTGTATCGCAGGATCTGTATTTACTACAAATGTGGTTAGAATAGGGCCATCTGACTCCCATGGCTCATCGGAATCCTCTGCAGGTAGATTCGATATCATCATAGAGCGGTAGTCGATGGACTGAAGTCCGGTTAACAATCCTAATTTACCTGAGATTGGACCCGAAACCGCTGCGATTTCACTGGCATTTTCGCCTTGGTTCAAGGCATTTAATTGATCGATTAGTATGCCCAAATCCACAGTCAAATTATTTCCAGAATCCAATCTATCTAACCATTCGGATGGACTTTCTGGCTCCCAAGCCCGAAGTTCTTCTGCTGTAATTACACTCGGAGAAGGTATTGAATTACTAGTCGTTGAAAGTATATCCAGGTTAGATTGAAGTGTAGAATTATTGGAATTGGCGACACCTGAAATGGCAACATACATCTCAGAAATCCAATCAGCTGCAGATTCTTCATCCTGCAAATTGTGCCACTGCATTGCTGCACTAGCCATTCCGCTGTTTGATTGAATCCCGAAAAGTGGATACTGATATTCATCTAGATCTGGGTTTTCTAGCAATATCGCTTCTAATGTTGCAAGATCTTTCCATGTTTCTTCCTCATACAAATCTCCTGAATCTATGTCATAAATGAAACGAATGAAGTCGATAGAAGCTTGATACTCATCTTCAACTTCGTTGAGTAACCTTACTGTCTCATTGTCAGGGAAAAAGGCATCCTCGCTGTTATCAAAATTGATGAACATAGCATTAGGAGTTAATGCTAAAATGAAGAGTGCAATAATACCCAATGTTGTTTTTGGACGCTCAGAACTGAACTGTGTCATCTCGTTGAATATGTTCTTCACAAAACCACCTTACCTCCATTCCGTCAGTTCATGAGTTATATTTTCTTGTTTCAAATTCGTTCAAGGCATCAAGAAAATACGGTCATATGATAATAACCAAATCGCAATTTGGCATTAATCTTGGAGATTAATCATTGTGAAAGGTCTTTCACTTTTTCAACCAAATCCATACGCCTTAGTCGCCATACTCCGATTGGAGTCATCGCTACTGCGATGAGGACAACCATGCCCATCAGTTGGTAGGCAACACTAGGTATGACTACAATCGGGACATAAAATTGCCATGATGAGAAGGACGCTGCAAGACCTACTGCCCCACCATATGCGAATAGAACACCCACAAATCCACCAATTATACCGATAAGTAAACTCTCGAATAACAGCATCGTTCCAAGACGCTTAGTTGAGGCACCTAATACTCTTAATGTTGCAAGCTCGAAATCACGTTCTGCGACATTCATAACCATTGTATTAAGCATCACAGCGATAGTGAAAAGTAATCCAAGATACATTATGGCTTGGAATATTTTTGTTTGATCTTCGATTAACGAAGTTATACCATCAATTGTACCTTGCCGTTCAACAATACCAACTGAGACTTCGCCTAGTTCGGTATTCACTTCAACTCCATCTGGTAAATCGAGATAAACCGAAGTTGCATTAATCCCAGTAATATCACTTAAATCGCCACGTAAGAAATACATTGTTCTGGACATCTCGCCCCTGGTTATACCAACGATCTCAACATCGGTTTCCACACCATTGATAGAAACTGTTTGAGTATCTCCCAACTCCCATGACAGGAATTTCATGGCTCCTTCATCCATCATAACTTGCGGGGCATCGCTATCATTACTCGGGGTATCTCCATCTAGAAGGTTTACTTGCCTCATTCCATTTTGATAATTATTTAATCCAACAAGAGTGAATACCCGTTCAATTCCACTATCATCCTCGACACTACCTAATGGCATCTCGATCATCAACTCAGAAGTTGCTGAAACATTCTCAGCCCACTCTAGCACAGGACCCTCTCCATCAGGATTGATGAAAACCTGGGCATCCCATGATTGGTCATCCTCTATACCACTTAGCAATGTATCTTCCATGCCTGCAGACATCATTTGTATCGAGCCAAATAGCATTAGTGAAATACCAACTGCTAGGAAAGTCATTGAAAGTCGAATCGGTTTTCTTAGGCTTGATCGAATGGAAAGGCCTAGCGTTGTAGGCATCCATGAAGTTAATTTCTTTAGTGTATTTGAGCCAATACGCATTTCATTTTGACCACTCAAAACCTCTAGTGGATCCAATCTGCTAGCTTTCCATGCAGGTAATGTTCCCGAAAGAAATACAATAATCATAGTTGGAATAATTACTGTCAAATAAGTCGAGAAAGGTATCGACCTTTCTATTATTGGAACACCGATTATATCTTCATAGAAATCCAACATCCAGTTCATTCCCCAAGGCCCTAACAGACAACCGACCAAACAACCGAATGCCCCAATTGCCACAGGAGCAATTAGGTAACCAGTCATCAATGATTTTCTTTCTACGCCAAGTGTTCTTAGAACAGCTATTTCTTTGGCTTGGCTCTGAACAAGACGTTGTAAACTCAACACGATGGTTATTGATGCAATTGCTGCAATCATAACAGTGAAAGGAATTGTAGTTCTTTTAGCACCTTCAAGATCTTGTCTCATGACTTCGACTTGCTCATTCTGTCCCCGATCTCTAACTCTTGCATCCAATTCTGTTGAGTTTAGAGATTTTTCAACATGGAATTTGATCTCATCGATCTCTTCACCCTCATAATCTTCAGTATCTGGTAAGTCAAATGACGGATTTCCTTCCACATCAAGTAAGATAACATTGCTAGTCCCAAGCACATTACCAGTAAGTCTTGACATCCCCTCATCTGAAAGATAACCAACGACATATTCTCCTTCTTCCGGTGGGAAAATCGAACCTTCAGGCGCCATCAGTACATGCAAAGGATGGTAGCCAATTCCAACTACTGTGAAATCAGCACTATTATTTCCTGCACCGATTGTAACTTCACTACCGATCTCAATTCCAAGTACATCTGCTACGTGTGCATCGATTACGATTTCATCATTAGCAACTGCAACCCTTCCCTTCGAGTGATCTGCTGGCATCCAGATTCTATCAGCATTCGCGTCTGAAGGAATACCATGCCAAAGTGAATTTATTATTTCTTGATCATCACCTTCTCCGTGGAACATTGCACCTGGTATGATTGTTCTACCCTCACAAGAATCCAGAGACATTTCCGATGATTGTGTCAAAGAATTTTCTAGAGTACTACAGAATGATTGAACTTGCTCAGGAGACCAAGATGTAGTTCTATTATCAATCCAAATATCTGCAAGGTTTGCACCTTCGTCATCGTCTGATTGCATCGAATCATACATGCCATCAAGATTGTGCGAATAGCCTCCGAAGGTAAGACCTGCAAAGACTCCAACTGAAACCATGAATACAACTGCTAAGAGACGTAATTTCGTCCTCCAAAGACTCCGAAACAATCGTTTATTCAGAAGCGCAGACATGGAAATACCCTCACTCTTCTTCTGATGGTTTAGTTAATTCGTCAGATACTATCTTTCCACTATCTATTCTAATTACACGAGTTGCATACTTTACCAATCCCTCATCATGTGTAACGAAGACTGAAGTGATATTCTCTTCTTTGCAGGCGTTGACTAGAGCAGTCATTACTTTCTGTGAAGTTTCGGTATCTAAATTGCCAGTTAACTCATCGCCGAGTAGTAAATTTGGTCTCTTTGCAATGCTTCTTGCAATCGCTACACGCTGTTGTTGGCCACCACTAATTTCACCGGGGAATCTGTTGACTTCTGCCTCTAGACCAACTAGTTTCAATAGTTCAAGCGCTCTTGCTTCATCTTTATTGCCTGCAATTTCTTGAATCAACAAGATGTTTTCTAAGACTGTCAAATCCTGGAGTAGATTGAAGAATTGGAAAACATAGCCAATATTCTCTCTCCTGAAAGCAGTCATCTTCTCAGAATGATTTCTTGGAACTTCTTCTCCATGAAAAGAATAGGTTCCTCCAGTTGGGCTATCCAATGATGAGAGACAGTTTAGTAGAGTCGTTTTTCCAGAACCTGAGGGGCCGAGAAGAATTACTCGTTCGCCTTCTGATATCTGGAAAGAAACACCATCGAGTGCTCTAACAACCCCTGCAGGGGTTTCGTAATGCCGCTCTAAATTTTCCATTTGAAGTAACTTAACCATTACATCACCCAAAATTAACCAAATCACTGAGAGATATAATTTGTTTCACATTATGATATACGACTAATGAGAATTAGATGGTGCCGGGAGCGGGGCTTGAACCCGCGACCTTCGGATGTCTCAGACATGAGAAGGGGCTTTGGTACGTCTCAATTAGTTCCGAAGAACTGCCCTATGAGTCCGACGCGCCACCAACTACGCCACCCCGGCAAGTAGTCCGCCCACCGTACACCCCTCTTTGAAGGATGCGGCCTTGAAAATAAGTATCAACCGTGAAATGAATACAATGCAAATTCTTGATTCAAAATTTCATTTCTGACCGCAGCCTTCATCCACTGTCAACCATCCGCCGAACTGATGGTCGACATCAATACCGCCATGGCTGCCGCCGCAGCAGAGAGACGTAACCGTGGTGGGAAAGGTGACAAAGAGCGTAAGAAAAATCGCTCTGGCGCTGATATGGGAATCGAATCTTTCGACCCCGTAAAACACGTTGCTAAGGAAAAGGCAGACATCAGATCGATGTGGCTAGTTATCGCATTCGCTGCAACGATGGCTATCCTGATGAGATACCTGGCTATGCCTAGTGCCCAAGACAATGCCGATATGCTTTGGTTTATCCCGATGCTGTGTATATTCCTACTTCCTTCTCTTCACAGAGCAGTATTATCTGAAAAGTATGTTGAACACTTCACTAAAGGAACATGGTTCAAAGCATCATTCTTGCATGTTTTCACTTGGTTGGCAATTACATTCTTGCTGACAAATGCTCCTTTTGCAGACATTGTTGCCCCTCAAGTAGACGATGGATGGGGAATGATTTCATCTACAGAAGATGGTTTCGATTTCGATGGCTCAGATGATGGTGTAGTCTACCTAACACAAGGATACTCCGGGGAACATTACATTGTTCTAGCTTTCACCGATAATTACGATGCAGCAGATTCCGAATATACAATTACATTCAATGGTGAAGAAGTGGACAACTCTTGGAATGAAATGGAGACAAATGATTCATTTTCGAAAGAAATGGAAGAAGTTAGAGACCACTTAGACATTGATTACCCGGTTGCAATAAAAATTACCGAGGGGCTTTCAGCAGGAACTTATGCAGTTACCATCGAAGTAGTCGAAGATGGTGACCCTTGGGAAAATACACGAACAATTGAACTAGAATTAATAGTTGAAGAAGTTGAAGAATAATCAACTGAGTAACTTCGATAATCTAGCAGTCAAAGCATCCAACTGAATCGCCTCGCCCCCACCTTCAACCAACCTGAAGTCGATCTCAGCCATCATTTCTGTTAACTCTAATTTCTGATTTTCTGAGAGGAAATCTGCACCGTAAAGTTCCCTATGTAATTGATTGACAAAATCGGTTCCTGCCAACCCATATTTATCCAGTAATTCACGTAATCTTCTCCTTGCTGCATGGAAACCATCTTGTCGGCAAGCCATCAAATATTGATGTAATGATTCAGGAGGCGCTGTTGCACTAGTTTCGTAGATTAAATTACGAGAAATATTCTTTTCCAATGCTGCTGCTACTTGCAAGGCAGTTATCGCTTTACGGAGATCTCCTTGAGAAATTCTTACCAATGCTTCAGCGGCCTCGTCATCAAGTCCAATACCTTCTGCTTTTGCAACGACTTTCACTTGGTCAGAAACCTCAATATCAGCTAGAGGTCTGAATCTGAATACCGCACATCGGCTCTGAATTGGCTCAATGATTTTGCTCGAATAGTTACAGGACAATATGAACCTGCATGTCTGCGCATATTGTTCCATTATTCTTCTTAGTGCACCTTGCGCATCATGAGTCAAAGCGTCTGCTTCATCCAAGAAAATAATTTTGAATTCCGCACCCCCATATGGTGCTGTTCTAGCAAATTGTTTGACCTTTGTACGAATACTTTCCAACTTGCGTTCATCACTTGCATTCATTTCGAGTAAATTATTTCTAAAATCTGGCCCAAATACATCTCTTGTAAGTGCCATAGCAGCAGTAGTTTTTCCTGTACCTGGTGGTCCAGCGAAAAGTAGGTGCGGGAAGTCAGCTAATTTTGCGTATGAAGACAACCTTTGGACCACTGAACCCTGCCCGCGAATATCACCCACTGTCCGAGGACGATGGCGTTCAACCCATAACTCGCTCATACATTCCAAGGTCATACAAGGACGAACTTGAACCTTCGCTTTCGATAAAATTTGTAGTATATGTCTCGGACACCCTACGGGTGTCCAGCCGAAAGGAAACTATACCCCTTCCTACAATGGGTCTCCGAGCCCAATGTCTTCGAACACCTCCGACCGCCGCAGAATTGCAAGTTCTCTTATCCTGGCATTGATGTTTTTATTCGCTGATTTGGCACTGCCTCAGGCGGTACCTGATTGGAATGAAGACGTTTTAGATGACTCTCCAATTGTCTTGCAAACAACGTTCTCATCATCTGCAATAAAGGATGCACAATTGGATTCATCCAGCCCTGACACTAATTTTGGCAGTGAAGAAATTGTAGACTTTGGCACATCGATGAGTGAAGAGTCGAGAATTTTAATTTCATTCAACAACACTGTCCCATCGGGAGAGGTAGTAACTGATGCTACGCTTGAATTGACTTGTGGAATTGACTCCACTGTTGAAACAATTTCAATTTACGCAGCACGTATGAAGAAATCATGGAATGAATCAAATGTAAATTGGAACATCCCCGATACAGGATTGAATTGGGGAGTAAGTGGTGCAGAAGGTGATTCAGATCGTGGCTTATGGGAGCCGCCTTTCCATGGATTTGGAAATCATACTTTTTCAATTAATACAACAGCAATAGTCCAAGAAGCTGTCATTAACTCTAGAGCAACTATCGACTTTTTGTTATCGGCATCTGGGGCTATTTATTCATGCCATCTTTCAGAATCGGCGGTGACCACCAAACGTCCTTCTTTGGAAATTACTCACCAAACTGGAACTGCTTCCAATGGCGGAACACTTAATCCAAACTTTGTTATTGATGGTTCTGCACTAATGGACTCCAACTCATTCCTTCTTTCTTCAGCATCCAACCCAGAATTGTCTTGGGATGGAATGACAGGAAAGGAAGCACAAGTGCAGTTGTCTCTAAGTCCTGAATTCAAAGTAGATGAGGACGATACGTGGTATTACAACACTCAAGACAATTCAACCCTATTCACCCTTACTTCGACCACAGGAAGTATGGTTGTACCTAACGGGGATGAGTTGTCTAATTCAACTACTATGCACTACAGAATGCGTTCAGTCGATTCCACTGGCACAATAGGTGTATGGCAAACTGGATTCTTCCATCTTCCAGATCATGATGTTGAGGAAGTCGGAAATTACGGTAAAATCTCTATTGATTCTGCTGACCTTGGGTTAGGAGTTCCAACCATAGAAGATTCATTTATTGATTCTTCAAATGCTCGTAAAAACACCAACATGGGATCTAATTCAAACATGACAATAGGCTCATCATCCTCTACAAACCAATACGGTCTTCTTAGATTGAACATGGATGACATAGGTCTGCACGACAATTCGACTATCATCTCTGCTAACATGATAATGGAACGTGAGTCTTACTCAGGATCTGCGGACGTATCGTTCCATATCATGGATGGCGAAGATTGGACTGAAGATGGAGTCACATGGAAAAAATATGATGGAACTTACTACTGGGATGATGGAGGAAGAACTCCTTCCATGTCAGTTGCAAGTTTTGATGGAAACCAATCTTCATCAACAATCGAAACAAACCTTACCGTGGCTATCCAGCACTGGATAGATCAAAATAACGCAATCAAGAGTTCAGGAGGAGTTGCGTCAGAATCCCTTGAATTGATGATGGTTGCATCCTCATGGGGAGTTGATGAAACCACATCGCAATCTGTTGACCTGTGCACTAAAGAATCATCCACTTGCGACGAACCTTATCTCGAGATAATTTACGACTGGGGCTCCACATCACCTGCAATTCCAACCCACCTTGCACCACTTGATGGACACTCGGTGTGGAATCAAAGTGGAAATAACCTCTCCGGGAATGAAACTCCAACTCTCTCCTGGGATGGTTCCATTTCATGGTCTGGGAAGATGCTAATGCAATTATCAACAGATTCAGAATATAGAAATATAATTCATTCATTTGATACTAGTACCACTACAGAATTCGCACCATCAGATGGTAATTGGTCAATCACCGGAACCGATGCTCTGGACAAAGGGGTAATGTACCACTGGAGGGTTGCTCAGCAGGATTCAAATACAAATCATCACTCATGGTGGGGAACCTCATCGTTCCTAGTATCATCACTAGAGTCTGAATACTTACAAGATGATGACCACCAACTTCGTCTATCTCATGGAAATGCCACTACATTAGGCGATGCGCCTAATTGTGAAGACACATACATAGACAGTGGGACACCTACTGCAAATTACAATGGAGAAGATGAGATGCAGGTCTCATACAATACCTACCCATCTGAAACATCGATTCTGATGGGGTGTGACTTGACAAGTCACCTCTTGCCAGACGGATATGCTGTAAAAACAGCTACTCTAAAAATGAGATTAGCAGCTACCCCATCGGGATCCCCTAATATCGCTGTTTGGGAAAGCAGACAAAATAACTGGACAGAGGAAGGCGCTACATGGTCATCATTCGATGGTTCTTCATCATGGGGAACCTCTGGTGCAAAAGGGTGGGAAAGAGCAGGATTGCAAGATTCTGAAGCATTAGACAGTTCATATTCCGCGAGCGACTATGTAGAGTTTGACATTACATTGGCTGTGCAAAACGCAATGCGCGAAAACAGGTCTGTTGACCTGATAATAGGGGTATTAGGAATTGGAAGTGGCATAGATAGAGATGCTTTATTCTATCCAAACCAGGCAAACTCAGTCAGTAGACCTGAAATCTCATTCGTTTATGTCCCAGGGTCCGATGCATTACCTGCAGACCCTGTCCCTCAATCACCGCTTAATGGTTCATGGTCTATCGATTCTGGAATTAATCCATCTCCTAATGATACACCTCATTTCTCGTGGAATTATGTTTCAACAGGAGTTTCAGTCGGAGGCTGGTCTATCGAATTGGATACATCTGCTAATTTTGATTCTTCTGACCTAATAATGGCTACAAGTTGGACAGATACTGGTTTTGATGTTGCTAATATGACTTACAATATCTCTACACCTCTAGATAGTGGAGAAACATGGTACTGGAGAGTGCGTGCAACTAGCACTACTAATCAAATAGGTAATTGGTCTAATGCATTCCACTTCCTACTACCTGACATTACCACCTGGAGCATTGATTCTAGCTCCGCTGCTGTTGAATTGCACCACAGAGAAGCAATGCCATCACTTAATTTACCGAATTTCATTGATACTTGGGTAGCCGACTCAGGGGTTGGTTCGACTTCAGATCAATCTTCTTCATCGACATTCAAAGTTGGCACAAGCACAACCGGAGAGAATGCAACAGGATTGCTAAAGATTCCACTAACGGAGTTGCCTAATCCTCAGAATGCTCATATTTCTGAAGCTGTTCTCAACTTGTATGCACAATTTGAATCCGATGTTGATAATGCAATATCAATACACCCGGCATCTGTTTCTTGGAATACTAGTGCAAATGGTACAACCTATGATGGAGTAAATAATTGGTCGTCTCCGGGCGCAATGGGAACTGGTGACAAAGGAGGAATGTCTGACGTACAAGGAAGTGCATCTGCAGATTGGATGAACTTTGATGTTACAGAATTAGTGCAAGCCGCATTTGCAAATGGAGATTCTCACCTATCGCTAGTTATTGTTGGATCAATTGGTAAAGGGCAGACTATTTTCACCTCGACGAGCGGGAATAGTAATGAAAAGCCATGGCTCAACTTGACTTGGACAACTGGAAACGCATCTACTCCTGAAGTTGCTGGAACAAATACTAACCCACTTATTGATGAAATCATTTGGGACACTTCCACACATGCTCTTCTACCAGGTAGTACTCCAAGTTTTACTTGGACTCATAACAATTCATCCAATGTTGATTCTTGGAGATTATTCATTTGGCAGGATTACAAAGATGAAAGAGCGGGGTGGACTATGTATGACAGCCGGGATTCAAGTGCTGGCTGGGACATTGCTAACTTGACATGGACATCACCTTCTAGCCTATCAGATGGTAATTCTTACGAATGGTTTGTCCAACCAATTACCGACGATATAATGGGAGCAAGAGGCACTGATACGATATTCCATATACCTGCTGAAACTGGAAGTAGTATCAACTCAACTGATGCCAACATAACCTTACAGGAAGGATTGATCGTTGGGGCTCTTGATTATCCAGCCATATTTATGGACACTTATGTTGATTCAGGTGCAACTAATTCTGCATTCGAATCAGATTCAGAATTAGTAGTTGGTAGGTCCAATCTAAGTAGTTCACTAAATTATTACACTGAGACAATGGTTATGGTTAACTGGTCATCTATGCCAATACCTGGAAATTATGAATTCGTTAATGCCACATTAACTATGCACAAATTGAGTGGAGGAGAAACAAATTTAGAAACTGCTAGGATTGCAATTTGTGAACTTAAGGATAGTTGGAACCAAAGTGCGACACTCAATGGACCTAACGGAGCAGGTTCTACTTGGACTAATCCAAAATGCGACATACCATTCGAGATTACATCTGTTGATTATGATGACAATTACGCAGAATTTGATGTAACATATGCGGTACAACATGCGCACGAAAGGGGCGATGACATGATTAATCTGATGTTCTGGATTATAGACGATACTGCAGATGAATGGCACTTTGCTAGTAGTGATTATACCGCTGATGAATCTAAAAGACCTGAACTAGAGCTTTCTTGGAGGACTGGAAATCAGTGGTTACCTAATTCGCCTACACAAATTAGTCCAGCCGATGGCTCTACAATTTGGAATGAATCATCATCACTACCTCGCGGTGCAGATAATGTTTCATTGAATTGGTCTGGACTAACATTCTCAAACGAAACAAGATGGGTTATGCAAGCCTCCGATAGCCCGACATTTACTTCTGAAAATACAACATGGCTGTATGACTTGACTGACAATATGACATTCAATGGAACATGGGATTATAATAATCTAACATACACTACTCCCGATAATATCGTGTGGGGCGACTATTGGTCATACTGGAGGGTAAGAGCCGAACAAGATCATCGCCTAGGTGAATGGTCAGATGTTAACTCATTCAGAGTCCCTGGATTAATTGGATCAGATGATGGAGTAGGAAATAATTCTGTGACATTGTATCATGGTTCGGTCTTTGAAGAAACAGATGCGCTACCTAATGTTCCGGATGCGACGATTGATTCTAGTAACCCGAACTCTATACTAGGTAATAACGGGAAACTAAACCTTGGAATATCAGCAGGCGGTTCTGGTGAGTCAAAGATTATTCTGACTTTCGACATTTCTGAATTACCATTCCCTGCTGCGATGACCCCTACAAGTGCATTATTGTCCTTGTATAGAATCAACGTATCAGGTACTACTTCTCTTACAGTTAGTGTTCACGCATGCGACACATTTGTTGAGACTAACATAACATGGAATAATGCCCCATCATGTTCTGCATCTGAAGTAACTCGTTCAACTCTACTTGTATCTCCGAATACTGGAGAACAAGCATGGGATATTACATCATTAGCACAATCTAATATCGCCAATAATAATCAAACCATGACAGTGATGTTAAAGGCGGTAGGAACACCAACATCTGGACATTCGTTCTTTGACAACTCAGCAAATATAACACTAAGGCCGAAATTGATATTAGATTATGTTGACAATGTTGACGGAGTAATACCTCCTGCTCAACCTGTACTCACATATCCTAACGATGGAGATATATTGTACAATACTAGTACATGGGTTTTAGAATCCCTAGACAAGCCACAATTAACTTGGAATAGCGTTTCAAATGCAACAGGATATGTAGTTACAATTGCTAGTGAAGATGGTGAGGTCAAGTACAGGTCTTGGTCTAACAGTGAGATAAATGGTACAACATTCACCTTCAGCCAAGATTTGGTTGCAGGAGATGTTTACAGTTGGTGGGTTCAAGCGATTAATGGTTCAATTCCGGGCCCATCGTCAAGCAGAAGAACATTCGCAATTGGTTCACCTGTCGACCACTCTTACAACGATGATCACACTTGGACCTACATGTTCCAAACTGGTAATGAAGTAGCTAATTTAGGTCATACAAACATTAGAGATTCATACATTGGTAGTGGATTTGCTGATTCAAATCATGGCTCCGACTCACTCATTGTTGGTACTGGATGCGAAGGGGTGAACACTGAGTGTCGCATGATATTGGCACTGGATAATGACCAAATTCCATTACCACCTGGTGCAATGATTCATTCAGCATCATTGAACCTGAATGTAGAGACACCTCCTTCTGCTTCGATGACATTTAGCGTCCACAGATTACTCACTAATTCATGGACACAAGCTGGTTCCACATGGAACAGTTCTGAATCAGGAGTGCCATGGTCTGCTTCAGGAATGGCGGCAGGTATTGATTATGAAATAACACCAATTTCGTCAACTACAATGGTTGCAGGTGCGACAAATGTATGGATTGACATTGGCCATTCCAATATGCTAATCGATGGAGATCATGCATGGATAATCATTGGCACATCGCCTACTGGAATATCTGACTATGTGGAATTCTACTCTAGTGAGGATTCACTAAATCTCAGACCTGCAATTCTAATGAATTATACAGATGTACACTCTGTATCAGTATCTCCTTCAGGTTCAACAACTGATGCAGATACTCAAGTACAGTTTTCACACATGCTCAACAATGCACTTGGAGGAATGGTAGCAGAGGATGTCGCTTGGTCAACAAGTAGTGGGTCAATAAATTCCACTGGTATGTTCACACCTGAATTAGTAGGAACGCACACTATTACTGCATGTTTCGGAGTTATATGTTCATCTGAAAATATCATTGTCACACCGGGTGCACCAATAACACTCTTAGTTGAAGATACTGAAGAAACAATCACTGCGGACCAATCGTTTTCAATTGTGGCTACTGTTGTTGATCAGTTCGGAAACATAGTCCCTGGTATTTCGATAACATATTCTCCATCAAATGGAACGATGACTGGAACAACTTTCCACCCATATACTTCAGGAATTCAAACAGTAGAGGTATCTGGAATTAATCAAACAATTAATGTTACAATAACTGTAGTGGGTGGTTCTCCAACATATTACGAAACAACTGGTTGTGAGGATGTTGTCAAGGCTGGAGAAACTTGCCAGTTAATCTGGACACTTCATGACCAATTCGGAAACATGCTCAACTTAGAAGCAGGGGGAGGAATTACTTGGACTGTTGGAGGCGGTACATTCACTGAAGAGAATGGCACCTACTTTGCAATAACAACTGGTTCTTACAATATTAGTATGGTTTCGACTGGTGGAATTTCTCATGAGATACCAATTAGTGTAACATATGGCGCTATGGCTAGTTTAGAAATTATTGCTTCAGATACATTCGTTACGGCAGATGATATGGTTTGGTTGAACACCACACGTATTGACGTTATGGGTAACAGAGAATCTGTAGAATTACCACTAGCTAATTGGACAATTAGTGATGGAATGATCGATGAAGGACAGCCAGCTATCTGGCATGCTCAAAGCCGTGGAACCAAGACATTGGCTGCTAGTTACGCAGGAATATCTAGCAGCGTAACTGTTCAAGTTAGTGAAGGGGCAATTACTGGATTAGTACTTGTAATTGATTCTGTAGATTCAACGAATTCAGTACAGAATATTACTGCAGATGAGGAACTAACAATCAAGGTAAAGGCTCATGATGCTGATGGAAACAGATGGACTGAAAATGTAGCATGGTCAATCGAACACAATCAGTATACTGACCAGAGTGTTCTCCAAGAAATGACTTATGGAAGTACGACAATGTTTGTACCAATCTTCTCATCTCAATCGGTATATACACTGGTAGCGACCTACACTGACGAAAATATTACTCTGGTTGTTGAACTTGACATCAGTGTCACTCAAGGTCAATTAGTCAGTGTGTCACTGTTACAGCCTGTTGAATTAATCCAAAATATCGATGCAGATAATAATCTACAATTTGTACCACAACTGACTGATTCTAATGGTAACATTATCGACCCGTCAATCATTTCTTACACTCTAACAAATGCAAGTAGTGGTGAAACGACTAACATTACAGATATCATTTCTGGAAATGGAGGCGTCTGGGAAGCTAGTACTGAAGGAGACTGGGAGATTACTGCATGGGCAATATCTGAATCGGGATACAATATATCTCAGACGGTAACGATTACTGTAGAACATGGTGATGCAGTTAGTGTAGACATTGATGTTGTTGCAAATACTGCGAAGGCAGGAGATATTTACACACTTACAATTACAGGAACAGATGATGATGGTAACACATTCCTTGAGAGTGTGCTCTGGACGCAAAACAACAAGGCCGTTCCAGCATCTACTATCGAAGGAGGTTCTGGAGTCTACAACTGGAGTGCGACAACTGCAGGAGAGCACACGTTCAAATTCCGTTCTCCAAGTGGTGCTATCAACGAATGGACTGTTGTAGTTACAGCTCATCAAACCGTTTCCAGAATCGAATTGACGATTGTTGATGACAACGTTTTGCAACTGGAATCCTTTGAGATTGAAGTTCATACATTCGATGCATGGGAAAATGAGATTCCTGTCCCTCCTGAAACTAAAGTCGAACTCGAAGGTAGAATGACTGCTGAAGCGGGCCAGAATGGATTCTGGACTATCACAACTCTAGATGATGGAGAACAGACTGTCTCTATCGCAGTTGACGGAGTCAAAGTATCCGACACAATAATCGTAGAAGGGACTTTCATGGGATTCTTTGAATCTGGAGGAACCTTGTATTATGCAGGAGGAATCCTAGGAATACTAGTGGTATT
The DNA here is from genome assembly GCA_045568475.1 of Candidatus Poseidoniaceae archaeon. Taxonomy (GTDB): domain Archaea; phylum Thermoplasmatota; class Poseidoniia; order Poseidoniales; family Poseidoniaceae; genus MGIIa-K1. Next base: position 608 of record JBJLAY010000039.1, on the reverse strand, counting down.
GGTACTCTTGGTAGTCATCGTAATGGTTCTTAGATCTGGTAGTTCAGAATACGATGACGACGATGATGATGATGACTATGAGTATGAAGAGGAGTCTGAAAGGCCAGCAGCCGTAGGCCCGACAGGACCAGGGCCAAGTGGACCTGGACCGGGCGGACCACCTCCATCGGAACCTGCTAAGGAAGAATGGATGACCGACCATCGAGTCGATGATGACGGAACCGAGTGGGCAGAGGATGAAAATGGTTCTTGGTGGTACCGAGAACCTGGAGCATCCGACTGGGACGAATGGGTAGACTAATGATAAGTTAGAAATTGATTGATCATGGTGGATAGAGAAATGGGTTCATTGAAAAACCGTATTCTCCCAATTCTCCTGATTCTATTAATTGTCCAAATATCTATACCCGTTTATGCTGCAACTCCCGCCAGCATTCAGATTGATTCACACAATCAAAGTGTCTCTACAGACCAAGTTGTTAGATTTACAGCTGTGGTTAAGGATTCATCTGGTTCAGTAATCAATGAAGATGTTTACTGGTCTGTAAGTTCTGGAACTATTGATTCTACAGGATTGTTTACTCCAGGGCAAGTGGGCCAAACAATTG
>JBJLAY010000038.1:0-21360 GCA_045568475.1 Candidatus Poseidoniaceae archaeon | reverse complement strand
GAGAATCTTGGTACACTTTTCTGCAACTGGCATGTCTGACTTTGAACCTAATAGGATTGTAACGTCCATGATGTTGTGCCATGGACGGTAGTTCATCAACGTACCGAGTATCAACAACTACTGAATTAACTCAATCTAGTTGTAAATTTGGAATTATGAATGGCTCAATCTCAGCGAAATGATGTGATTTTTCAGGGTAGTGCCACATCCAATTACCTGCTGCTAAAATGTGACCACCGGAGATGATAGAAACTGGACGGCTGTTAACCAATGTCCGGAATCTACGAATGAAAGAGGGTATTATCCAAGCAGGTGTATCTTGTAAATTCCATACATCCTGTGGCCATTCTCTATTGCGGTTCAGAAGTCGTCGAACTTTTCGTTTTTCATCGTTCAGTAAATTAAGAGCCCTAGACTCCAAAGCTGAATCTACTCTGTAGTCGAGTAGATGAGCAGATAACAAATCATTGGCTAACGTGATTCTTCCCTGTCTGGCCGCAATACCTGCTGCCCTTGGAACAATCCTCCCTCGACCTGAACAATCAACTTCGATCAAAACTTGGTACTTTCTTATTGATTGATTGTCACTCAAATAATCTTCAACTTCAAAACTCCCATCCCACAAAAATGGTGCAACCCAGCGATATTCTTTTTCTGGTTGTAAGTGTCGAAGGATTAGGCCTCTAATGTCCAAGGGATACTCGCGCATATCTCTTGATTTTTCGGATTAATTAAGGAGGTGTTTTGCTCACTCTTCACTGAATGTGAAAGTGATTGGGGCATCTGCTTCCAACATTATTTGGCCATTACTTCTCAGTCCTCTAACTATGTTTGACCCTACCCTGAAAAGAGGCCTTGCAGCCCATTTTTTGTGCATGTAAGTTGCACCTTCTACATCTGGCAAAGGTACTCTTGGGTCCCAATCACAACGGTATGATTTGCCTGAAAGTGCAGATAACATTGCTGCAGTTCGATAATTTATAGTCCATGCGATAATTGCTAAAACAGCTTGAACGAAATCCGGTGGCTGGAAAAATAGAATGAAAGCAGTAAATGGAGATACAAGTAAAACCAGCATGTCAACACGTCCCGGCATTGCATTAGTACCTAACCAGACAGCGATAAGTGATAGCATTAGACCGAACGCTAGAAAGAACGTTGCTAGAAGACCTCCGTCTTTGAACAAGATAATCAGAATTCCACTAACTAACGGCAATAATGACCATGCCATCGGCCAAAGCATCTTCGGGCCGGGGCCGGGAACTTCAACTTCGACCCAGTCCATACAAGCGGGTGTGAGGCATACGCCTTGAATCATTTTGTCAAAAAGACGTATTTGGCATCACTCATCGAACGGATAAGATAGTGTCAAATTACGAGCAGCATAAACTTCGTCTACCCTTCTAACTTTGGTGGTTACTGGCGCATTGTGCAATACATCTGCATCCTCTTGTAGAACTTCGATAAATCTCTTAGCAAATTCATCAAGAACTTCTTTTGATTCTGTTTCTGTCGGTTCGATCATCATACATTCAGGTACAATTAGTGGGAAGTAGACTGTGGGGGCCATGTACCCTTTGTCTAGCAGCCCTTTTGCTACATCCATAGCACCGAGACCTTTCTGTTCTTTTAGAGGAGCTAGTGAAAGGGTGAACTCGTGCTTGACAACATCTACTGGAGCTCCATCACAGAATACATGAGATACACCATTTTCTTCGGCTTCTTTAATTATCATGTGACGCAAATAATTAGCATTCAGAACTGCATGCTCAGACATTGTTTTCAAATCCTTTCCATAGCGACGATAAAATGCCCAAGAGCGAATTACTGCTCCGCTATTACCATGCCATTGCTGTACTTTTCCTATACTGTTTTCCGGTTCTAACCAATGGTACCACCATTCATCATTCACCGCTGTTAACATGTCACCGGAGGCGACTTCTCTGCGGTCGACAACTGGGCCGGGTAAGAACTCCGCAAGATGAGATTTCACACCAATTGGTCCAGAACCTGGACCTCCACCACCGTGCGGCTGACTGAATGTCTTGTGTAGATTATAATGCACAGCATCGAACCCCATGATACCGGGCGAAGTCCTCCCTAGAATTGCATTGAAGTTAGCACCGTCGTAATACATCTGACCTCCGGCATCATGGACAATCGCTGCAGCTTCGGCAATCTCTGGCTCAAATACTCCCAGTGTACTAGGGTTTGTGATCATCATCGCAGCAGTATCCTCACCAACAACCGCTCTCAAAGCATCCAAATCTAGTCTACCATCTTCTTGACTTGGAATTTCGACAATTTCGAAACCTGCCATAGAGGCGCTTGCAGGATTAGTTCCGTGAGCGGAATCAGGCACGATTACTTTTGTCCGGTTCAATTCTCCACGTGATCTGAAGTATTCCTGAATACAACGAATTGCAGTGAATTCCCCTTGAGCTCCAGCAACTGGCTGGAGTGTTACTGCATCCATTCCAGCACAAATCCCTAACATCTCTTGCATTTCATAGAATATTGCTAGAGTACCTTGAATCTGATGTTCTGGCTGTAGTGGATGAAGGTCTGCAATTCCGGGTAACTGCGCTATCACTTCATTGACACGAGGATTGTGCTTCATCGTACAGGAGCCTAATGGATAAAATCCAGTGTCGATTCCAAAATTACGATTTGAAAGCCAAGTATAGTGCCTTACCATTTCTGGCTCGGATATACGGGGCCACCTTGGTAGTTTAGCACGAACTAATGAGGATGGTATCTGTAAATTCTCTACTGGAGAGATAGGTTCAGGCTGAGAATATCCGCGACCGCTAGCACCATTGTGATCGAATAGGTGACTCAAGCGCTCACCTCCTTCATTGAAGCGGTCCATACAGATAGGTGGGCTACCAGTAAATCGATATCCTTCGATGTCGTTTGGTCACTGAAAGAAACAAGTAACCAATTTTTATTTTCAGGATACCAATTAGATAAATCAAAACCACCTATCACACCTTGAGTCTCGAGATAAGAAATACATTCAGATGCGGAGCCAGGTAATTCAAGTACAAACTCATTGTAATGAGTGTTAGCATCATGCGGTATGTTCAGTGAAGCGATTTCAGATAACTTCTGTTTTGCTAATTGGCATGCTGCCATATTCCTCTGTGCGAGTTTTTCAAGGCCTTCTGGACCAAGAAGCGACATGTGCATAGCGCCCATGAGTGCAATCAATGTCTCATTAGTGCATATGTTTGAAGTTGCTCTATGGCGCCTAATATGTTGCTCTCTTGTAGATAGAGTCAAGCAGAAAGCTTCGTTTCCATCAACATCGATGGAACGGCCGACTATTCGCCCAGGCATTTGTCTGAGATATGGCTTGGAGCATGCAAATATACCGTACAGAGGCCCACCATATGTGATGGGAGAACCAAGTGCTTGACCCTCACCTACTACAATATCTGCACCATAATTCCCAGGTGCTTCTACCAATCCTAAACTGACGGGTGCAACACCGACGATAAATGCTGTATTCTCTCCAATTATTTCTTTGACACTAGTAAGTCCGCCATCGAGAATACCGAGGGGATTAGGTTGCTCAACATAGACACCGCATGAACCTGCGGCTTCTGCTAGAGACTCCAAGTTCAGAGTTCCGTCGGAATTGTGACGAAGTGTCTTGATTGTGATACCGCCGCCTTGAGTGTAGTTGTGAATTACCGAGACTCTTGCAGGCGGGGTTAATTCGCTAACATATACTGTATTCTTCTGGCTTGCCTTACGGTTGTGCACCCTTACAGAGCAAGTAACCGCTTCGGCTGCTGCTGTAGAGGCATCGTAAACCGAAAGGTTAGAAACTTCAAGACCAACTAATTCACAAATAAGCGTTTGGAATTCCCACATTGCTTGTAGCATTCCTTGACTAACCTCAGGCTGGTAGGGAGTATACGAGGTCAGGAACTCTCCGCGAGTGATCAATTGGAAGACACTTGCTGGAACATAATTTCGATTTAATCCAGCACCAAGGAAATTCACTCGATCGCCAAGTGCGACGTTTGCACCCAATATACGTCGCGCATCTGCGATGATTTCTTCTTCAGATTGTGGACCACGCAAGGGTAATTCTCCGTTCATCCTTACCGATTCGGGTATATCTGCGAACAAATCGTCCATCGAGGACATTCCCATGGCTGCAAGCATCTCTTTTTCTCTTCCGAGATTGGGTAGTTGGTCAACCATAGTACGGCCTCCGGTCTACTCCCAGCGCGTAACCAACATGAATGTTGGTTTGGTAGCAAAGGCAATTGAGGGGGACTTACTCGCCGAAATATGGCGCGAATTGCGATGGTGGTAACCAACGCTTGTGCGCCAGATCCTAGAGTTGAGAGACATGCTCGTTGGTTGGTTGAGGATGGTAATCAGGTTGAAATATATGCTTGGGATCGTGATGGAGATAAACCCGTAAATGAAACACTGAATGGATATTCCATCAAACGTACAAGATTTAGAAAGCGTTCATCGAGGAGTTCATTTAGTACTTGGATTACAAAAAACAAATTCATCTCAAGCCTCGAAATCGACGCTGATTTGCTGATTCTAAATGATACAGATACCGCAGACGTCAATTTCAATGGGAAAAAGTTGCTTGATATCCACGACATGGCTCACACATGGCCGCTTATGCGCGGAAATTCATTTGTCCACAAATGGGCAGCTAACAAAATGCTGAAGCAGGCTAAGAAAATTATTTCCAAATCTGATGCAATTATCGTATCAGCACCTGGTTTTACCGATTGGATAGAATTGCAAGAATCTGAACCAGTCGTTGTGATGAACAGAAGAAACTATCAGCCACTGAAGAAGAGTCAACACAAAATTCTCGGTTATTTTGGAAGAATTAGAGAAATCAGTTCGATTAGGTTCATGATACAAGCCGCAGAAATTGCAGGATTTGAAATTATAATTGCAGGAGATGGAGTTGCTGTTGGCCCGATGTTAGAGGAGTTCCCTGATTTAGACTACAGAGGGCCGTTTGATGAACAACAATTGCCTAAGTTAGTCGAAGAAATAAGCGTAATGTACGCAATGTATGACCCAAAGAGGGGTAACATCATGCAAGGAGCAATTCCCACAAAAATGCTCGATGCAGCAGCATTTGGAAGACCAAGTGTAGTGAATGCCAATACGCCAATGGGTGAATTATGTGAATCTGAAGGCATAGGAGTAACAGCCGGCTATGGAAATGTAATCGAAATAGCAGAAGCAATAAAGAGAGCCCATGATATTGAAATCTCTAGTACCAAGGGCGAAGACAGTGAAGTATTTTTGTCAGTAGTCAACAAATTATTGGACTAATCTTTCCATTTTGTCCATGATTCATCGGCATTTTGGTACCAATTATCACCATCATTAGCTCGGAACCATATTGTGCCATTTTCATCAGGATCAAGGTAATCTCCCGCTGGCAAACCTTCCCATGATGCTACTGTATCTTGGTCTTCAGATTCTTCATCTCCATCCTCAGTTTCAATCTCTTCATCTGAATCTGCAGTCGAAAGTTGTTCAACAGTTCCCGACTGTTCGTCTTCAGAACTATCAGAGGTTGAATCACTTTGATCCAATTGAGGGCCAGGTGGGGGAGGCATTGGCAAATCTTTCAATGATTTTTTAGACGAGGGTTTCTTCTTTGGTTGCGGCTTTTTCTTGAGCATGACTACTATCACACCAACCAATAACAGAACAACCACTGCTCCAATAATACCGAACACTGTGGTTGTACTCATACCATCATCTGAGTTAGATGCTGTACTATCATCCGTACTCTTTCCTCCATCACTAGGTTCTGTAAGCAAGCAACCGGGGTAATATACATCATCATCGAATCTGCCATCTGGAACTTCGAATGGACACATGTCCGCAGATGTCGCATTCTCTACAAATATTCCTGGCCAATCATCGCTTCGAGATTCATTCCATTCAGGATTACCCCAGTTATCACCAAAACCATCTTCGTCGGTGTCATACCATTGTGTTGGATCAATTGGGAATGCGTCAGGCCCATAGCCAAGACTTTCCCATTTGTTAAGTCCCCAAAACGCATCTGGTTCAGAGTATCCGTCTCCATCAATATCGGGGCAACCATATCTATCGATTGTTGAAGTTCCTGCTTTGTCGGGACAGTAGTCGAACATTACTCCAACGAAATTGTCTCCAAATCCATCACTATCTGCATCAGCCCATTGACTTGGCTCATCCACGAAAGCATCTGCTCCTTGAGCTACACTCCAAGAAATTTCTGGATTTGAATATCCATCGCCATCTGTATCGATACAACCGATTCTATCTTCGCTTGAATTACCGAAAAAGAATGGACAGTCATCAGGGTTATTTCCACTAGGGTTGTCACCGTACCCGTCTCCATCTCCATCATTCCACTGTGTTTCATCTTGGAAGAAGGCATCAACAGAATCAGCCCAACCGTCTGAATCGAAATCAGGACATCCTTTCATTCCACCAAATGTTGCTGTTCCTTCTTGGAGAGGACAGAAATCTACCAAATCTGAGAAGCCATCGTTATCGTCATCATTATCTTCCCTGTCATCAATACAACCATCTCCATCGTTGTCATTTGAAGCATTTTTCCTCCAGTTAGCAATACCGTTTTTGCACAAATCTACTTCATTGATTACACTATCATTGTCGTTGTCATTGTCTTCATTGTCGTTTCTACAACCGTCTGCGTCCCTGTCGTTTGATTGACTAGAAGTCCAACCGACTTCTCCCCGTGGGCAGTTATCGTCCGCATCGAAGATTCCATCGTTATCATCATCTGAGTCTTCATTTGAATTTTCATCCTCGCAACCGTCTCCATCCTTATCGGTCTGAACTTCTGAGGTCCAATTCAATGAGCCTTGATAACAATCATCAACTAAGTCATCAATTCCGTCACCGTCATCATCTGGATCGCAGGCATCACCCACTCCATTTTCATCATAATCTAACTGTAATTGATTGACATTGTATTGACAATTGTCTTCAGTGTCAAGAACTGAATCGCCATCATCATCAAGGTCTTCATCTGAATCTCTACAGCCGTCTCCATCAAGATCGCTAGAGGAATCAAGAATCCAGTCTAATTCGCCAGAAGGGCAGTTGTCTACATCATCAGAAATACCATCGTTGTCATCATCATTATCTTCTTCGATATCTTTGCATCCATCGGAATCATGGTCGAAGGTAGTATTGGATTGGTTCCAATCTATTTCGCCATATTGGCAATCGTCTAGCACATCATGTAAGCCATCATTGTCATCATCAGAGTCACAGGCATCTCCTTTCAAATCTCCATCGAAATTACTCTGATTAGAATTTGGAGTATTCAAACAATTGTCAGTATAGTCTGTAATGCCGTCATCATCTTTGTCATGCTGGAACTGCCAAACGAAAATGTCTTGCTCAGTTGCAGTTCTAGGAGTCCCTCCGAACGATACAGTCCCGCTGAAGTCCCCCCCTGCAATCAATGAACCATCATTTAGAGCAAGTAATGCACCAACAGTGTCATTTCCCGCACCTCCGAAACTCATAGCCCATTGGAAATCAGAATCGAAATCAAGTTGGGCAATGAAACTATCATAGTAAATTGTACTCGAATTCTTCTGCAAAGTGAAACTTCCGAACTTCATTTCAGCAAGTTGATTCCCACCAAATTGAACTTGCCCCTTTGGATTAACTGAAAGTGCTTGTATTCTATCATCTTCAGGACCGCCAGCATGGTATTCCCACAATTGAGTTCCATTCATATCGTACCTTAGTACCAAAACATCCCAACTGCCCTGTCCTGTAACAACAGTTCCTCCTTGCTTCTTGAAAGTCTGGTAGAAGTTTCCACCAACTACAACTCCACCATCAGGGTGAATTACGATATTGTTGAAGTAAACTCCACAATTTGAACCAAAGCATGCGGAACCTCCAGTATTTTGACCCCATATTAAATCTCCATTATCAGAATACTTCACCACGAATCCAGCATACGTAGATTGTGGAGATGAAGTAAAGGAATTATTCCAAGTTTCATATCCGGTATTATATCCTGCAATGTAAGCTGCATTAGTTGATGATTCAACAACGATTTGATATGGCACTGAGTCTCCAGAGCCGTCTGAATCTTTTGCCCAATCCCATAACGTAGAAGAGACATTGTAGTAAGCTACGAAGAATCTTGCACTATCCGAGTATGATTGTGCGTTCAACAATGTTGAAGAAAACTCTGTGAAGTTTTGGTAATAACCAGTCACATACAAGTTATCATAATTATCTGCAGCAATATCCCATCCTACATCAACATCAAATCCTCCAAATTTCATAGCCCAATCGAATTGTCCAGTGTCATTAACCCTAGCAATCCAGCCATCAAAACCAGTTGTATTAAGCGTAGTATTACCAAAACTAACTTCTCCTCTGAAGTATCCTGTCCCGTAGACATTGTCATTCGAATCCACAGTCACTCCACGACATTCATCATAGTAAAGCGCAGTTCCTGTTGAAACAGCCCATATCCAAGAACCAGTTTTAGATAACTTTGCAATCAAAATGTCGCCTTCTCCTTGAGTATGGACTATTATGGAACCAAATTGTGAAAGTTGGTAAATCGACCCGCAAATAATCACATCACCTTGAGAGTCCAGAATCATCTCATAGATCTCATCATTGCTGTTTGAACCCCCTGTTGCAGACCAGTTACTGTTAGTTGCACGTCCCATACCAATTGAGTTCAAGGCTTCGACTTGTGGCAACGTTAATTCAGAATCTGGAATTAATCTGCTGCCTACTTCAGGTCTATCAACCGCAATTGCACCCGAATCGCTTACCTGCGATATTGCAGGAACCAACGAGAGCAAGAAACAAGCAAGAATCCCAAGGGCAATCATTCGGCGCATGTATCTGCGTGGAACATCACCCTCATCAATTCAACGCCCCTATGGGGCGTTATCAAACAAAGGGTGGGCGAGTAATTACTGCTCTCACTTTTTTGCGCGGAGATGCAACAATCATTACCTCGTCACCAGGTTGAACATCCGAAATATATCCAAGCCCAATTCCAGTTCTGTCCATCGATGGAGCCGGTGCCCCACTGGTTAGAATTCCTATGGAATTACCATTCATGTCTTCTACCTCTTTACCCCCTCGAGGCAATGGGCCACGCTCAAGTTGTTTGACCCCCCATAATCTCGCATCATTTTCACTATGCGACACAACTCTTTCTCGGCCCACGAATTCATGTTCTAGATCAAGACCGAATGGGACATTAGTTTCCCAAGAATCTCGATGAAGTATATCGTTATCATCCAGACTGGGTGATGCGAAATCTACTCCTGATAGTAAGAAGCCCTTTTCCAAACGTAAAGTATCTCTTGCACCCAAACCAACGGGGGTTGCTCCGGCTTTGATTAGCGCTCTCCATAATGTACTTGCATCATTATTTGGAACGAATATTTCGTAACCCGCCTCCCCTGTATAACCTGTACCTTGAATCCATCCACTTATCCCTAGTGGATTTTCTCCAATCAAAGACCATTTGAAGCGCCCTACATGATTAGATTCTCCGAGTACTGATTCACACAATTGCTTAGCATTTGGCCCTTGGAGAGCTAAGATACTGGTTTCTGGAGAGAGATCTTCTAAAGTAATTGAGCCGTCTTCAGGTAACAAGGAATTGAACCACTTCCACATTACTGGAATCATACTGGCATTGGGAACACCTAAAATTTCATCTTCTGAAACTACTGCAAAAATCATGTCGTCGATTAGGAAACCATCATGGTCTAGAAAATGTGTGTAGGCACATCTACCTGGTGAGATTGAGGTACATTTCTGAGTTGCAATGGATTGCAACCATTCTTTTACACCAACTCCTTTGAAACGAAATGAGCCCATGTGAGAAACATCAAAAAGGCCTGCATGTGAACGACATGCAAGGTGTTCTTCGGAGATATTAGAGTACCATATTGGTAACTCAAAACCATGAAAATCGACAATATTTGCATTCAATGAAACGTGGTCATCGTAGAGAGCCGTTCGGACTGGTGCTTCATCACTCATGATATTGTGGTGGCGAACTCAGCATTAAATCATCACTGATAGAATATCGTAACTTATTTGCGAGAATTGCGCATTATTGACCAATTCTTCCTGGCCAAGCCTTCAAGGGCAACTCCTGACAAACCGCCCCATAACCAAGGATAATCTATCTGCAGTGCTAATAGAACCGCCATTGCGATTGAGGCTACAATCCAATGATGAAGCCAGAATAAATTGTTACGAACATGGAACTTGATGTTTTCAGTAATCCACCTTGTGGCTGCAAAACAACAAATCATCGAAACAGAGTAGTAGGCGAATTCCATGAACAGTTTACGAGTTGGGAGGATTATAACCCCTTTCAATCTCAATACTCTACAGGAACTGGGTCTAGCATTCTCCAAAGATACCAACTAGCTGCAGTCCGATATGGAGCCCACCTCTTCGAAATCTCTAGAACATCCTCCTTCGTGACTGCTTCGGGAACCAATAATTGAACTCCTTTTATCAAACCAATATCTCCAATACTGAATATATCAGGCCGCAGCAAAGCGAAAATCATGATCATCTCGGAAGTCCATGGACCAATTCCTCTAAATTTAGTAAGGTGTTTATTAATCTCAATATCAGATAACTCTTCCCACTCAGCGGACAAAAATTCAGTGGAATTAGTAGCAATACCATGTATGTATTGAGACTTAGGTCTAGTTATTCCGCTAGTTGCCAACTCTTCAGGAGAGAATTTGCAGACATTCTCCGGAGTCATTTCTCCGACTAATTCACTAAGCCGGCCCCAAATAGAATCTGCAGCAATTACTGAAATTTGTTGACCCACTACTGAACGGACAAAGGTAGCGAATATATCTCCCTTGCCGGTAAGGTGTTCAGAATCGTATTTTTCAACCACGGGTCCCATGATCTCGTCTTTCAAGAGGAAAACAACAGCACTATCCCACCATTCGGGTTTTCCAGTAATCATATTCCGACGCCTGTCTTCGATTATTTGACTACTTGCTTTATTCAACGATTAAACGGAACTCCGCGGATTATTTCATCTCCAATCTTTACTACTTCAACAATGAATTTGTCAAGAGATTCTGTTGTAACACCAGGATTAGCAATAACAGGTCTCAGAATTACGTCATCATTAACATTAGATTTAGAGACCATGAAGTTGCCTGACTTAACTAAGCGTTCACGTATTTGGCTGTTCACATCGTTATGATCAATACCTTCGACAGTATAACGGAAACATACATTCGACCAAACTCTTCGCGACCTCATCTCCAGTTTGTCATGTGCGTTTACCGTTGATTCTAGATAATCAGCCAGACCTACATATGATTCAATTTTTCGAGCCCATCCTGCATCTCCGATTTCTCTCCATGCCAAGAACAACTTCAATGCATCATTCCTTCTACCACATTGTAGACTAATTCGGCCCAAGTCAACGTCCTCAGCCTCTCCATGGAATAGGTAATGCGCCACATCACCATGAGAGCAAATTTTCCTCAAAATCTCTGGACGTTTGATTAAGAAAGCCGAACATATTAGAGGAACTCCCATCATTTTGTGAGCATCCCAGCATACAGAATCTGCCAATTCAACTCCGTCCATCAAACTTCGATGTTTGGCACTGAACATGCAGGAACCACCCCAAGCTGCATCGACATGGAACCATATGTTGTATTTCGAGCATATTTCTGCAATTCCTTTGATGGGGTCGAACGCTCCCCGCACGGTAGTGCCAGCGGTAGCAACTACACAAAATGGAATCTGACCGTTAGATTGTGTTCTCTGTATCTCTTCATTCAGCTTATCTGTGCGCATTCTTCCTTCATCATCACATGGAACTTTTATGACATTTTCAAACCCTATACCCAAGACATTGGCTGCCATTAATACAGAATAATGAGATTCTGCCGAAACATAGCAAACTAGGTTTTGACAGTCAAATCCACGTTGCTGTCCTAACGGGTCTACATGGAATCTTGCACACATCATCCCAATCATATTGCCATTAGAACCACCAGTGGTCAAAGTTCCATTTCCATCTGCAAATCCTATCAGATCACACATTCTTCGAATTAGTGACTGTTCGATCAAAGTTGCATATGGGGCCAACTCGTAAGTGTACATCGAATTATTTGTAATACTAGCGATGATTTCTCCAGCAAGAGCTGAAAGGTTCATCCCACCCCAAAGTGGATTCATGAAACCAGGGTGGTCGGTACGAACACTATAGCGGAGGTATTGGTCAATATCAGATATCACCGAATCAAGCCCCAACCCTTCGAGAGGAAGATTGAGGTCAGCAGTTTTACGGAGACTTGATTGAGGTATGAAATCGACAATATTTTCGGAACCATCAAGATATGACCGCATTCTTTGAAGAACTGCATCCATGAATTCGCCTGTGTCCAAATGCATCCCTCTAATCTGCCCTGATGAAGACGGGTTTAGAACCCTGCGTCTACTCGGACAAATATGGCACTTGCAGAAAAATATGGAGACTTGCCACTTAGATTGCTCTTAGTTGGCCACAATCCGAGTGAACATTCGTGGAAATCCGGACATTATTATTCACAGCCATCAAACAACTTTTGGAAACTGATCATAGAATCGGGCATGTTAGAGGCGAATGTCGAGGGAAATGATGATTCTATGCTAGAAAAAATGCAAATTGGTTTCACAGATGTTGTAAGAGTCCCAAATAGCAGTTCAAGTACTGTATCTCGTAGTTATTTTAGTGAGCAGTCCTCTCTTTTTTACAAACGCATAAAAGATAATGCAGAACGGGTAGGGGGCGCTCCTGAGCGTGTAGCATTTGTTGGAAAGCGACAATTTGCAATGTTATTTAATCCGCCTTTGAAGAGTGTTGAATTAGGTCGTCAAGATCTAAAACCTCCAGGATTCCCCTTTGAATCTGAAATATGGGTTCTGTCAACTCCTTCGGGCCGTTCACCGATGAAATGGAATGACCGTTTGAATCCGTACAAAGAGCTTGCACAATCTATGCAATCTGCATTTTACACTAGTAACATTGAATAAAGGCACCTATTAGAGAGTACATGCTTGGGCAAGATGGTGCTGCATGGATTGAAAGGTTGCACATGCAATTGGCTAGAAACTTAAGGGCAGCAAACTGGTCTCAAGCAGAAATTGCAGATATTCTGGGCTCAACACAATCAACCATATCTCGTATGGCGCATCGCCAACTACCAGAAATGGCAGGTACGTCTGACGAATCAACCATAGATGGATGGGCTCATGAAATATCGATGGCTCTCAAGCAACTGGGACCAAAAGCAAAACCAAGCAGAACACGTTTCGTAATGGAAATCGCATTCGCACCAGGCCAAGTACTTCGTTTTGACAAATCATTAACTGGTTCCGACTTAGATTCTGATCAAGAACAGACATCATTATTGAAAAGACTTGAATGGGCTGTATCAAGAATTGATGTAAACAAATTGAAACTTCAAATGCCGGCTGTTGGAATGAACATTGCTTGTTGCTTAGATTCGTCAAGAACTACTAGCGAAGTTGCAGCATTTCCCGGAAAGGTCACCATTGTTGAAAACAAGTTGCGCCACCATGAAACTCCTGCATTTGGAGCATCTAATCACCTAGCAAATATGCTTCTGTTAGCTAGGCGAAATGACAAAGCCAAAACCGCAATACTCAATATTCATCCAGGGGACGACAAAGATGCGATTGAAGCCATGTGTGAAGACTTAGATTTGAATCTGACTTTTGCTCCTAAAGGAGAATTAGTCCCACATCAAGGAATTGACATCATATTAGATGAAGGTGCATTTGGATGGGAACCCGCCCTCTACATATTGGCCCACAATCCATTAGAATTAGTCGATAGAATGCACCGGATTATTTCGGAATTGAACTGAGGTGAAAATATGAATAGATTTGCGTTATTAGTAGTGCTATTGGTTTTGAATCTGACATTATCTGGATGTTTGACTGAATCCATCGATGACAATGAAATCAAACAGCCTGATGAATATGAATGGACAGATGATGGAGAATTGGTTATAGTAACATACGATGTCTACGGATTAACAGATGAAATGCTAGAGCAATTTGAAAATGAATCTGGATATGAGGTGAGTTTACTGAAACTTGATGATGCGGGCTCAGTACTAGACCACTTGCTCCAACACAAAGGACAGCAGGTTGCCGATATTGCGATTGGTTTGGATAATACATACCTCCAAACAGCGATTGATAACAATGTTCTTTGGGAACACAATGCGATCTTGCAGAATATATCTGATTCTGCACTAATCCCTTACGATGGGCCATTAGCTGCTCCTTTTGATCAAGGATACATTTGCTTGAACTATGACTCTGAAATTGTGGATGGAGTAAATTACACTATTCCTGAGAGTCTATGGGAATTGACCGAAGATGATTGGAAAGGCAAGGTAGCCATACCATCGCCAGAAACTAGCAGTCCTGGTCGCGCATTCATGACCGCAACCACTGACTACTTTTCCACAGATGGTGACAATGAGACTGAATGGAGCGATTGGTGGACTGCAATGTCTCTGAATGAAGTGATAATCACAACAGGTTGGTCAGAAGCGTATGAGACACGATATACTGGAGGATATGGTGAATGGACTGAAGGGCATGTTGGAGACGCTCATATCGTTCTTTCATATTGCCACTCGCCCGGAGTTGAGTCTTGGTACAATGGGAACTGGACAAAGTCTGCGGCATTAGATATCCCAAAGGCGTCATTCCATCAGGTTGAATATGCTGCTGCTTTAGAAGGTGGAAACCTTGACTCTGCATCTGCATTCATCGAATACCTACTCTCACCAGAAGTTAATTCAAAGATGCCTATTGAAAATTCAATGTATTCAGCCCTCGAAGGTTATGATTTACCCGAAGAGAATGGATATCTCTTCCATTCGGTGGTTCCAAGCGAACCGGCTGTTGTAAATTCTACCACAATAGCAAACGATATGCAAGAGTGGTTAGAGATTTGGAATGAAGCGATGGTTGATGTCTGAGATGAATGTCAAATTGAGTAATTCGTGCGCTCTATTGGCGTATACATTACTTGTGATTATACCTCTTTGGCTAGCATTGGACAGACTAATTTGGGTTGCAGGAGCGAACCCCATTGATTGGTATTCATCACTAGAAAGGAACTATGTCTCACAAGGAGTAATTCAATTTACCTTTATTCAGGCTTTTATTTCCACCTTAGTAACTCTAGCTATTGGCTTACCGATTGCATGGCAAATGGGCAGGTACAAATGGCCATTTCAATCACTTACCAAAGCGATTCTAACAATGCCATTTGTGATGCCATCAATTGTTGCCGCCATGGGAATTCTACACATTGTAGGCAGAGCCGGCCTAAACATTCGAATTGATGACTCTACTTGGTTTGCAACATTGATTATTGCTCACGCTTGGTTCAACATGGCATTAGTAATTCGCTTTTGTGAACCCGTCATCTCAACACTTGATCCAAGGCTCGAAGAACAAATGAGGTTACTACCTGCTGGTTCTGATAAGATTGGTAGATTTCGTCATCTGTGGGCTCCTTTACTGGCGCCATCAATTGCTGCTGCCGCATGCATGACATTCGTATTTTCATTCACATCATTTGCACTAGTTAGATGGATTACTTTGGGAGATAACACACTTGAAAGTGTAATGGCTGACATCGGCTCTTCTGCTGGAATCAAAGGACACATGGTGTCTCGTAATGAAATCGTATTAGGATCATCAATGATACAATTCACAATCTTACTTCTTTCACTATTCTTAATGTCTTGGCTTCAACAAAAAAGGCAAACATTACTGCCGCAGGCTTCTGAGGAAGTTGTCAAACAAAGTAACCCGAAAGGTTGGACTGTTATCGGACCGGCTATCGCTTTTGCATTATCTCCTTTAATTGCAGTATTTTGGGCGTCTTTCCGAATCCGCAATACAGACTCTTCTGGAACTCGTTACACATGGGAAACCTCTGGTTGGGAGTTTGCATTTTCTAGCAGTCATTCTATGACTTCTGCATGGGACGCATTATACAATTCACTTGGGTATGCAATTTTGACACTGATAATTGCATTGCCTCTAGGATGGGTTCTTGCACAAACAATTCTCGATGTAGAGAAAGATAAACCACGTTTTGCAAGATTTTTAGATGTTTTAACTATGCTCCCATTCGCTATTTCTAGTGTAATGATTGGTCTTGGAGTGATGCTCGGAATGATTCGTATAGATGCTGAATTTTTCTACTCCTTTTGGCCAACACCTGCCCTTGCTCATGTGATGATAACTACTCCATTCGTAGTAAGAATCATGTTACCTGCCTTACGAGCGATAGATCCGGAATATGAAGAATGTGGACGTACACTAGGGATTCCAAAATGGAAACGTTTTTTCCAAATAAAATTGCCACTGTTAAGAGGTTCAATTCTTGTGGCAGTAATTTTTACATTGGCTATTTCACTTGGCGAATTTGGTGCATCTTGGGTCGTTACAAGAAACTCGGATTGGACAACTCTTCCAATAATGATTGATTCTTTACGCTCAATCCCATACAACAATTCATTGACAACTCCAGCTGCATGCGCTGTATCATCAGTTCTGATGGGCATAACTCTAGTATTATTCACCTGGGCGGAAAAATTCCGCCCATCAAGAGATGGAGGAATGTTTTGATGTTGAAGTGCAGTGGTCTTTCGAAGTCATTCGAAAAAGAATTATTTTCAGATTTCGATTTAGAATTAGAACCAGGAGAAATCTTAGCAATTACAGGACCTAGTGGTTGTGGCAAAACAACATTACTCCGGTGTATATGCGGTTTAGAAAAACCTGATACTGGAACGGTTTTTGTTAATGATGAAAATATTGGAGAGTTAGAGACTGAGAAGCGCGGTATTGGAATGATTTTCCAAAAACCCGTTCTATTTCCTCACCTATCAGTGGAGGGTAATCTGCGTCTAGGGGATAAGAATGGAGACATTGAGAGCGGGTTAAAAGAAGTAGGATTATCAAACTTCGAACAGCGAAATGTTGCTTCTTTATCTGGGGGCGAGGGGCAAAGAGTTGCACTTGCTAGAGCACTTTTAGCAAAACCAAAAGTCCTTCTTTTGGATGAACCATTCAGTTCTTTGGATGAGGATTTAGCCATGAAACTCGTAAGTGATGTGAGATCGATTTTGAAAGAACGTGGGTGCCCTGCAATATTGGTTACCCACAATAAGAAAGTTGCCGAAAAATTTGCTGATTCTGTAATTTCTATGTGAATTAGCCGTTACCATCATATGGAAGTGCGCACCTAATAGAACTAGGGAACTCGATGGTTGGAACTCCAGTAGATGTAATACCGTACATTAGAGGTGTACAATTAGTGTTAATCGGCTACAATGGATACACAAAGGGTTCGAGAATTGAAAATGACAAAATCGTTCGCGAAGAGATTACTAGAGCAACATCTCGAGTTCGCAGCCATATGGAAAATATTTTTGACATACAATTTCGAGAAGGAAACATCGATTTAGCCAGAGCAGCTAAGCGCTGTATTGAAGAGTGTGATTATCTAATTGAAGATGTAAGCAAAGCTGCATCTGGGATGGAGCATGCATTCCTTTCAGGACAGCATTCACCTTCGAATAAGGATTTGAAGAAGTTGATTAAGCATGACCACGAAGTAATTGAGATGATTACTAAAGCGGTTAATATTGCAAATAGTTCTGAACATTCAATGGGGACTGAAGATGGTAATTCTAAGCAATTAGTGATGCAGACCACCCAGATGATTACCAGTTGCCGTGGTTTTTTCGGGGCGAGAATGAATATTTTATCCGGATTGAAGAGTAAAAAGAAAAGGACGTGAACATATGAGTAATTACAGATGGAGAGAATCACCAGACACAATTGCAAGATTGGTTAATGCAGACAAAATTCAGACATTATCGTCTCAGCAGGTTCTTCTCAAGCCAAACGAAGCATGTGCATTGATTGTCGACGGAAGAGTAGGAGACATACTTACAGAAACATTACTGAAAAGTATGGCTGGGGGTTTTTCCAGATGGCTAGGTGACAAAATAGGCGTAACTGCAAATGACCGAAGGTTACTCTTCGCAATGACTGGACCAATGGACTATTGGATCCCATTCGAGGGTCAAATTGCTGATGGTGAGGCTGTCAAAGGATTTGCCAATCTGAGACTAAGAATGAATCTAGAAGATGTCCCTAAGTTGCTGAATTATTTCGCTAATAATAGTCCTACTCTTACACGAGAAGGCCTAATCTCGATTATTGCTACAGAGGTCAGAGCGAGAGTAGTAACTCCATGCCTTGCCACTTGTTCTAGTGCTGCTGATTTGAGAAGTGCAATGTTCCTTGAAAGATTCGAAATGACTGCAGAATCCGAGATGAGAAACCTACTTTCCAATCTAGGTTTTACTATGCTTAAGGCATTTCCAATTACTAATCCAACCGATATGGAAAAGGTTGCAGAACACCGGGCAAAAGTCCAAGCGCAGATGGATGGAAACCAGGTTAATGTCGAAGCGCAATTAGCACACTACTCTCAGACTGAAGCTCTTACTCTTGCTAGAATAGAGGTTGAAACTAATGTTGCTCGTGCTAAAGCAAGAGGTCAAGTAACCGTTGAATTAGAATCTGAGTTAAAGGAATTAAGGGCCCAAGAAGCGAAATGGGAATCTAAAATCAACTATGAAAGAAGCAAAATGGAAATTCGAGTTGATGAAGCAGATGCCAAAACAAAGCGTGCCATGGATATGTTCGCTGAAGTTCAAAAGAAGAAGGCAGATCGCATTGCAAATCAACAAAACTTCCAACAACAGAGAATGGAAAGTCAAAACGATTTCCAACAAAAAATGATGGAAATGGCTGCTGAAAACGGTGCATTGACACCAGAAGTTATGCAAGAAATGCTTCGACAACAAACTGCTCAGAAAGCTGTGGATGTGAGTGGTGCGGGAGTAAATACCTCCACAAAGGTTTGCTCATGCGGTACAGTTTTGCAGCCGACTTGGAAAGCGTGTCCGAACTGTGGAAACCCGATTGTCTGAAAAGTGAGAACTATTGGCAGGGCCATGTTCATGCGCCCGTGGAAGTTTTGGCAACCCCACTGGCGTGAGAGAGATAGCAAGAGGATTTTTTGGTATACTATAGTAACACTAATCGGTGCTATGGCTTTACCATATTCAATAATCAACCAAATTATGGGTTACTTCGACAGATCTGTAATCGACCCTATTCTACCAATTGACTCTTGGGTTCCGTTCATTGGTTGGACATTCATAATTTATTTGACATTGTATTTGTACTACCCTGCTGCTGCATGGTTTGGAAGAGATAATGATGAAAGAATAAGAGAGATGTTTGCATTCTACCAAGCACTTTTTGTTATGACTTGGATTGTCAATTTGATTTTCATATTATTTCCAACTGAAGTATACATCCGTGACCAAATACCTGCTGATGTAAGAGCTGGTGAAGGTTTCTGGGGTTTCTGGTTTGGAGACATCATGCACAATACCGACATGCCATACAATGCTTGGCCTAGCCTTCATGTCGTTCAATCACTGATGATAGTAATGCTACTAAGACATTGGAAAATTGTATTTGGTTGGAAAGAAGTTCTAACTTGGCTTGCTTGGGTAGCACTTTGTATCTCAGTAATGACAACAAAGCAGCACTTCTTCTTTGATCTAATCACTGGAATTATCACAGGTATATGTTGTTGGTACTGGATGTGCCTGCCAGTGATGAAAGCATCTCATAATGAAGAGTGGAAAGAAGCATTTTCTACCCACTCACTCAAAATGAGCGAGAGGGAAGAATGTGTCTGAAATAATTTTGTTGAATATCAAGTTAGTCGTACCATCCAAATGTACAATATATCTTCATGTTGATTGACAACATCTAAGTCGTTTGTATTACAAAAACCAGACGTATTTACAAAATCACAATCACTCAAATTATCGTAGAGAGTTCGCTCCATGTAATGCATAATCGAATACTCTATTGCCACATTTAAATCTGATTTAATAAAAAATAAAATCTGGTCGTCTGCAAAACTTGCCACCTCATTAGGCTTTAATTCTAACACATTTCCGAATATTGTTCCATTCGTGTCAAAATTTGTTGTATAGTTCGACCAAGGTTCAGGTCCCTTTTTCCATAAAACAGATAGCCCATTTGCATCTTGATAATAATCAACTGGTTCTACTAGTTGGTTACCAAAAAATGGTTTGAAATCCTTTTCCCAACTTCGGTAAGGATAATAATTTGAGGTTAAGGCATAATTTATTTCACTTGATTCTAAAGAGTCAGTCAATGAATCAGAAGTATAAACATATCTTGCAGTGTACTTTCCAGTGTGTAAAGCAATTGGAATGTATTTTGATGTTAATGTGTACTCATCATTTGGGAACATTTCAGATGAGTTTAGGTAGAACTGCATTCTATCGTCCATTAAAGGCTCCAAAATCTTGTATCTTTCTTTCTCTTCTTCCATAGTCGCCATATGTATCATACTGACAAAAAGTAAAACGGTAATACCGAATGTTCCAAGTAAAGTTCTGATTTTGTTATAATCTCTTGAATCGGTTTGGTTAATCTTTGGTAAGGAAATTGAGATAAGTACTACACTCAGTGCGACGAAAGGGATTTGATAACGAATAGTGCCAAAATCAAGAATTAATGCATGTATGATTACGAACGGGGTTCCAATTACCATTACAGAAACAAGTTGCGACTTATCTCTGAAAAATAGTACAACTGCTCCAAATAATGATGCAACAATTCCGAGTCCTGTAATTTCAAGATTGTAATCTCTCCACCAGCGTTCAAATGAATATTCTCCCAATGCTTGAGTTAGTCCATTTAAAGCAAAACTGCTTTGTGGCGTTAAGGCTTCCAATGGATCTCCGTACTTAATCAAGTGATAAGTTAAGAATGGAAGACAGATAATTGCCCATCCAGAAAAAAACAGTTTTGATCTTACCAAGTTCTTGTCCTTGATTACTAGCCATATGCTGATTCCAATGAGATAAATATATACATATTTTGTTAGAAAAATTAGTCCACTGCACAGACCCAATATTATTGCATCCGATTTTGATTCTGTGTTTTCATCTGATTTGATTAGTAAATGGGTAATTAGTATATACATGCCTGCAACGGGGACATCTAGAAGTTGTAATTGGCCCCAATATCGAACACTAGGCATCAATAAAAAGGCAGGTACAACAAACATAGCACGTGATTTCGTAGTCCAACGTT
>JBJLAY010000037.1:0-21433 GCA_045568475.1 Candidatus Poseidoniaceae archaeon | reverse complement strand
ACCTATACTGACTGGAATGGTTTCGCGGAATATAGAGGTCTGAGATTTTTTGGGAATTAACCCTGTTTAGCTCGTCATAGTTTGATTCGTCGCTTTTTGAAAAATCAACTCATTTTCGAGTAGGGTACCCTATACAATGCCCGCATTAGAGAGGGTACCCTCTCGAAAGACGTATTTCGCATGGGCCCCCTCTAAAATTGCTTAAATCTGATGTTTCCAGATTTCATCACAATCTTGGCATAGGTATCTGACAGTTGGGAAGTGGGGAGAATCTTCTGGAAACATGTGGTATCCGATCACAGCCTTCCTCGGAGTAGGGGGCTTTTGTCCAAATACTTCTAAATATCTCGATTCCACATCTCCAAAATCCTCTTCATTGGAAGGAAAGCACGGAGTCAAATTTTGTATTTGCATGAATTCTTCTTTATCTATGAACCATAAAAATAGTCCATCACATCTTTGGCTTTCAACCAACACACCATCCCACTCAGGTATGCTTTCTAAGTATTCTATTTTTTCCAACATA
Source organism: Candidatus Poseidoniaceae archaeon (assembly GCA_045568475.1). Lineage (GTDB taxonomy): Archaea > Thermoplasmatota > Poseidoniia > Poseidoniales > Poseidoniaceae > MGIIa-K1. Next base: position 20,907 of record JBJLAY010000037.1, on the reverse strand, counting down.
GCGTCAATTAGCTGTGTTATCTTGCTTGGTTTTCCTTTATCTTTGTCGGCCATGAGTCTCCCCAAATCATTGTTTATCATAAGTTTTCAGAACAATTCGCATCAGATCTGGGTTGAATTTTGAAAATTGTATCGGCTTATCCGAATACCTATGCGAATGTAATCGTTGTTTGAATGGGGTTTGCGTGGGTCATTCTAGACGCTACCCTCGAAAAGGGTTCACTGCGAACCTTGTCATGTACAAGAGGATTATGTTGAAGCCCCTGTGAACATATACAATCCATTTATCCATTTCATTAAATCACATTCATTTTCCTTATTTTCCAACGGAGGTATCTAGAAGTATGATTGAAATGTTCAGCAAATATGGGTCAAAGGATCATCTGTGCACTTATGATTCTGTTATTGTCCCATGCCACTATAATTGAATGCGCTTCTGCACAATGGATTCCTGCAGTTAATCTTGAGTGTAAAGCAGTTAACCCATCTGGTAATCTTGAAATAAATGCAACATCTGATTCTAATACAACTGATTACGCAGATTGTACGGTTTCAAATCCTAATATGTATCAAGAAACAATTAGTATTACAGTAAACGCTGGTTCATTAGCATACTCTTCCCCCGGGGAGATTTACGTTGATGCAAACAGTGAGGTTGATTTTCAAGTGATAGTCAAAGCTGAAACTACAACCTCAAACCAAACTTTCGACCTCAGTATTTATGCAGACGTTGTAGAAGTAAATGGACTACCTTCTCCGACTTCCGCGTCTTCAGAAGCCCAACTCTTGGTAGATGTTTTTGTGTATGAGGAGTCCAATGAAACAGAAGAGGTGATGTCAGAAGAATCAGGCTCTCAATCCTTGATTTATGCAATCAGCGGTGGCGCAGTTTTACTTCTTTTGGTTCTGCTCATTTTCATAAAACGACGGAAATAAGGGCACGGAGTCGACGTGTTATATGAGTTGTAAATCAATTTGGGTATTATTGGGATAGCATCTTTCCGACTTTCTCGATTCTTCGGATTATTCTATCGAGGTTGTCTATTGATTTCTGTTTCATCATTGAAACATCCATTCCGACTAATCTATGACCCAGCGGTAATCTTCCACCAAGAAGATTGAGCAGTAACATTTGTTCTCTTGCTTCCATCCCTTTGAGTGCCTTCTCTACAGTTTTTGGAGTGCAATTGCCTTTCTTCAAATTTTTAAGTAGAGAATTTGGAACTGAAAGTCTCTCAAATCCTCCTTTCTTCAATAACCAATCTTCTCCTCTACGCATATGCTGGGTCGTCATAGCAGACCAAAGTGCGGTGGAAAGTCTATCTGTTCTAGCAACTCTTTCGACAAGTCCAGTTGCTCTGAATCTCTCTAAAATACGTCCAACTCTTGCTTTAGGGCCATCCAATTCTTTTGCAGCTTCATCGATTGATATTGGCGGTCCAGAATTTAGCAGCATTTCGAAAATGCGAACGGAGAGAGAATCTGCAGCGATTTCTTTTCCAGGTCTTTCACCAAGTAATCCCATATCTGCCATGAACCTAGAAAGTTCACTTTCTCCATCTTCCAGTGGCCCCCATTCTTTGATTCTGATTAAGGCACTTGGTTTTCCATCCGGTGGTAATTCGATAGCCATAGCGACCTTCTTGCCTCTATTCCAAACTTCATCCATCATTTCAAGGCGCTGAGAATGGATCAGATTTGCTCTAACCTTCATGCTAGCAATAGCCTTAGTGATTGAACCTCCAACCAAGTAGTATGTTTTCCAACCTTTACCTGAAGAAGTCGATACTAAACCGGCAGAAACCAGTCTTGAGAAATGATGGTGTATTGCTGCTGTTGTTAATCCCAAATCGTTTGCAAGGTCTCTGGTTTCATAACCTCTACTAGCATCTAAGAATAGATGTTCAGATAGGATTCTGTGAATGGGAGAATAGGTGCCATCATCCGCAGCATTCTCACCTCTGCGTCTGTGCAGACACAATGTATCGATAATCCATGAAATCAGATTGTCACGGTTTTTCTTACTAGCGGGTAAGGGGATTTCATCCACGCGTAAGTCGAACATACAACTTACCGAATGACGATAGGTCTTGAACAATGCGCAACAAACGTTGCTTGAGAGACGATTACTGAATCAACGCCTTTCATCGGACCAATTGTAATCAATTGGTCTCGAAGATTCCCATTCTTCTGAATTAATGAGATGAGGTGCCATCTCTAAACGGTCTTCTCTCATTATTCCACGACGGCGCAGAACCTTGACTGCTGAGTGGACAGTTGCTCTTGAGCGACCGATTCTTCTGGCGAGAGATGCTTGTGAGCGAGGGATTCCATTGATTTTGATATCATCAATAATCGTTCTTTGAACAAGTGATAAACCAATAGGCATTTTTCTTGCTGCTTCATCTTCTCCAACATTCATTCCACGAAGAACTTCGACTTGTGATGGAGCTCCTGCAAAGTAGCAAGTACGACCATTAACTGAAATTATGGTAATTGATTTCCTACTGGTTAGGACATCGAGATGATGTCTTAGAGTACCGTTTGCTGCAGACAGATTAGATTGTAATTCACGGTAACAAAGGCCAGGACTCTTCTCTAGAGTTCTTATGATTCTTTGCCGAAGAGGATGTTCGTAATCACTGATCTTTGATTTGACTCCACCTCTTGTGAATGCAAGAGCGGAAAGACCAGATCCTAGGCCTACTAACCCACCAGTAGCCCCTGCAATCCCGGCGGCAAGCCACGGGCGCTGAGAAATCCACTGCCTCAGTAGTGCCATAGATAATATTCAGCACTACTCACATGTAATGGATTCGGTTGGTTGAATCATTACTTTGTCTTCATTGATCCATTACGAATTTTTAGATGAGCAACCAAAGGAGAAAGCAATCTTCCACATGTTACTCCATGTTCAGAAAGTATGTATTCAACTCTGATAGGAGGTCCGTCATCGACTTGTCGAATAACCAATTCTTCTTCAACCAAGAATCGTAATTTGTCAGAAAGAGTACGGCTGGAGATCCCAGTAAGGAGTTTCTTGAGTTGATTGAACCTTCTTGGGCCTGCTATGTACAAAGTTGAGAGGATTTCAATTGTCCATCTACTTCCAAACACATGTAATGCTTCAACAGCAGCTTCAACTTCCCATTCGGTATTCCAAGGGCCGGAAGAAGAGTGTTTTGCCAAGACCGTTCGAATGTGTGTCCCATTAGAAATTGTATCCTCAATATGTGATTCAACATCTTCAAGAATTGCACTATCAAGAGTTAGTGGAGGCTCGGGCATACACTCGGTAAGAGGTGTCAGAAATAAAACATAGTGTAATAGAAACACTATCAAGAGTTCTGATAGGTAGGTTTCCTTCCTTCGATTAAAGCACTCAAACCTTCTAATGCATCATCTGTAGAAAATATAGTTTCCAGATTACCCAATTCTTGCCCTAGTCCTTCTGACAGGTCGGTGTTTCCTGCAGCATTGATCAAATCGTTTGCGAGTGAAAGAGCGATTGGAGCAGTGCGTGATAGAGACTTCATCTGACGAGAGACTCCCTTGTCTTCCAAATCAAAACCTTCAGGACAATTTCCTGCAAGGACGGTTGCTATATTCTCATCACTGTAGAATGAACTTGCAAATTTAGCAACTTTAGAATCAGGGTTTGCAGGTTTCCCAGGGTACTTGTTTTCCGGCTTACCGCTGGAATCTAGTGAACTAATAGTCGAGTCTACTTCTGCAATATCTACTAGGTTGGTAACTAATCCTAAGTCTGCAGCGGTCTTAGCATCCATGAAGTTTCCAGCTAATACTGCCCATCTTGCAGCAGGTATTCCTGAGATTCTAGCAGGACGTTGGGTTCCTCCTAGGCCAGGGAAGATACCGATGCTAGTTTCTGGGAACCTGAATTGAGTTTTGCGAGTACCGATTCGGTAATCACACGACAGGGCCAGTTCTAGTCCACCACCAAGTGCTAAGCCTGTGGTTAGTGCAATAGTAGTCTTAGATGATGATTCTAACTTGTTTTGGACAACATGACCGTTTGCTGTGAAGTCGTAAATATCAGGGAATGAATCCGCACGAATTTTATCGACGAAGAATTTCACATCAGCGCCAGCTACGAATGCTTTGCCAGCCCCGTCGAGTACAATTGTTCTAACCGAATCATCAGCGTTTGCTTTATCCAGTGCTAATCCCAACTGATTAACTACAGTTTCATTCAGAGCATTCATTGCTTCAGGTCGATTGATTGTGACAGTTGCAATTCCATTTTTTACAGCCAAATCTACGTAACTGAAATCGAATGAATCGTTTCTTTTCCAAACTTCAGGGACTGGGAAGTTAGCTAATTCACAATAGTCTTCAGCCATTGATTTTGCTTCATCGATTCCCAAACGGTTTGCTAATTCAAAAGGCCCACGAGCCCATCTTAGTCCAACCTTTGCTCCACGATCTACGTCTTCAAGTGAACAAATCTCTTCATCAACAATTTGACCTGCAACTGCAAATACTTGGCCCAATAGTCTGACACGGATTGTTTCTGCAGCCTCTTCATCGCAATCAACATCATCTCCAATTTCCCATTGGTCTCCAGCCGCAACCATTTCTCGCAAATTTTCAGCACCCACATATCTTGGAGTCTCAAGTTGCTCTGCAAGATAGTCTGTAGAGTGCAGTGCGATTGGAGGACCTGTAAGGTTCATCAATGCGAAAGGCCCCATGCCTATTCTGAACGCTTTCATAGCAACTGCGTCGATTGCAGCAGCGCTAGCAATTCCTTCTTGCAGTAGTAGGCATGCCTCGTTCAACCAAGGTACGAAAAACCGGTTTACAACGAATCCAGGGCGGTCTTTGCACAGGATGACTACCTTTCCAAGGCCACGACAATATTGTACGGTTCTAGCGATTGTTTCTGCAGATGTGTCTTCTCCAGGAATGACTTCTACTAGCCTGTTCTTGGCAGGATGGTAAAAGAAATGCAGACCGACAAATCGGTCAGGTCTGCCAGATGCTGCTGACAGGTCATTGACCGAAAGAGATGATGTGTTGGATGCAAGAATAGTTTTGTCCCCACAGACTTCGTTTAACGTATTGAAAACCGCCGTCTTGATGTCAAAGTCTTCGAAAACCGCTTCGATAACTAGGTCAGTGTCAGGGGATGTGTTTTCAGTACCAATGACTCCAGTAATTCGTCCTTGAATATCTGCAACTTGTTGCGGCGAGAAGATTCTTCTTTCAACAGCTTCAGAAAGGAAATCAGCAATAATCGTCTGACCACGTTCGACCCATTGTGCTTCACGGTCTACCATTTGAACATCAAATTCTTCTTGAGCGGTTTTCTGGGCAATACCTGAACCCATGTTGCCGGCGCCGATGATTGCTACACTCTGTACTGGCTGCATAACTGCTGCCACCTCAAACACCTCAATGAAGTAAACGGCGAGTCGTACTATAATCAGAATAACGAATTGTATGCTTCTTGGAGCCTTTGGCTCCATTTCTCTACTGAGAAATCAGCGGCTCTTGTCCTTACTTCATCGCTTTCATCATTCAACTCTGTTATTGCAGTACGCCACATTTGAATATCGTCTTTAGGCAAGATATGGTGCTCTAATGGAATTTCATTGTGGGCTGGTGCATCCGCTACGAGTGCTACCGTACCTGCTGCGTATGCCTCCAAGGGTGGAAGCCCAAAACCTTCTGCAATAGAAGGGAAAAGTAAGGCATCTGCATGTTGCAATGCAGCGATCATTTCATTCTGTTCTAGTCTGCCAATCCAGTTTAGATTGCAGTTTACCTCGTTAGCGAGATTCAATAATTGCTGTTTTGATTTAACCGAAGATTCTGCTCCAATTTTATGGAGAGTTACATTCATTCCCCCACAAACTTCTACTGCAAAGTCTACTCTTTTCCTCGCTTCTTCACTGCCAATAACCAGTAGGTTACATCCGCTCTTGAACCAAGAAGGGCGTTCTGTCTCTACTGCGTAAGCCTCGAGGTTGATTGCATGAGGTATCCAAGCTGTAGCAATACCAGGGAATCTCATTTCACATTCTTGTTGTGTATCCTTTGAAACACATATCAATAAATCAGCTCTAGAAATACCTTTTTTGATTTTATTTAGATCTCTTTTCCTAAGCATAGAAGGCTTGTGATCTCCGATTTCCACTCCCTCTCTTTGAGAAGGAAACAAGTGGAATAAATCATGCACAGTCACAACGGATTTACCTGCTTTTGGAACTAATCCGGCTTGTTCCTGGTCAGTAATATGGACTATGTCATGCGCCTTTGCCCATTGACTAACCTTTTTTGGGGCGCTTTTCCATCTTCGCCACAATCTTTTGATTGGATTTTTACTCATTTCATATTCATGGACACTTCCAAGTTGGTATCCTTCAACAGTATCTGATTTCAGTCTTTCAAGAAGTGCAGAATGAGTACTTCCTAAACCAGAGTATGGGGACATTGCCCCTCCTCTAGCCAGCATTACTTTTCGCAAAATTATCCCTCACTGAATGATTTTTAGATGTTTGACAGATTCAGCAATTCCTAAATCTTCAGGGAAATGCATTGTCGCTTCAGGTATTGGGATTGGTACTATTTCTCGCCCTACTAATGCAACTCTGCTAGGAGGAGAATCATCCAGTAACTTTCTGTCAGTCAATGGTGCTAGAGCATTGGAGAATTCCAGAATATCTTCATGGAATGGCATGTTCTCAGCAGTGAGGTTTTCGCGAGAATTTCCAACATGAACATATCCCTTGCATTCAATCCAATCAGGGTCTGCTCTGTTGTCTAGTGCAGCATATTGAGGGATATGTTCCGGCTTCATATTTCGTCCTTTAATCAAAGTGTGACGGCAAACGATTCTTGTATCCAAACTTGGTAGTAAGTCGATAGTTTCATCGAATTTATCCCATGCTGCAGAGTTCCATTTAGGTCTGCATATCTCATCAAAAACTTCCTTGTTTGGAGCATCGACTGAAACATACAATTGTGTTGGTAGCGTATCCAATTTTTCCAGAACCTTTGGCAGTGTACCATTGGTAACTAACATAGTAGTCATTCCATGAGAATGGCACAACTCGATATATTCAGAAAGCCTTGTGTAAAGTGTAGGCTCTCCGTTTAGAGAAATAGCAACGTGCTTTGGGTTCTGTGCATCGATAAACTTCTCTTTAGGAACCTTAGGGTTGCCTCCAAATCCAGAAAGAAGTCTTCGTTGAGCCTTTACAGATTCATACAACATCTCAAGCGGGTCTTGGTCAGTCAACTCTAGAGTATCCATGTGTGGCTCTCTCCAGCAATAGGAGCATGCTAGATTACATTGGTCAACAACGGGGGACATTTGCATGCAGTTATGGCTTGCAATGCCGTAAAAACGACCTTTGTAGCATTGTCGATCTCTCAACAAAGATTCCTTTGTCCAGTGGCAAATTTTGACACCACCATGTTCACCCACAATGTGGTAACGTTGTTTTTGCAACTTCGCCTTTAGGAGTGGGTCCATGCCTATCTGAGCGGTATTGCCGATTTCAACCCCACGCTTCATGAGGTGGTAGTTCTTGGCCTGTTTATGGAGGAAAGGGAGGAGTCATGGCATCCTCACTTGCTAGGCTTTCTTCTTCCAATCATTACTATTGCAGGAATTTACCAAGGTGGATGGTGGTGTTTTGCGGGTTTTGTATACGCTCTAGGGCTTTGTCCACTGATTGACCTAGTCTCTCCAAAAAGTTCCCCTAAGCGAAGTAATTCATCTTCAACTCCTTGGAATGGTTTACTTGTTGCTCATGCACTTTTCATGTATTCTGCAATCGGAGTTCTGATTTGGCGAGCAAACCTTGACGGTTTTGGGTCATCTGTGATTTTAGGGGGATTATCGGTAGGCGTAGTTAGCGGGATTTCGGGCATTATAAACGCACATGAAGCCGGACACAGAAGGAAGGGTTCATTCATGTGGCGAGTAGCCCGATTGAATTTACTTCTAGTGCTATACTTGCATTTCACTACAGAACATAATCATGGTCACCATCGCCACTATGCGACTGTGAAAGACCCAGCTTCTTCCCCTAAAGGTAGAGGTTTGTGGACCCAGATTATGATGACTATCCCACTGCAATATATCTCGGCATGGAAGACACACGCCGACAAGGGAAAGAAGGCATTATCCAACCCTATTCTTCATGGCATTATTCTGCAACTAGGACTTCTAGCAACGCTGTGGTGGCTCTCCAGTGCAATGCTTGGAGCATTCTTAATCCAAGCGGGCCTAGCAATAATCCTCCTAGAATATGTAAATTATTTACAACATTATGGCCTAAGAAGAGAGGTTGGTGAGAGACACACAGCAATGCATTCCTGGGAACACAGAGGCGTATGGTCTCGTTGGACTTTACTAGAATTACCACTTCATCCTGCACATCACCTGAAAGCTAGCACTCCGATGTGGGATCTACGCTCTTACGAAGAATCACCTCAATTGCCTAGCGGATATTATGCCTGCCTTTGGCTAGCCATATTCCCTCCCGTGTGGAAGAGAATAATGGCAAAACGTCTCGATGCTATTCAAGCCTCATCTTGAGAGACTTGGCAAGAAGGCATTAGCGGCTTTCTCACAAGCGTTTGCAACATCATCCATTCTTTGCAATACACGGTACATGTGCATTGCAGCAAGTGCATCATCGTCTCCAGTGGAGAATACATGTGCTGCAGCCTTAGCTTCTATTTCATCAGCAGCGTGCTCTTTCAGATTGACTTCTTTGATCAACTTTGCAACCTTATCCTTTGCAATCTTTGTTTCTCCACCAATAGATAAGTCACGCATTGCTAGAACTGTATCTTCGTAGACTGCGACTGTTTCAGAAACAGCCTCAGCCATCTCCTTCAGCATCTTCCTAGCCTTTTTGTCACTATACAGTTCTCTGAAACTCAATTGTTCCGCCACATTCTGTGCGTAGTCTGCAATTCTATCTTGACGAGTTAACATATGCAAGAAATCATCCATTGATACGATCAATCTAATGTCGGTCTCAGCCATTCTCGCTCTGAGTTCTGCTTTGATATTGTCGGCATCCAATTAAGTAACCTGTACAACACTTAGTTTGCTAAATAAACCCAAAGACCATTATAGGACCGGTTCCAAAAGTAAACTGGGGAAACAACATGGACCGCGAACTAGATACTTGGGTTGACGAAGTGATGGACAAACAGCAATACCGAAATGGGATTTTTTCCAGCAATGGGATCCTTAATTGGTTTAGAAAACTGACTTTCGGTTCCCAGTAACTATTTTCAGTTCCCTACTTAGATGGGAAAACCAAACACCATTTGATATAGAATCACTTGATGATGCTAGATAAGGTGTCTAGTATGTTAGATGTGAAAGGGCTAACCAAATCATTCGGCTCAGGTTCCAATAAATTGCAAGTTCTCAAAGGCATCGAGATGAAACTCGAGAAAGGGGAGCTAGTCGCTTTGATGGGGCCATCGGGCTGCGGCAAGTCCACGCTCTTGAATATCATAGGCGGTTTACTGCCTGCAGATTCAGGAGATATCGGTTTGAAAGACCGAAACTATGGTCTCAAGAACCCTTCAGCGGTTGTGGATGTTAGAAGAACTCTCGTAGGATGGATATTCCAGGACTTCCATCTTCTTGATCACCTATCTGCATTAGACAATGTTGCTATGGCACTTGAGATATCTGGCGTGCCTTCCAAAGAAGCTCTAAAGAGAGCAGAGGATGCACTTGCTAAGGTAAACCTCAGTGACAGGATGCACCATATTCCAGATCAATTATCCGGAGGTCAACAGCAAAGAGTCGCAATTGCACGTGCAATTGCTGGCAACCGTCCGCTACTATTGGCAGACGAGCCAACTGGAAATCTCGATATAGCCTCGGGCGCAGAAGTTCTACAACTGTTCAAGGACTTGTGTCATGATAAAGAAAATCCGATTTCTATACTGATGGTTACACACGACCCTGATTTAGCAAGTAAAGCAGATCGAATGCTTTTGATGCGTGATGGGTTAGTTGCTGCTAGCGATATTCGTTCCGCTTGGGGACTTGATGAGGACGGTGAAGAGGAATGAGCAAAACTTCAGCCGCATTGAACTATCTTCGTCATGAATTACCTCGCAAGATTCGCGACACTCCTGATAATTTACGTCTTGCAACAATTGGGGCTTGGAGAGGAAGAGAGCGCGGAATGGCTGTTTTTGCTGGAGTCTTTCTAGCAAGTTTGGTAATTACAACAGTTCTTTCATATGGCGTTGGTCTATCACAAGTTTTCTTTGAAGAATCTTTAGAGAACAATATTTTTGATGCCAAAGTAGAGTTCAAAAATCCGCCAGCAGATGGTACAGAAGGTTGGACAAACAATACCGCTACTCTAATCGAAGTTTGTGATGAATTTACTGCCATGGAAGAGTTTTCTGATTGTACGATAGTTTATGGTAAAAAGGGGATTCATGGTCAATTTACCTTCGGCAATGAGGATGTTTGGATGGCACTTCCATTGGGGATGAAGGATATCAATTCATCAGACCAATTACGGAACTGGGAAAGCAAAGATATCTGGGACTACGAATACAATAACGGCCCTCCAATTTCCGATGAGAGGGCAATCACATTCCTCGGCCCAGGGGCCTTTGATGGTGTTCTTGCAGATCGGCTGTCAGAGAACATAATCTATGAGAGAGGAAGTTGGGCAACACCGGAAGAAGTCGAGGTCAGTAGGGGTGTTTACATCCCATCAGACGTGGCAAGTAAAGCAGGCGCTGAAGCAGGAGATTTCTTGGAAAGGTTAGAATTTGCATACACGGTAGAATCTGCTCTTGATATTGAGGCTGAAGACTGTGAAGGAGAGATATACAACTCCAGAGAAGTCGAACATTGTCAGGTTCTAATGGTAGTAGAGAACTTGACCATTCTTGGGATCTATGACCCATGGCCTCAAGGGAATCCAACATTAGCTGCCAATCCAATATATGCAACCTGGAGTGTACTAAACGAATCCCAAAGAACAACTTTGGTAGATTATGACCACTTTTATTTCGGACTAACATTAGAACGCTCTTTACTACCTACAACCTCGACTGCAGATGCTTCTGATTGGTTGGATGACTTGAGCATGGAGGTTCAGGAAAAGGAGTTTGCCGGTGGTGAAGTTGAAATTTACTACGTCGATATCGTTGGTGGAACAATTGATTTCTTGGAAATCTTCCTTGGCCTTATTCAAGCATTTGACTATGTTATCATGGTGCCAATTGTCGTTCTATCTCTTTCAGTATTAATTTACGGTTTGATACTATCATTAGAACAACGTAGACGTGAGATTTCAATTCATAGGGTAATTGGGGCTACAGCCAAAGACCTGAGAGGAATGGTACTTCTGGAATTAGCTGTAGTGTCATTTGTTGCATGGTTGGCAGGTTATCTTCTAGCCATGGCAGCGGTCCCTGTCGTTCTTGCTAGCGTTGGATTCATGAAATTCGAAGCACTAGGTTTCAATGTAGATCCTAGCCTGAGTTTCACAGCAACGCTATTCACAGCAATCACAACTCTAGGTCTTGCACTGTTGTTTGGTAGGTCACGAACTCGTGATTTCATGGAGTTAGAAATCGATGAAGGAGTTAGCCGTGTGCAAAAAGTTGCTAAGCCTAAGGTTTGGTTACACTGGACACTATTCTTGGTAGGCTCGCTTGGTGCAATCGATACATATCTAGAGATGAACGGAAGCGAAGATGGTATTCTTACCAACTGGTTTGTTGAAGGACTAATCAATGTGTTTGGTCCATTCATGCTTTGGATAGGTGGCGCTCTATTACTGGGTAAAATTGGAGCCGCAGGTCCAAGAATAATGCAGTTCTTCTTTAGCAGAACTCCTCTTCTTTCAGATGTTAAGAGAGGTCTCAAAGGTAGTGGTTCCACAGAATCTGTAAACCGCTTGGCAGTAATTATGCTCCTAACATTATCCATCGTTACTCTCGCAGCAGTTCAAGGATACACAGGTACACAAGTCGACGAGATAACTGCCGATTTACAGGTAGGTAGCGATTTACAAGTTGTGACAAATGAAAACTATTCTGCAACTGAAATTGAATCAATGATTCAAGAAATCAGTGACAATGAAGTAACGGCATTAGCAGTTACTGTTCCTACAATTGCACTGATTCCAGATGGAGGAGAGGAGCTTACAGCATATGTACTACTGGATGAAGGAGAAGATATTCTGAGATGGTTCCCTCAAGCGATACCAGGTGATGACACTTCAGATGCATTAGATGCTTACAGAGAAGGTGGTTTCTCAGCGGGTGAAGATGCTGCATATGCAATGGATCTGTGGGGATCTGGAAGAAAAGGCGGAGATGACTACGGTGACATATTGCTGTCAGAGAGCAGCAGTAATACCGAAGATGTCGAATTCATATGGGAAGATAAATCGTATAATTGGACAACTCAATCAGTAGATGTAGAGGAGTATAATACAACACTCAGGTACATCGGAGTACACGAATTCATACCAGGTGTTCCAGAAGATTTGATGTCTACTAGCGTCGTAATTGGGGAATCTGGATACAGAGAACTAGTCGGTGATAACAGAGTTGACAATTTGTTTTCAAACAACTGGATTGTCAAAGTAGACGGTGTTGAAGGAGAGGATCTAACCGCCTTGAAGAATAATATCGAAGCCGATGAAAGGTTCAACAGCACAATTGATTGGGAGACTGCCCATGATGCAGTTGAGCGTAATGGTGGACTGATATTTGGTACACCAGGATTACTTTCGCTTCAATTCATTGTTGCTAGCGTTGCAGCAGTAGCATCAGCGTTCGTATTCCTGTCTCTAGTTCTAAATCAAAGACAGAAGGAATTAGCCGTCTTGCAAGCAATCGGGGCAAGTCCTAACCAAATCATCAGACTAGTATTGTTCGAGATTCTCTCGATTGTTATCGTATCGATGGCACTAGGTATTCTGCTCGGAATGGGGCTTGCACTGTCTTTCAATGGACTGTTTAACGTGTTTGGATTTATCTTCCAAATATTGGGTTCTGATACGACTTCAGCGATAGATCGGCAACTGGTTTGGCCATGGTTCGAACTAGCAGTAGTCTCTCTAGCAGTGTTTGCAGCAGTAGTTACTGCGCTACTAGTAACTACGAGGAAGGCGCTGAAATCTGATCTTGCTAGCGTATTGAAGGGGGAGTGAAGATGTCTAAAAAACCAACAATCCTAGAAGCAGATTCCTTGTATCATGTCTATGAATCTAAGGCAGAAGATGGTAACGTAGTCGCTCTTAGAGGGCTGCATGTGAATGTCAAAGAAGGCGAAGCAGTTGCAGTGGTAGGGCCGTCAGGTTCTGGTAAATCTACACTACTGAAATGTCTTGGAGGATTAATGAAACCTAGTGCGGGTAAGGTTGCTCTAGATGGAAATAACATGACTAGATTAACCGGTAAGGAATTAGTTAAACTACGTCAAGAAACAGTATCTTTCATCTTCCAAGAAGGAAATTTACTTCCTCACTTGTCTGCATTAGACAATGTTGCTCAACCTCTTCGTCATCAGAAAGTTTCACCTAAAGAAGCCAAAAGAAGAGCTCTTGAATTGATGGAGGAATTAGGAATTGGTCATAGAGCCAAGGGATTGCCATCGATGCTTTCTGGTGGAGAACAGCAACGAGTTGCCATCGCTAGAGCATTGATCACAAATCCACGTTTAATTTTGGCAGATGAGCCAACAGGTGCACTAGACCCAATTACCAGTCGTGAAGTTCTGAAATTATTCAAGGATTTACACGAGAACCAAAACGTTGCGTTCTTACTAGTTACTCACTCAAAAGAAGTTGCAGCGTTTGCAGATAGGTCTTTGGAATTAAGAGATGGAAGATTCGTAGCAGAACACGGTACTGACCTAGACATTCAGAACCTGTCTGAAGGTAGAGAATTGATTGTTGATGAAATGGGAACAGTGACTTTGCCTCCAGATATCTTGACACAAATGGGAGGCCCTGGGCGTTATTCTGTGGGAGAACTAGAGAGTGGAAAACTGTCTCTTGTTGGGGAAACGATTTCGTCAGCAGGCGAACTTGTTCTAGCATCATCTTGCCCAGCATGTAACCATGATTACGCTGATACTGACGACCAATTGTGCCCGTCTTGTGGTTCAAGCAGACCTATGGTGGAGGCATAATTTTGAGTTTCTTTAGAGTATCTGGAATCCTAGAAACCATTTCAACCATTTCTTTGTTTTTCATCGCTATGCCGTTGAAATACATTGGTGGGAATGAAATTTTGGTGAAAATAATCGGGCCCATTCATGGTGGATTATTCATCTTGTACATCGTTCTTGTTTGGTGGGAACAGCGTCAGGGTCGAATGGATATGAATACTGCAATCAAAGGAATGCTTGCAGCAATACCGCCTGGCGGTCCAATTTGGTTTGAGAGAAATCTCGAGAGAAAACGTGTAGAATCGTCTAATTGAATCCGTTCAATATAGGCGGTAAAACAAACTAATGGGTCCCTTTATCGGCAGTTATGTCCAATGCTTGGGTAGTAGACTCGAACTGTTTTTATTCACGTAGGTTCTATGGCTCCAGATAACTTTCTGAAAGACCTTTCAAACATTTTAGATTCGGGAGGATCTGCTCTCTATGTCACTCCTGGAGTACATGACGAGGTTCGAACTGTTCGCTTCCAAAGATGGGCAGGTCAACCGAACCTTTTGGAAAAGTTCAGGGATATTTTGATCACAGTAACTATTGATGAAGCAGAAGTTAGGGCACTCGCTCAGCATATTGGCGAAAAAGCATCGCCTCAGGATGTAGATCTTTCATTGATGATTCTCGGCTCAAAATTAGCTCATGAAGGTAAAAAGGTGACACTAGTTTCTGATGATTACAAAATGACAACCACTGGCGAAAAAGCCAATTTAAATTTTGAAACATGCCCGCCATCTACCTTTTTGCAAAGATTAGCAGATTTAGGAAATAGCGGACAGAGGTCTAGGTTACGAAGTTTATCTCGAAGAGTAAGGGCAGCGGAGATGCGTTACGCAATCAGTAGGGCAGGCCAATATGACATTCAAGCAAAACTGACTTGGATGGTAGACTCATTACTATCTTCTCGTGTTGCTTTAGCAGAAGTAACAGAGGATGTAACTTCTTCAGATGAGAGTAAATTGATATCAGCACTTAATCGCTCAATACGAGGAGAGAAAGTCAAGAAATCGATGCTCAATCAACTCGGTTCACTTCCAGATATATGCGCTCCTGTCATTCGTTTAGATGAACATTTGTCCTCAATGACTTCTGATGGAACATCTGATGACATTAATCAAGCATACGACTCATCAGTTGAGATGCTAAGTGATATCTTAGAGACGATAGGGAATGGTCTAGCACCTCTTGGAGAAGAGATGGCAGAGATAGCACATAGAGCAATGGCTGGCTATCTATATCGTATGGAGTCTGCATTGGGAATGCTATCAAAGATGGCAGGTAATCTACGTGTTTCTCGCTTGCATCTTTCTCGAGCCCTATACAATGCAACATTGGTAGATGATATGGGTGCCGAGATGAGGGCAATGCATCAGTTGGGATTACTGGCTTTAGCAGCCGGTAATTGGAATCGTGCAGCAATGTTGTTTGAGACTGCAGATAGACAGAGCCAGGTGATTGGAGTTAACCGGCTTGGACACCTAGTACTCGCTGGAATTTCTCGTCATTTATGTAGTGAAGAGGAATTAGCAAAGTCGCATTTAGATGCTGCCAATTCTATTGTCAGTGAAGACCAAATCGAATCTACTTCAGTACTAACTAGCATCGGGAATTCACTCTTAGCAATCGATCGCCCAGGTCTAGCAATTGAGATTCTTGATGAAGCGATGGAATGTGCAATCGAGTCGGGACAAAACGAAAAATTGGATATGCTGGCAGAGACTTTATTGTTAGCAAATTCGGCATTGAACGACAACGACATCCCGCAATACGAAGGGCTTAGACAACTACTAGATGGTCTAAATCACATCTCTGATGAAGCTTCTGAAGAGTTCGCTGCTAAGATTTCTGATATCGATCAACGCACTTCTGAATTATCAAAACCTCTTGATGAAACTTGGACTGAATGGCAGGATGCCTCAAGATTAATTCCTTCTGGTTCATCATTGGTAGTACTACGTGTAGACGAAGATGATGCGGGACGAAATCTGATAATTTCTCATCATCATGAGATTGGGGCGATTGGGTTGTGGTTGCCTGAAGGCGGAGTAGTCGCAGCTCCTGGTAATTCGATAATGGTCCATGATAGCCGAATTAAAGTCGCACCACCTACAGATGAGTTACGAGATATTCACAACATCAGAGGAGTGGTTGCAGTCGAGGACTCATCTGCCCTAACATTTACTGCCAAAACCGAAGACATACTCGAATGATCATTCAGTATTCTTAGTTTGGTGTTCAATCTGGAATGTGGTAGGGCATGTTCGCACGCCGAATACTTTGTAGAATGGGCACCATCCAAAAACAGAAGTTGTCACACTCCATGCTCCAAACACAAGGAATACTATTTCCCAACTGGCATTAGATAGATAGTCAAAGAATACTACTCCAAGTCCGGTGAGCAGTCTTACAATTCTATCAAGAAATCCAATATTCACTAATTTCACCAGTTCTATTAGATGATGACTTTCTTCTCACTTATGAAACCATGTCATTAGCCCTAACGTTTTGCTCTAACCTCAACCGGAAGGCAATACAATTTCTTCAGGGCGTTTTTTCGAATTCAAGAATCCAATCGGGTTTATGCAACTTACACAACCTTGTGAACCATTATCCGACTGTATTAAACATCAAATCACACTCGTCGAACCATGCCTGTAATAGATGCATACAACAAAGCCTGGGAAAATGGAGATGCCGAGACACTTGAGAAACTCATACACGATGACTGTGTGTTCAATCCACACGTTGGTGGCATAACCATGGGCAAGTCCGATATTTTGGGATTCGTAAGAAGTGGAAACGCACCGAAATCAGAAAACAACCGAATTCTGTTTGAGAATGATGAAGTTGGAGTGGCTCATTCAATAGTTCACTTCGCAAACGGTTCAGACTCTGAAGCAGTTATGTCGTTCATGAGATTCAAAGATGGTCAAATCATTTCAATGGAAACCGGTGCTACACCACTTTCTGATGATTACAAATTAATTGGAAACTGATATCCAAGTTGTTTATGCATGGGAGTTCATGCAGACAATCGGAATGGGCATGGTGTTCTAATTGACATTTGATTCAGAATACGAGCCCTTCTTCCAACCACCTGGATGGATCGTAGGCCCTGTTTGGGCAGTACTTTACACTTGTATTGCAATTAGTTTTTTTATGGTTTTAAGTAAAAGAAATGAAATAAATTATTTCTATATTGTAATCGCCTTATTCCTTACCCAACTGGCTCTAAATTTGGCTTGGCCTTCGGTCTTCAACGATTCTAAGTACTTCCAATCGTTAATGATGATAATTGTCATGATTGTATTTTCAACAATCTATGCCTATATGGTATACGAAACAGAGCCAAATGCGTCTTACCTGATTTGGCCATACATTGCATGGGTTACCTTTGCAGGAATCATCAATGTTGCTTACTATCTCGAAGCTAGTTGAATTACAACTAATCTCTTCATCTAGCACGCTTCTATTTGGAGTTTGGATTATATGAGGGGCAAGAATGGATTAATTTTGGTTCAGAAAAGTATCCTAATTGGGAGGCTGTACTAGATTATCTCCTTAATAATATCAAAAAATAAGTGGTGTCATTAAGTGGTATTAGAAATAGTA
Organism: Candidatus Poseidoniaceae archaeon; assembly: GCA_045568475.1. Lineage (GTDB taxonomy): Archaea > Thermoplasmatota > Poseidoniia > Poseidoniales > Poseidoniaceae > MGIIa-K1. The sequence goes on along the minus strand of JBJLAY010000037.1, from coordinate 3,081 downwards.
AAGTTTCCTAAAAAAAGGCCAATTTTAGGAATAATTCCTAAAAACAATACTTATTTAGGACATGTTCCTAGGGGTGTCATGGCCACAAAGCAGCAAATTGCTCAAATTGTACAACTTCGAGGCACAGGACATTCTTTAGAAGAGATTGCTGCAATAGTTGGCCTTTCTAAGTCAACAGTAGCCTATCAACTTCAAAAACTCAAAGAAAAATCTGCAAAAACCACAATGTCGGATGTATTCACTGGGGCTTTAATTGGAGCGGCAAGTGCTGCCGGAGGAATTGCTTTGGCTTTGCTGTTAGAACAATTAACAAAGGAGTGATACAATGAAAAATAGCAAACAAATTAACCTGGAATTGGTCTTTGATCCATCAAAATCTGTATTTGATTACCTGGATATGATGTATGATTGTTCTAATTTTGAATCAGCAAGATCTGAATATAAATTTGTAAAAAAAGGAATAAACAAATTGAGGAAGAAAAGAGACAGACAAAATGAGACGACTAAGCATTATACTGTGGAGCGAAATAGATTGAATGAAGAAGTCAGAGCAAAAATCAATGAGGTTAGAAAACTTATCAGTTTAAGGAACCTTGAAAATTTGCAAGTAAAGAAATTGAAAAAGAAGCGAGATAATTTAACAAATGAAATGAGCATTATGAAAGCGAATCCTCCATTGTTTAATCAAAAAAAATGGGACGAACTTGTTGAATCGCATCAAGAATCTCACAAAGAAGTTCAAAATGCAGCGCAGGATGCCCAATCGAGCCATGAAGAAGTAGTCAAAAAGAATCAATTGATCGATGAACTTCGTAGTGGAGCTGAATCTTCGCATAAACAGTTGAAGGGTTCAAAGAAGAAAGCAGATAATTTCCATAATATTCTAGTTGTATTTTTAGAACGAAAAAATGAACTTGCAGACAAAATTAATGCTTCAGAGGAGGAGTGATAATGGAAAATAAAATCCTCAAGAAGTATAAAGCTGTTACAAAAAGGGTAGAGACATTTTTCAAGACTGATAATGAGATGCAAAAAAGAAAGAATTGGAATCATCATCAAAAAGAAATTTGGATCAATAGGGTGAATAAATGCCCGACATGCAATGTTAAATTGACAAAAAAGAATTGTACTAAGGAACACATACACCCTTTGGTACTTGGAGGTACAGAAAGTGATGATAATATTACTCCGATGTGCCAAGATTGCAATCAAGCACGTAATTCCGTAATGACTAAATTTTTAGGGACAACATCGCACAATGAATTGCGCTCAAATTGGCCATCAAATCAAGCTGAAATCTACAAATTTGCAATATGGTGTTATATTTCACTTACAGAGTCTGCATATCAAATCCCCGACTTTACAGATTTGGATGAGATGTTCGTAAAAACACGTGAAATAGATATTAACAGATTTATCAAAGATCGGAATCCCCAACACAAAAGCAAGTTGAAAAAACTGGTAATCGGTTCAATAAACAAGATTCGAAGTTTGTCAGGAATAATAACTCCCTCCCGGCCAGTTGAAAAGATAGATTACACTTGTAAGAACCAATCCTGTGGCAAAATCTTCAAATTACCAACAAATTTTGAATCTCCTCAAAAAAAGACTGGTTACTTCAGGTGCCCGCACTGTAGTGAGCCAGTAGATATTTCCTGGAATCAAAAGGAGTCAGATATTGGCGAGCCAGAATTAATATTATCAGCCAAAAAGACAGAAACCAAAAATTCTGATAATAAATTTGATTTGCAGGAATGGCTTAACAAAAATTGGGGCGTTCAAAGTGAGGGTAGATCAAATTATGTCAAACTGAAGGTAGAACTTTTAGAACATGAAAATTCAAAAACCGATCCACGCAATCTCAGACAATTAATGTTTGAAGACTTTGGAATAAAAAAATCCTATTCAGTAGACAAAATAATCCAATTCTTAGATGATTTAAGCAATGAGAATAAAGACTCTCAAACAGAGTCCAAAGATGCCGCGTCTAGTCGGGTAACTTCAGATAAAAGTTCTAATCAACAAGTGAATATTGTAAAAAATCTGAATAGTTCATCTGGAGTAAGATTACCTGTAGAGCCTAACTCACTTTTGGAAATCATAAAGTGGCTTAGAGTAAATCATCTCAAATTCAAGATGCTAGAGGATTGCAGGGATGAGTTGAAAAATGCTGAATTGATTGGCAAAAGTAGAGTAATTCATACTTTAAAAGCGATTTTATATTCACTCCAAGGAGAGGTAATAGCGTTTCAAAAACTAAAAACCTCATTTCATGAAATTTTACCGAGAATAGTCTTGTATTCTGATGAAAAAATAATATTAGGAATACAAGAAAATTGTCTTAGTATGGAGTTTGGCAGTGATGAAGCGTATATTTCTGGTGTTAAAGAATATTTTACATCAATCAATAATATTCCCTCTGACGATTGGCTAAAACAAAATTGGGAAGGTAAAAACGAATCCTACAATGCATTCAAGCAGCATTTGGTAAAAAAAGAATCAGAGAATGGTGGCGAAAGAAAGGTTCGTGAAATCATGAAACAAGATTTTGAAATTCCAAAGAGTTGGCAAATTAAGCGCATAATTCGCTATCTTAATTCGAGATATACTACTAACTAATACAGTATGGACAAGAAACTCCACGTACGAACTCTGGACTTGCTGCTTGTTCAGGAGTTAGTGGCTCTCTACAAGCCCAGCAAACCTCAGAATCTGTAACACTTAGATCGCCTAAGACTCCTACTCTCCTGTCGAACACGAAGCATTCTCCATCCCAGTGTGCTCCCCCAGTCTTTTCGAAGTAGTTCAGGATTCCACCATTGATTTGGTAGACTTCCTCATAACCTTCGTTTAGCATTACTACGCTAGCCTTCTCACAACGTATTCCGCCTGTACAGAACATTACTACTGGCTTGTCTTTTGGAATATCACATTCCTCTACCGCTTTAGGGAATGCTCGAAAACTTTCGATATCGAAATCAACAGCTCCCTCAAAGGTCCCCATTCTAACTTCGTAGTCATTACGTGTATCGAGAATTGTAACTTCTTTTCCTTCATCTAGCCATTGTTTGAACACTTCAG